>NZ_CP038439.1:2710000-3010000 GCF_004683865.2 Paracoccus liaowanqingii | reverse complement strand
AGCTTCTCGGTCACCTTGGTGGCCGAGCGGATGGCCAGCCCGTCATATTGCCCGATCACCTCGGCCAGCTTGTCCTTGTCCTTGCCCAGATCGGGCAGGTAATCCACCTCGACACCGCGATCGCGAAAGATCTGGACGGCGGTTTCCGACAGCTTGTCGGACACGAGAACCTTCGGCATGTGACTTGTCCTTTGCATCGCGCCGGGCACCCAGGGCCTCGCAGCGCTTTCATCTTGGGAAAAATATCCTGCAGGGGGTCCGGGGGACGCAAAGTCCCCCGGCCTTCGCGGGATGCAGAATTACTGCGCGGCCAGCTCGCTGCGATAGGCCCATTCGATCCACGGCATCAGCGCCGCGACATCCGCCGTCTCGACGGTCGAGCCGCACCAGATCCGCAGCCCCGCGGGCGCATCGCGATAGGCGCCCGCATCCAGCGCGACGCCGTCCTTCTCCAGCCGCTTGGCCACGGCCTTGGCGAAGGCGGCCCCGTCCCTGATCGCGGGATCGGTGAACTTCAGGCAGACGCTGGTGGTCGATCCGGTCGCCGGATCCTCGGCCAGATCGGCGATCCAGTCCTTGTCCGCGATGAAGTCGCGCACCGCGCCCGCATTGGCATCCGCCCGTGCGATCAGTGCCGGCAACCCGCCCAAGGCCTGCGCCCAGTCCAAGGCCACCAGGTAATCCTCGACCGCCAGCATCGAGGGCGTGTTGATCGTCTCGCCCTTGAAGATGCCCTCGATCAGCTTGCCGCCCTTGGTCATGCGGAAGATCTTGGGCAGCGGCCAGGCGGGGGTATAGGTCTCCAGCCGGTCGACGGCGCGGGGGGACAGGATCAGCACGCCATGCGCGCCCTCTCCGCCCAGCACCTTCTGCCAGCTGAAGGTCACCACATCCAGCTTGTCCCAAGGCAGGTCCATCGCAAAGGCGGCGCTGGTCGCGTCGCAGATGGTCAGGCCCGCGCGGTCGGCGGGGATCGCATCGCCATTCGGAACCCGCACGCCACTGGTCGTACCATTCCACGTGAAAACGACATCGCGGTCGAAATCGACCTCGGCCAGGTCGACGATCTTGCCGTAATCGGCGGTGCGCACGGTGGCATCCAGCTTCAGCTGCTTGACCGCGTCGGTCACCCAACCCTCGCCGAAGCTCTCCCAGGCCAGCATCTCGACCGGACGCGCGCCCAGCATCGTCCACATCGCCATCTCGACCGCGCCCGTGTCCGAGCCCGGGACGATGCCGATGCGATAGTCTGCGGGCACGCCAAGGACCTCGCGGGTCAGGTCGATGGCCCGGGCCAGCTTGGCCTTGCCGACGGCGGCACGGTGCGAGCGGCCGAGCGGCGCGTCCGACAGCATGTCCAGCGAATAATGGGGGATCTTGGCACAGGGGCCCGAGGAAAAACGCGGATTTTCCGGCCGCGCGGCCGGGATCGGAAGATCTGTCATCTGGCTAGCCTTCCAGCTAAAGGCCCCTCGTTGGGGAGGGGTGTCCCACCCCGGGACATACGCCGGCAGCAAAAGTCCCGCAAGCCCCGTCAGCCCGCCTCGATTGGTTCGCAAAGGTTCGTCCGCGGCAGGGCGGCACCGCACCGCCCGCACCAGGACCCGGAGAGGAAAAATCCCCGGGGGCGGGCGCCACCGGGGACAGGTTTCGACCGGCACGGGGCCGTCCGGTCCAGCCCTCCCCCGGCGTCAGGGCCGGGGGAGGGCCTGCAGGATCAGCCCGACACGCCGCGCAGGCGGATGATGCCGTCGGCATAGGGCTCGAAGCCCTCGATCCCCTGGCGCATCGTGTAGAAGTACTTGATGTGGTACAGATAGATCAGCGGCAGGTCCATTTTCAGGATCTCGCGCGTCTGGTCGTACAGCGCCTTGCGGGCCTCGGGATCGGGCTCGGAGCGGGCCTGGGCCAGCAGGGCGTCGATCTCGTCGTTGCGGTAGTGCTGGTCGTTGTTGGCGCCGTCGGTGCCCACGAAGGGGTGGATGTTGGCGTCCGGGTCGATCCGTCCCGACCAGCCCTGCAGCGACATGTCGAAATTGCCCGCGACGTTCTCGGCCAGCAGCGTGGCGAATTCGGTCGCGCGCAACGAGATCTCGAACCCGGTCTCGGACGCCATGGCCTGGATCACCTGGCCCACCTGCTGGGCGATGGGGTTGTTGCCGATCTGCATCTCGACGCGGATCGGCGTTTCGACGCCGGCCTCGGCCAGCAGCGCGCGGGCGGCCTCGGGATCGCGGGCGGGGATCGGATCGGTCTCGTCGTAGTAGAACGAGCCCGGCGCCGCCCATTGGTTGCCCGGCACGTACTGGCCCTCGAAGACGACCTGGTTCAGCGCCTCGCGGTCGATGGACAGCGACAGGGCCTGGCGCACCCGCGCGTCCGAGCCGAGCGGCCCTTCGGCGCGCGCGCCGTTGCCCACGTTGATCGTGATGCCCTGATAGCCGATATTGGCCACCTCGAACAATTGCAGGCGGCTGTCCTCGCGGATCGAGGGCACGTCGGCGGGGGCGGTGCGCTCGATGATGTCCATGTCGCCCGAGCGGACATTGGCCAGCCGCACGGTCGTGTCGGGGATCGGCAGATAGATCACGCGGTCATAGTGGTATTCGTCAGCCTCCCAGTGATCGGCGAACTTCTCCAGCACGATGCGGTCGCCCTCGACTCGCTCGGCGAAGGAATAGGGGCCCGAGCAGACCGGGGCGCGCCCGAAATCCGCACCCGCCTCGTCGGCGGCGTCGGGGGAATACATGCGGCCCGCGTGATGGGCCAGCTGCGCCAGCAGTGTCACGTCGGGGGCGTTCAGCGTGATCGTCAGCTCGTGGTCGCCCGTGGCCTCGACCGAGGCGATCGAGGACAGCTCGCCCCGGCGGCGGCTTTCCTGCAGCGTCATGTTCCGGTCCAGCACGCGGCGCGCGGACTCGGCGTTGAAGGGCGTGCCGTCGTGATGGGTCACCCCCTCGCGCAGCGTGATCGCCAGCGACATGCCGTCCTCGGCCCAGGTCCAGTCGGTGGCCAGTTCGGGAATAATCTCCATGTCGGCATTGGTGTTGAACAGCCGGTCGCAGAGCTGTTCATAGACCAGCGAGGACACGAAGGTGCGCGACTGCGCCGGATCCAGCGAATCAGGATCCTCGTTCAGGCCGATGCGCAGATCGGCGGCGGCGGCCATGCTGCCGAAGGCGACGGTGCCCAGGGCGGTGGCCATGAAGGTGGTGAGTTTCATCAGGGTCTCCCAGTTGGTTTCTTATCGTTGACGCGTGGCCGTTCGGGCCGTGTCGCCGGACCGCGGATGGGGTCGATGCCGGGTCGTTCGGCATGGTGGTCCCTGTCGGCGGAGCTGCCCGCATGAAACCCTGCGCGCGACCGGGTTCGGTGCGGATCGCGAGGGGCTGCAACGTGGAACCACTTGTCATTGGTTCACCCTAAGGTTTGTGGGCGGCCTCTGGCAACCATGGTGTGCGAGCCAGGCGAATCCGGAGCGCCGATGCCCAGCAATCCGTCACCCGAATGCGTCCGCTAGGCATACCGAGTAGTTCAAAAACCGGATTGACCCCTTGGGCGATCCGGGCCCTGATGGCCTTTGGGGGATCGCAGGCGCCGGCCTGTCAGGGGAGAAGCCGATGACCGAACGATACCAAGGGGCGCAGGATGACCGGACAGGCCCGCGCCCGCTGCTGCGGCTCTGCCTGATGGCCGGGTTGGCCTCTGCTGCGGCGGGAACGGCGGCCCGGGCCCAGCCTGCCGAGGCGCCGGTCCTGCCGACGGCCGAGCAGACCCTTGCCCTGCTGCCCGATCCCGAACGCTATCGGCTGGTCATCCTGGACGAGGGCCTGTCGCCGGATGCCGTGCAAATCATCGGCACCCGGATCATCGACACGCTTGGCGAGGATCATTTCTTCGGCGCCGTCGCGGCCCATCTACCCAAGGATTCTCGGCAGCTGGCGATCCGCCTGCGTGCCAAGCTGCACTCGATCGAGGCGGCCGAACGGGCCGCGCTGGACGATTGCGAGGCCGAGCGGACCGAGGGGGCCTCGGCCTGCCGACTGATTGGCCAAATCCTGCCGGAAGAGTGGACCGACGACACGCCCGACCTGTCCCATGACGTCATGTACGCGCTGTCGCAAAGTGCGGGCAGACTCGACGGTCCGATCGTCGTGGCCCGGTCGCGCGATACGGCCAGCTGGGCCATCTGGGGCGGCGAGGATACCCGGCAATCCGCGCTGGACGAATGCAACGCGGCCGTCCGGGCCGCAGGGGCGGTGCCCGATTGCGACATCGTGGTCGAGGATGCCCCCTGAGAAGGTGCGCGGGACGCGGATCGTGCCGCGTCGCCTGCCGCAGGGGGTCGCGTGGGACCTGATCGGCGGCCTGGCTCGGGTCGTTTCGTGCCTGGCCGCAGGCATGGCGGCGGGCTTCGGTCTTGCACGGATCGCGGTCTGGTATGCTGCCGGAGAGGCCCGGGGCGGCGAGATGCTGGTAATGGGCATGGGGGCGCTTACCGGGGCCGGGCTGGGCTTTCTGGTGGGGATGGTCTGGGCATTCCGCTGGCTGCAGGCGCGGCGATCTGGCCCGGCAGGGTAAGGCACGTCGGGGCGCTGCTGGGTTCTTCCGTGCAGGGGCTGCCTTTTCGACGCCTCGGCTGACGGTTTTCAGATTTTGCCCATCATATGGGCATTTCTTTGTGTCGCGCGGCAAGACAAGAAACCAATCGCTTGAAATGGTTCGGCTTCTGCTGCCCGCGGATGGGCGGGTGATGTGCGCCGATGCCGTCTTGCGATCAATGAGGAAGGTCGCCGGCCAGTTGCCCCAGCAGAAGCCTTGCATTGTGACGAATCTGTGGCACCATGAACCAAATCACGATTGGTTCGGGCATGATGGCGTTTTCGGATGACGAGACGATCCAGGCCGAGGGCAGTGCGACCTCGACCTATGCGCTGGCACAGCTGCGCGCCTATATCGACGCGCAGGGCGACCGGCAGGGCAGCCGCCTTCCGACCGAGCGCCAGCTGGCCGAAGAGATGGGCGTCGGGCGCCGCGCCGTCCGCCGCGCGCTGGAGGTGCTGGAGAACGAGGGCCGCATCACCCGCCGGCAGGGCGCGGGAACCTTCATCGGCAGCCCGCCCGCCCAACCCGTGACCCGCGACGCGCTGATCGGCGCCACGGATTTCTTCGAGATCATGGAGGTCCGGCTGCGGCTGGAACCGCAGCTGGCCGCGCTGGCCGCCCTGCGCGGCAAGCCTGCCCAGATCGCGCGCATGTACGACCTGTCGGACCGCATCGCGCAAAGCCAGGACGCCGACGAGGGCGAGCTGTGGGACGGCGCGCTGCACCGCCAGATCGCCGAGGCGGCGGGCAATGCGCTGTTCCTGTCGCTGTTCGACATCGTGAACCAGGTGCGCCAGGACGCCGCCTGGCAGGCGGTGCGCGAGCGGGCGCGGGGCGGGCTGGCGGGCCATGCCGTCCCCGTGGCCCAGCACCGCGCCATCGTCGAGGCCATCGCCGCCCGCGACCCGCAGGGCGCCGCCGAACGGATGCGGGTGCATCTGTTCAGCATCCAGGAAAAGCTGATCCGCCTCGGCTCCGCCGATGCCGATCTCTCCGCAACCCCAGAGCCGGGACAACCGGCCATCGCCTGACCCCCCAAGGCCCCACCCCACAGGAAGACATCATGACCCGATTTCTGTTGACCGCCACCGCGCTGAGCGCGCTTCTGACCGCCATGCCCGCCGCCGCGCAGGAGATGCGCATCGGGCTGCAGGACGATGCCGACATCCTCGATCCCGACCAGTCGCGCACCTTCGTGGGCCGCATCGTCTATGCGGGCCTGTGCGACAAGCTGGTCGATCTGGACGGCGAGGCCAACATCATCCCGATGCTGGCCACGGACTGGGCCTATTCCGACGACGGGCTGGAGCTGGCGATGAACCTGCGCGACGGCGTCGTCTTCCATGACGGCACCGCCTTCGATGCCGAGGCGGTGGTGGCCAACATCACCCGGTCGATGACGCTGGAGGAATCGCGCCGCAAGTCCGAGCTGTCCTCGGTCGCCAGCATCGCGGCGACGGGACCGATGCAGGTCACCTTCACCCTGACCGCGCCCGACGCCTCGCTGGTGGCGCAGCTGTCGGACCGGGCGGGGATGATGATCTCTCCGACCGCCGCCGAAGAGGCGGGGGCCGATTTCGGCCAGAACCCGGTCTGCTCGGGCCCCTTCCGCTTTGTCGAGCGCATCCAGCAGGACCGCATCGTGCTGGAGAAGTTCGAGGATTATTACGACGCCGACCGCATCAACATCGACCGCGTCACCTATCTGCCGATCCCCGACACGACCGTGCGCCTGGCCAACCTGCGCTCGGGCGAGCTGGACATGATCGAGCGGCTGGCCGCCCCCGACGTGGCTTCGGTCAGCCAGGACAGCGGGCTGACCATGCAGGAGACGGTGGGCCTGGGCTACATGGCCATCTATCTCAACATCGGCAATGGCGAGCGGTCCGAGACGCCGATGGGGCAGGACCCCCGCGTGCGGCAGGCCTTTTCCATGGCCATCGACCGCGAGGCGCTGAACCAGGTCGTCTTCGAGGGCACGGCGGTGGCGGGCAACCAGCCCTTCCCGCCGACCTCGCCCTGGTTCAACACCGATCTGCCGGTGCCCGCCCGCGATGTCGAAGGCGCGCGCACCCTGCTGGCCGAGGCGGGGATCGACCGCATGCCGGTCGAGATCCAGCACGCCAACAACCCCGTCGTCACGCAGATGATGCAGGTCGTTCAGGCGATGGTGGCCGAGGCCGGGTTCGACGTGACCCTGCGCGCGACAGAATTCGCCACGCTCTTGTCCGAACAGACGGCGGGCAACTTCCAGCTGTCGCGCTCGGACTGGTCGGGACGTCCCGATCCGGACGGCAACCTGCACCAGTTCGTCACCTGCGAGGGCGGGATCAACGATCCGCGCTATTGCAACCCCGAGGTCGACCGCCTGCTGAACGAGGCCCGCGCCTCGACCGATCCTGCGGTCCGCAAGGCCGCCTATGACGCGGCGGGGGTGATCCTGAACCAGGACCTGCCTGTGATCTACCTGGGCCACCAGACCTACATCTTCGCGCTGGACGACAGCGTCCAGGGCTTTCAGGCGCTGCCCGACGGGATGATCCGCCTGCAGGACGTCACCATCGCCGAGTGATCCCGGCGCGACCTTGGCGGGGGGCGCGTCCGCGTGCCCCCGTCCGACCGGTGAAAGGACCCCCCCATGCTGATCTATATCGCCAAGCGCCTGCTGATCGCGCTGCCCACGCTTCTGATCGTGTCGATGCTGGTTTTCGGCCTGCAGCACCTGCTGCCGGGCGACCCCGTGCTGGCCATGGCCGGAGAGGAACGCGACCCCGAGACGCTGGCCCGCATCCGCGCCAGCCTGAACCTGGACCAGCCCATCCCGATCCAGTACCTGCGCTGGCTGGGGGGTGTCGTGCAGGGCGATTTCGGCACCTCGCTGCGCACCGGAGAGCCGGTCTCCGCGCTGATCGCGCAGAAGCTGCCGGTGACGATCCAGCTGGCGGTGATGGCGATGATCTTCGCCGCCCTGATCGGCATCCCCACGGGCATCATCGCCGCCGTGAACAAGGGGTCCGCCGTGGACTGGGCCGCGAACCTCGTCGCGCTGTCGGGCCTGTCGATCCCGAACTTCTGGCTGGGGATCATGCTGATCCTTCTGGTCTCGGTCAATCTGGGCTGGCTGCCGGCCTCGGGCTATGAATCGCCCTTCGTCGATCCGTGGCGGTCGTTGCAGACGATGATCATGCCCGCCTTCGTGCTGGGCACCGGGCTGGCCGCGACGCTGATGCGCCACACCCGGTCGGCCATGCTGGGGGTGATGAGCGCGGATTACATCCGCACCGCCCGCGCCAAGGGCCTGACCCGGCGCGAGGTGATCCTGAAGCACGGGTTCCGCAACGCGCTGCTGCCGGTCATCACCCTGACCGCGCTGCTGTTCGGGGAATTGCTGGCGGGGGCGGTGCTGACCGAACAGATCTTCACCATCCCGGGCTTCGGCAAGCTGATCGTCGATGCGGTCTTCAACCGCGACTATGCCGTCGTGCAGGGCGTGGTCCTGTGCACCGCCGTGGGCTTCCTGCTGATGAACCTGATCGCGGATGTCCTCAGCGTCCTTCTGAACCCCCGGATGAGGGCCGCATTATGAGCGCCGCCGACACCCAACTGGCCCCCGCCGCCCCGCGCGCCAAAAGCCGCTTCTGGACCAAGTTCCGCCGCAACCGCGCGGCCATGGTGGGGGGCGTCATCGTGGCCTTCTTCGCGGCTCTGGCCATCGCCGCGCCGATCCTGCCCATCGACGACCCGCTGGCGACCAGCTGGACGGCGATCCGGCTGGCGCCCTCGGCCGAATACCCGATGGGCTCGGACGAGATCGGGCGCGATATCCTGTCGCGGATGATCTGGGGGGCGCAGGCGTCCCTGATGGCCGGGGTGATCTCGGTCTTCATCGCGGTGGCCTCGGGCGTGCCCATCGGGCTGATCGCCGGCTATTTCGGCGGCTGGACCGACACGATCATCTCGCGCTTCACCGATGCGCTGCTGGCGATGCCCTTCCTGATCATGGCCATCGCGCTGGCCGCCTTCCTGGGGCCCAGCCTGTCGAACGCGATGATCGCCATCGGCCTGTCGGCCATGCCGATCTTCATCCGCCTGACCCGCGCGCAGGTCATGTCCGTCAAGACCGAGGATTACGTCGAGGGCGCCCGCGCCATCGGCCTGGGCCACATGGCGATCATGCGCCGCTACATCCTGCCCAACATCATCCCGCCGATCATCGTGCAGGCCACGCTGACCGTCGCCACCGCCATCATCGCCGAGGCCTCGCTGTCCTTCCTGGGACTGGGCCAGCAGGCCCCGGCGCCCAGCTGGGGGTCGATGCTGAACGTTGCCAAGAACTTCCTGACCCAAGCGCCGTGGATGGCGTGGTGGCCGGGGGCGGCGATCTTTCTGGTCGTGATCGGCTTCAACCTGATCGGCGACGGCCTGCGCGATGCGCTGGACCCGCGCGAGCACTGAATACCAAGGACATTTCCATGACCCAATTCACCACCCGTCCCGAGATCGCCGGCACCTTCGGCGTCGTCACCTCGACCCACTGGATCGCCACCGCCGTGGGGATGAGCATGCTGGAAAAGGGTGGCAACGCCTTCGACGCCGCCGTCGCCACCGGCTTCGTGCTGCAGATCGTCGAGCCGCATCTGAATGGCCCGGCGGGCGATCTGCCCGCGATCATCCATTCGGCAAAGACCGGCAAGACGCAGGTGATCTGCGCGCAAGGCCCGGCCCCCGCCGGCGCCACGATCGCGCATTACCGCGCCGAGGGGCTGGACCTGATCCCCGGCAACGGGCTTCTGGCGACCGTCATTCCCGGCGCCTTCGACGGCTGGATGCTGATGCTGCGCGACCACGGCACGATGAGCGTGGCCGAGGTGCTGGCCCCCGCCATCCACTATGCCCGGCACGGCCACCCGATGCTGCCCCGCGTGGCGGACTCCATCAGCGGGCTGGCCGGGTTCTTCGAAGCCGAATGGCCCACTTCGCATGCCACCTGGCTGCCGGGGGGCCAGGCGCCCCAGGCCCATGCGCTGTTCAAGAACCCTGTGCTGGCCGACACCTATGACCGCATCGTTCACGCGGCGGAGGCCGCGCCCACCCGCGAGGCCGGGATCGAGGCTGCCCGCGACGCCTTCTATCGCGGCTTCGTGGCCGAGGCGATCGACCGCTTCTGCAAGACGACCGAGGTGATGGATGGCAGCGGCCGCAAGCATCGCGGCGTGCTGACGGCCGAGGACATGGCGGGCTACAGCGCCACGACCGAGGAACCGACCTGGGCCAGCTATCACGACTGGACCATCGCCAAGACCGGCCCTTGGGGTCAGGGGCCGGTGCTGCTGCAGGGGCTGAAGATCCTTGAGGGCATCGACATTGCCGCCATGGACCCGAACGGCCCCGATTTCGTCCATACCGTCATCGAGACGATGAAGCTGTCCTATGCCGACCGCGAGGTCTATTACGGCGACCCCGACCGCCACGAGGTGCCGATGCAGGCGCTGCTGTCGGACGCCTATGCCGCCGAGCGTCGCACCCTGATCGGTGACAGGGCATCCTTGGACCTGCGCCCCGGCACCGTGCCGGGCTATGAGGATCAGCGCGCCCGCACGCTCGCCCTGCTGGACGGCATGGGCAAGGGCGCGGTCTACGAGCCGACCATGGCGCATCTGTCGGAAAAGCGCGGCGACACGGTCCATATCGACGTGATCGACCGGTGGGGGAACATGGTGTCGACCACGCCGTCGGGCGGCTGGCTGCAATCCTCGCCGATCATCCCGGATCTGGGCTTCTGCCTGAACAGCCGGGCGCAGATGTTCTGGCTGGAGCCGGGCCTGCCCACCTCGCTGGAACCGGGGCGGCGTCCGCGCACGACGCTGACGCCCTCGCTGGCGCTGCGGGACGGGGTGCCGCATCTGGCTTTCGGCACGCCCGGCGGCGATCAGCAGGACCAATGGCAGCTGGTCTTCTTCCTGCGCCACGTCCATTTCGAGCCGAACCTGCAGGCCGCCATCGACGCGCCGCTGTTCCATTCGACGCATTTCCCCGCCTCGTTCCATCCGCGCACGGCGGCGCCGGGCGGCATGCTGATCGAGGATCGCGTGGGCGAGGCCACCATCGCCGAGCTGCGCCGGCGCGGCCATGACGTGACCGTCACCGGCCCGTGGGACATCGGCCGGCTGACGGCGGCCAGCCGCGATGCGGACGGCCTGCTGCGCGCGGCGGCGACCCCGCGCCTGATGCAAGCCTATGCGGCGGGGAGGTGACATGACCCAACCGATCCTGTCCCTGCGCGGGCTGACCACCGCCTTCAAGACCGAGGACGGCTGGAAGGAGGTCATCCGCGACATCACCTTCGACGTCCAACCCGGAGAGACCGTCGCCATCGTCGGCGAAAGCGGGTCGGGCAAAAGCGTCACCTCGCTGTCGATCATGGGCCTTCTGGACAGCCGAGCCCGCGTCTCGGGGCAGGTGCTGCTGGACGGGCGCGATCTGCTGGCCCTGTCCGAGGCCGAGATGCGGTCCGTGCGCGGCAACGAGATCGCGATGATCTTCCAGGAACCCATGACCTCGCTGAACCCGGTCTTCACCGTGGGCCGCCAGATCGCGGAACTGCTGATCCGCCACGGCAAGGTCGCCCGCGACCAGGTCCGGGCCGAGGTGCTGCGCCTGATGGACCGGGTGCGCATCCCCAATGCCGCGGCGCGGATGGAGGAATACCCGCACCAGTTCTCGGGCGGGATGCGCCAGCGGGTGATGATCGCCATGGCGCTGGCCGCCCGCCCGCGCCTGTTGATCGCGGACGAGCCCACGACCGCGCTGGACGTGACCATCCAGGGCCAGATCCTGGACCTGATCAAGGAGATCCAGGAGGAGCAGGGCATGGCCGTCCTGTTCATCACCCATGACATGGGCGTGGTGGCCGAGATCGCCGACCGCACGGTCGTCATGTATCGCGGCGACCATGTCGAGACCGGCGCCACCGCCGATCTGTTCACCGATGCCCGCCATCCCTATACCCGCGCGCTGCTGGCCGCCGTGCCGCGCCTTGGGCAGATGCGGGGGCAGGACTGGCCGCTGCGCTTTCCATCGGTCGACATGGACAGCGGCGTCATCACGCCCCAGCCCGCCGTGGTGGACAGCGTGGACCGCAGCGCGACCCCCGTGCTGTCGGTGAAGAACCTGGTGACCCGATTCGGAAGCGGCTCGGACCTGCTGGGCCGGCCCACGGGCAAGGTCCATGCGGTCGAGGACGTGTCCTTCGATCTCTGGCAGGGCGAGACGCTGTCGCTGGTGGGCGAATCGGGCTGCGGGAAATCCACCACGGGCCGGTCGATCCTGCGGCTGGTCCAGCCGGAGGCGGGAGCGGTCCGGCTGGACGGGTTCGACGTGCTGACCGCCAGCGGCGGCGATCTGCGCCGGATGCGCCGGTCGGGGCAGATGATCTTCCAGGACCCCTTCTCCAGCCTGAACCCCCGCATGACGGTGGGCCAGACGGTGATCGAGCCCATCGTCACCCACAAGCTGGCCGACCGCGCGGGCGCGCGGGTGCGGGCCGCCGAGCTGCTGCGCCAGGTCGGTCTGGACGGCTCGATGATGGACCGCTATCCGCACGAGTTCAGCGGCGGGCAGCGCCAGCGGATCGCCATCGCGCGTGTCCTGGGGCTGAACCCCAAGGTGATCGTGGCCGATGAAAGCGTGTCCGCGCTGGACGTGTCGATCAAGGCGCAGGTCTGCAACCTGTTGATGGACCTGCAGGAACGGCTCAAGATCGCCTATCTGTTCATCAGCCACGACATGGCGGTCGTGGAACGCGTCAGCCACCGCGTCGCGGTCATGTATCTGGGCGAGATCGTCGAGATCGGCCCGCGCGAGGCGATCTTTGCCGATCCGCAGCACCCCTATACCCGCCGGCTGATCGAGGCCGTGCCCATCCCCGATCCCGCCCGCCGGGGCCTGCGCCGCGGCGGCGAGATCGACGAGCTGAAAAGTCCCGTCCGCCCCCTGGGCTTCCAGCCGCCGCAGCGCCAGTGGCGCGAGGTCTCGGACCGGCATTTCGTGATGGCCAGCTGAGACCGCGGGGCCGGCGCGGGACATCCGCGCCGGCCCCCCTGTCGGGAACCTGGTTCCCGGACATCCCCGCCCGCCGGTCGACGATCGTCCCGGCCCCCCATTCCCCACCGACGCTGACGATGGGCCCCGTTCGCCGCATTGCAGCCTGCCTGCAATTTGGGCTAAACCGGTCCTCCGGCTCGCTTTTGCGGCGGCGCCCTTGCGGATGGCCCTGCCGTCCTGCCCGACACGACCTTTCTGAAAGCCAGATCATGCAGGACCAGCCCTCGATCATCCGACCGACCGACCCCGCCGCCCTGCGGGCCGGGCTGGTCCTGCATCCCGTGCTGGCCACCAAGGTCAACTTCGCCTCGGCCCAGAACGGGGTCGCGATCGTCAAGGCCCTGGGGATCGAGAACCCGGGGCCGAATCCGGTCCTGGATCTGCGCCTGACCCTGTCGGCCCGCCCCGGCATCCTGCGCGAGAAGACCTGGGTCATCGACCGCATCGCGCCGGGGGCCGTCATCCAGCTGGGCGATCTGGACTGCGCGCTGGACACCGCCCTGCTGGCCGGGCTGGACGAGGCCGAGATCGGGCAGATGCAGTTCCACCTGTCGGCCCGCGGTCTGGACCAGGTCACGACCACCCATCCCCTCGAGATGCTGGCGCGCGACGAATGGGGCGGGCTGGGCCAGATGGACAACATCCTGGCGGCCTTCGTCTCGCCCAACCAGCCCGCCGTCGCCCGGCTGCTGAAGGAGGCGGGGCGGCTCTTGGAGGCGGCGGGCCTGTCGGGCGCGATGGACGGCTATCAGTCGGGCGATCCGCTGCGGGTCTGGATGCTGGCCGGGGCGATCTGGTCGGCAGCCACCGGGATGGGGCTGACCTATGCGGTGCCCCCGGCCTCGTTCGAACAGGCGGGCCAGAAGATCCGCGATCCCGACCGCATCGCCCGCGAGGGGCTGGCGACCTGCCTCGACAGCAGCCTGCTGCTGGCCGCGGCCTACGAGGCGGCGGGGCTGAACACGGCGGTCCTGTTCGCCGAAGGCCATGCCTGGGTGGGCGTGTGGCTGGTCGCCCGGGATTTCGGGCAGCTGGTCGAGCCCGACGTGGTCGCGGTCCGCAAGGCGCTGGTCGCCCGCGAGTTCGTGGCGGTCGAGACCACGCTGCTGACCAAGCGCCCCGCCATCGGCTTCGAGGAGGCGGCGGCGCAGGGCCGCGACCGCCTGTCCGAGGCGCGCGAGGCGGAATTCCTGCAGGCGGTCGACATCAACCGCGCCCGCGCCGCCCGCATCCGGCCCCTGGCCAGCCACCGGCCCCAGGACGGCAGCGCCCCGGACGAGGGTGCGGCCCAGCCCGCCGCTCTGCCGCGCCCGCTGGATCTGGGCCTGCTGCCGGGCGAGCTGTCGGTCGAGGCGCCCTCGACCGCCATGGGCCGCATCGAACGCTGGCAGCGCAAGCTTCTGGACCTGTCGCTTGGCAACCGGTTGCTGAACTTCCGCGAGACGCGCGGCGCGGTGCCGCTGCTGTGTGTCGACATCTCGGGGACCGAGGACCGGCTGGCCCATGGTGAGGTCTTCCGCCTGCTGGCGCTGAAGGACGAGCACGCGGTTTCCGGGCGCGACATCGCGGCCGACGAGGCCCTGCGGATCGACCGGGATCTGGCGCGGGACGCGCTGACGCGGGGCCAGATCGCCGTGCCGCTGTCGGCCCGCGACATGACCGACCGGCTGACCGAACTGTATCGCAAGTCCCGCAGCGACCTGTCCGAGGGCGGCACCAACACGCTGTTCCTGGCGGTGGGCTTCCTGCGCTGGAAGCGCAGCGGCGACGAGGCGCGCAGCTATCGCGCGCCGCTGCTGCTGCTGCCCGCGCGGCTGGACCGCCGCTCGGCCCAGTCCGAATTCCGGCTTGGCCAGCTGGAGGACGAGGTCCGCATCAACGCCACCCTGCTGGAGATGCTCAAGCGCGATTTCGAGCTGCGCATCCCCGAGCTGGAGGGCGACCTGCCGCGCGACGACAGCGGCCTGGACATCGCCCGCATCATCGAAATCCTGCGCGCGCGGGTCCGCGACGTGGCGGGGTTCGAGGTGGTCGAGGATGTCGCGCTGTCGACATTCTCGTTTGCCAAGTACCTGATGTGGAAGGATCTGGTCGACCGAACCGACAGCCTGCGCGAAAGCCGGCTGGTGGCGCATCTGGTCGACAACCCCTCCGAGGCCTTCGCGGGCGCGGCCTCCCCGCTGCCGCGCCCCGCCGAGATCGACCGCAGGCACGGGCCGGGGGATCTGCTGGCGCCGCTGGCCGCCGACAGCTCGCAGCTGTCGGCGGTGCTGGCGGCGGCCGAGGGGCGCGACTTCGTGCTGATCGGCCCGCCCGGCACCGGGAAAAGCCAGACCATCGCCAATATCATCGCCGACCAGCTGGGCCGGGGCCGGACCGTGCTGTTCGTGGCCGAGAAATCCGCCGCGCTGGACGTGGTGCATCGCCGCCTGACCCGCACCGGGCTGGGCGAGGCGGTGCTGGAGCTGCATTCCAACAAGGCCGACCGCAAGACCGTCCTGGCCCAGCTGGGCCGGTCCTGGGACCGCGCCAGCGCCGCCGCGGCGCAGGACTGGGTGCGCGTGGCCGAGGACCTGCGGCTGACCCGCGACCAGCTGAACGCCTATGTCGACGCGCTGCACCGCCCCGGCACGCAAGGCTTCAGCGTCTTCCAGGCCATCGGCCGGGTGGCGGCGGGCGGCCCGGGCTTTGCGCTGCGCTTCGACAACAAGGACAGCCATGACGCCGAGGGCTGGGCGCGCCTGCGGGATCTGGCCGCCGACCTGGGCACGCGCCATCGCAGCATCCGCGACCTGGATCCGGCGGGGCCGTTGTCGCTGCTGGACCGGGGCGCGTGGTCCTTTGCCTGGCAGGACCGCTATCTGGCCGCTGCCCGCGCCCTGCGGATGGCCCGCACCGCCTCCGCCGAGGCCCGCCGCGCGCTGGCCCTGCGCTTGGGCCTGCCCCCGGCGGGGGCGGACCGCCCGGACATCGCCACCGCGCTGGACCTGCTGGCGGGGCGGCGGCTGGACGGGCCGGGCATCGCCCCGGACGCGCTGCGCGATCCGCAGCAGGCGCGTGGCCAGCTGGACGCCCTGGCCCAGGCCATCGCGCGCGCCGCGCAGGCCCGGGCGGGGCTGTCGGCGCGCTATCCCGATGCGGCGCTGCCCGACATGCCGCTGGAGGCGCTGGAGCTGCAATGGCGCGAGGCGCTGGCCCGGTCCTGGCCCTTCGGCGGCATGGCGCAGGGCAGGCTGCGCCGCCTGCTGCAGGGCTATGCCGCCTCGGGCAAGGCCGATCCGGCGCGCGACCTCCCGGCGCTGCGGCTGCTGCTGCGCGCGCAGGCCGAGATCGCCGGATCGGAGTTGCGGACCCTGCCCGGATTTGCGGGCGAGGCATCGGACATCGCCCGCATCGGCGCCGAACTGGACGCCGCGGCGGGCTATCTGGATCTGGAACGGCAGCTTTATGCGGCGGGCTTTCCGGCGGCCGCGCTGAAGGACCAGCGGCCGCAGCTGGCGCAACCCTCGGGCGGCGATCTGGCGCCGCTGCTGCTGGCCCTGCGCGACGCCGGGGCCGCCGCCGCGCGGGCCGGGGCTGAGTTCGCCGATCTGGGCGGCACGCTGCCGCCCGGGGGCGCCGCGCTGCTGGCGGGGCTGGAGGATCTGCAGGGCCGCTTCGGGGACTGGCTGAAATGGCGCGCCACCCGCGAGGCCGCGACCCGCGCCGGGCTGGCGCCGCTGGTCCGCGCGCTGGAGGAGGGAGCCGACATCCCCGATGCCGCCCGCGCCTTCGAGCAGGCCTACATGGCCTGGTGGCTGCGCCCGGCGATGGATGCCGATCCCTGCCTGCGGGGCTTCGCGCATTGGGAACATGACGCGCTGATCGCCCGGTTCCGGGCGCTGGACGACGCGCTGTCGCAGCTGGCCGCGCCCGAGGTCATGCGCCGCTTGGGCAACGACCTGCCCGCGCGCGACGCGGTGCCGCGCAATTCCGAACTGGGCGGTCTGCGCCATCAGCTGGGGCTGCAGCGCCCGACGCGGGCGATCCGCAGCCTGATCGCGGACATGCCCGGCAGCTTTGCCCGGCTGGCGCCCTGCGTGCTGATGTCGCCGCTGTCGGTGGCGCAATACCTGCCCGCCGGGCAGGCGCAGTTCGACCTGGTGATCTTTGACGAGGCCTCGCAGATCTCGACCTGGGACGCGATCGGGGCCATCGCGCGGGGGCGGCAGGCGATCATCGTGGGCGATCCCAAGCAGCTGCCGCCCACGAACTTCTTCGGCCGCACCGACGAGGGCACCGAGGACGGCGCCGAACTGGCCGAGTTCGAGAAGGACATGCCCTCGATCCTGGACGAGGTCGCGGCGGCGGGCATCCCGACCCTGCGGTTGAGCTGGCATTACCGCAGCCGCGACGAGGCGCTGATCGCCTTTTCCAACCATTTCTACTACGACGGCGGCCTGGTGACCTTCCCCTCGGCGGATGCGACGCGCGATGCCGTGCGGCTGCACCGGGTCGCGGGCGTCTATCAGCGCGGCAAGGGCGCGACGAACCCCGTCGAGGCCCGCGCCATCGTCGATTTCATCCGCCGACGCCTGACCGGTTGGCTGCGCCTGCCCGAGGGCGACCGCCCCACCTTGGGGGTCATCACCTTCAATTCCCAGCAGCAGAGCCTGATCCTGGATCTGCTGGACGCGGCGCGCAAGGCCGATCCCCGGCTGGAATGGTTCTTCGCCGACGAGCGCGACGAGCCGGTGATCGTCAAGAACGTCGAGAACATCCAAGGCGACGAGCGCGACGTGATGCTGTTCTCGATCACCTTCGGGCCGGATCCGGGGGGCCGGCTGACGATGAACTTCGGGGCGATGAACAAGGATGGCGGGGAACGGCGGCTGAACGTCGCGGTGACCCGCGCGCGGTCCGAACTGCATGTCTTCGCCTCGATCGGCGCGGACCAGATCGACACGATGCGGACGCGGGCGCGCGGGGTTGCGGACCTCAGGGCGTTCCTGGATTTCGCGGACCGGGGTGCGGTGGCGCTGGCGGCGCGGGACAGCGGCTCGCTCGGCCCCGTCGAATCGCCCTTCGAGGAGGCGGTACGCGATGCGCTGGCCGCGCGCGGCTGGCAGGTCCACAGCCAGATCGGCGTGTCGGGGTTCCGCATCGATCTGGGCGTGCGTCATCCCGACCATGCGGGGGTCTGGCTGGCGGGGGTGGAATGCGACGGGGCGCGTTATCATTCCTCGGCCACGGCGCGGGACCGCGACCGCATCCGGCAGGCGGTGCTGGAGGGCCTGGGCTGGTCGATCCTGCGCATCTGGTCGACCGACTGGTTCCGTACGCCCGCAGCCACGCTGCAGCGCATCGACGACCGCCTGCAGGCACTGCTGACGGACGACCGCGCCCGCCGGGCCGAGGTCGCGGAGGTGATCGCGGATGAGCCCGATCTGCCCGAGGAGGCGCCCTTGCCCGAGGAGGTGCCGGCGCCCCCAGAGGGCGCCGATCTGCCCGACGGGGCGGAGGTCCGGCCCGATCCCGACCGCTTCTTCGACGACGATTATACCCCCGAGCTGCGCCGGCTGATGCAGCAGGTCGTGGATGCCCATGGGCCGCTGCCCGAGGCCTCCCTGGCGCGGCGGATCTCGCAGCTGCATGGCTGGCAGCGCACAGGGGCGCGCATCCAGACCCGCATCACCGCGCTGCAGGACCGCTTCGACCACACGGTCGAGGACGGGGTGCGGTTCCTGTGGACGACGGGCCGGGCCGGCGATCCCGTCGCCTTCCGGGGCATGGACGACCGCCCGCTGCGCGACATCTCGCGCTTCGAGATCGCCGAGGTCATCGACCGCCACGTTGACCGCATCGGCACAGCCGAGGACCCGGCGCTGGAACTGGCCCGGCTGATGGGCATCGCGCGCCTCAGCCGGGACGCCCGCGACTATCTGTCGGCCTGCCTGGACTGGCGGCAGGCTTCGCGGACGTGACCGGGGGCCGGCCCGCGCAGGACTGTGGCGCGCGGGCCACGCTGCCGATCCCCGCGCGAGGGGGGCTTGAAACGGCTGGGGTTCGACGCCACTTTGTCCTCGCGGGACCGGGCCCCTCTGGCAATGTGATCAGCAGATCCTTTGCGATGTCGGACCGCATCGAGCGTGCTCGGTGCATCGGCGGCCCTCTATTCCCCCGATCCGGGCGCGATGGCAATCGTGCGAGGGCATCGTGGATCTTTTCCTGTTGGACTTTCTGGGCAAGCCGCTGTGGATGTGGCTTCTGTTCCTGTCGCTTGTGGTGGCGCTTCTGGTCTTCGACCTGGGCGTCCTGAACAAGGACGATCATGAAATCGGCATCGCGGAGAGCCTCAAGCTGTCCGCCATGTACATCACATTGGGCATCGCCTTCTCAAGCTTCATCTACTGGTCGATGGGCGGCGAGGCCATGGCGCAGTACCTGACCGCCTTCATCGTCGAGAAGACGCTGGCGATGGACAACATCTTCGTCATCGCGCTGATCTTCAGCTTCTTCGCCATCCCGCGCGAATACCAGCACCGGGTGCTGTTCTGGGGCATCCTGGGGGTGATCGTGCTGCGCGGCATCATGATCGGTCTGGGCGCCACCATCGTCGAGAACTATCACTGGGTGCTGTACCTGTTCGCGGCCTTCCTGATCTTCACCGGCGTCAAGATGCTGTTCGCCAGCGACCAGCCCCACGACATGGCCGACAACAAGATGCTGGCCTGGCTGCGCCGCCGCATGCGCGTCACCGACGAGCTGCACGGCCATGCCTTCATGGTGAAGAAGCCCGACCCCAAGACCGGCAAGCTGGTCCGGTGGGCGACGCCCCTGCTGCTGGCGCTGATCGTGATCGAGGTGGCGGATCTGGTCTTCGCGGTCGATTCGGTCCCGGCGGTCTTCACCATCACGACCGACCCCTATCTGGTCTATACCTCGAACATCTTCGCGATCCTTGGCCTGCGGGCGCTGTATTTCGCGCTGGCCGCGATCCTGCACCGCTTCGCCTATCTGAAGTACGCGCTGTCGATCCTGCTGATCTTCATCGGTTCCAAGATCTTCATCGCGGACCTGATGGGATGGGAGAAGTTCCCCCCGCCTGGTCGCTTGGCATCACCTTCGTGATCCTGACGATCGGCGTGGTCGTCTCGCTGGTCAAGACGCGCGGCCAGCAGCCCGAGCCGCTGGAATTCGGCGAGCCGAGGCACTGAGCAAGGGCGGGGGAGCCTGCTCCCCCGCACCCCCACGTCCAAGGGGCCCCTGGGCCCCTTGGAGAACCCCGGCGCTGGCCCGTGGCTAGGCTCAGCCCTGCAGATTCGTCAGCACGGCCTGCGTGATCGCCTCGGTCCCGTCGCGGCCCTGTCGCGTGCCGATGCCTTGGGCGGTCGTCGCCTCCAGCGCGGCCATGATGCGGGCACCGGCCTCGGTCTGGCCCAGATGATCCAGCATCATCGCCGCCGACCAGATCGCGGCCATCGGGTTGGCGATGCCTTGGTCCGCGATGTCGGGGGCAGATCCGTGCACCGGCTCGAACATCGACGGGCCTTGGCGCGTCGGGTCGATATTGGCCGAGGCCGCGAAGCCCAGGCCCCCCTGGATCGCCGCGCCCAGATCCGTCAGGATGTCGCCGAAGAGGTTCGAGGCCACCACCACGTCCAGCGTCTCGGGCGCCATGACCATGCGCGCGCACATGGCGTCGATGTGATAGCGCGTCACCTGCACGTCGGGATACTGGGCAGCCAGTTCCTCAGTCACCTCGTCCCAGAAGACCATGCTGTGCCGCTGCGCGTTCGATTTCGTGACCGAGGCCAGCTGGCCCCGTCGCGCCTGCGCCTGCTCGAACCCGAAGCGCAGGATGCGTTCGACGCCGGTGCGGGTGAAGACCGAGGTCTCGACCGCGACCTCGTCGGGGGTGCCCACATGGACGCGGCCCCCGGCGCCGGAATATTCGCCCTCGGTGTTCTCGCGGATGCAGAGGATGTCGAAGTCGCGGGTCTTCAGCGGGCCCTCGACCCCGGGCAGCAGGCGGTGGGGGCGGATGTTGGCGTATTGGACGAAGGCCTTGCGGATCGGCAGCAGCAGCCCGTGCAGCGAGACGCTGTCGGGCACCCGGGCGGGCCAGCCGACGGCGCCCAGGAAGATCGCGTCAAAGCCGCGCAGGGTGGCGATGCCATCCTCGGGCATCATCGCGCCGGTGGTCAGGTAATGGTCGCAGGACCAGGGGAAGGTGACGGTCTCGACCGTGGCGCCGCTGGCGGCCACGACCTGCAGGGCGGCCTCGGTGACGGGGGTGCCGATGCCGTCTCCGGGAATCAGGGCAATGCGATGGGGGGTGTCGGGGGTCATGGCGGCCTTTCGTGTCGGTCGGTCGGTGCAGTCGTGACGGCGGCAAGGGCACCCGTGCCGGTGCGCGGGGAGATGCGGCCGCCGGTCGGCGGGTCCGGACCGTGCCCGCCGCCCCGCAGGCATCGCCCGGGACAGGCCGGGTGTAAAGATGCCCTCGAAGGCACATGCGGGGCGGAAGCCCGCCGAGTTTCCGCAGACTTGGAACCGGACCACGGATGGTCTGGTTGAACCCGGCGACAGACCGCAGGAACCCGAAAGCCCGATCGCTGGCATGAGCGAACTGTCGCCTTTTTGACAGAAGTCCCCGTCGCGATCTGGTTGCCAAGCATCTTACGGTATAAAGAGCAGACTAATACGGTGACCTGTCTGAATCTACGAGAAGAAATCCACCGTCGGCGGCCAAATAAGCGTATGCTGTTGAGAAAAATAAACAAACATTGATTTGAGGTTGTTGAAAACCTCGTAACCCTCTAATTAACTTAGCGTTCTACTCAGTTACTACGCTCGGCCATGGGGCCGTTCGCGTCGCCCTTTCACCGAGGCCATCATGATCCATCCGACCCCTGCGCGACTGGATGCTGACAGACTGGATGCCCTCAAGCGCCAAGCGATCTTGCGCCATCATGATTTCGCGGCCGAGATGGGGCTTCCCGAGGCTGCCCTGCTGGAGGCCGGGCTGCGGCAGGGCGTGCTGCGCATCGACGCGACCCCCGGTCGGCTGATCCCGGCGCTCGGCCGCTTGGGCGAGGTGATGGCCACGACGCGCAATCCGGCCTGCGTGATCGAAAAGATCGGCACCTATCGCGATTTCCAGGACGGCCCCAGGGCGGTGACGGGACGGGACATGGCCATCGACCTGCGCCTGGATCCGCGCCACTGGGTCCATGCCTTCGCCGTCGAGCTTGACGGCCTGCGCTCGGTGCAGGTCTTCGATGCGGCGGGTGATGCGGTCCACAAGATCCATCTGCGCGAGGCCAGCGATCTGGGCGCGTGGGAAGGTCTGTGCCGCGAGCTGGCGCTGCCCGAGATGACGATCAGTGCGGACCTTGCCCCCCGCGTCGCGCCCGAGGGTGCCTTGGTCGATGCGGCGCAGACCGAGACCCTGCGCACCGAATGGGCGGCGCTGACGGGGGTGAGCCAGCTGGACCCTCTGGCCCGGCGGTTGAACATGAACCGGCTTGGCGCCTGCCGTCTGGCGGGTCCCCCCCATGCACGGCCCCTGCCCACCGGGGCGACCGAGGCGCTGTTCCAAGCGATCCGGGCGCAGGGCATCGAGGTGCGGCTGCGGATCGGCAATCCGGGCTGCATGCAAATCCATACCGGCCCGATCCGCAGCCTGCGCCCGATGGGATCGCTGCTGAACGTGATCGACGCGCGCTTCAGCCTGCATCTGCGCGCCGATCTTGTGGCCGAGGTCTGGCTGGTCAACACGCCCACCCCGCAGGGCCCGGCGCTGTCGGTCGAGGCCTTCGACGCGCAGGGCGTGGCCGTTTATAAGTGCTGCGGGCTGCCGAAGGATCAGGGCGGCGATCCCGCGACCTGGTTGCGGCTGGTCGAGGGACTGCCGGACATGCCCGGCGGTCAGGTCGTCGCCCGCTGAAATCCGGCGCGGCCTGTCGCAGGGCGGGCGCTGGACCGTCAACGCAGGTAGCTGCGGAATTGCGCGCGGCTGGTTGCGGCTTGAACGTCGTCCCTAAGAAGCCATTAATATTACGATTTTTTATCGGTCAGTGGTGGTTTTCGCGGGAAGGGGGCAGACGGTCGTCATGACCCGCAATCGCGAGATGACGCGACCAACGAGGAAAGCCTGCTGATCGAAAGCCGGTTGCGGGCGCGCTGACCGCATCGCGCAGAGGAACGCAGGTGGTTCCCGGGCGGCGTATGTTCCTGTATTGTTCCTTCTGAAAGGAGCAGCCATGACCGCCCCCGACGCCGATCCGCCAGGCCTCGCCCCCGCCCGCATCCACGAGGCCGAGGGACCGGGCCGTCATGTCTTCGCCATCTTCCAAGCCCTGCGCCATCCCGGCCCGGTCTTCTGGATCCGCAGGGCGCGCTGTGCCTGGACCCCCTTTCCCGGCGGGCTGCCGCCGGGCCTGACCGCGCGGCTGCAGCTGATCCGCCCGCAATCGGACGCCGACCTTCTGTGGGCCACGGAGGAGGCGCTGCGGGCCCGCGTCACGGGCTTCGTGCTGGCCGAGCCGGAACGTCCGCTGTCCCTGACCGCCGGCCGCCGCCTGCAGCTGGCCGCCGAGGCGGGGCGCACGACCGGGCTGATGCTGATCGGGCAGGGCGCGGGATCGAACGCCACCGAAAGCCGCTGGCACTGCGCGCCCCTGCCCGCGGCCCATCCCGGCATGGCGCGGCAGCGGTGGACGCGCATCAAGAACAAGCGCGGGCTGCTGGGGGAATGGCTGCCGGAATGGCCCGCGCCGGACTTGGGAGGGCCGTCCCCCATGCCGTCTGCCCTGCCGTCCTCGATCCTGGTCCCGATGCCGTCCCTGGCAGGGGGCGGGGACGGCGCGGGATAGGGCGAACGCAGGGCGCCGGACAAGCAAAAACCCCCCGGAAACAAATGTTTCCGGGGGGTTTTTGGGTGGTGCCCAGGAGAGGACTCGAACCTCCACACCTTGCGGCACACGGACCTGAACCGTGCGCGTCTACCAATTCCGCCACCTGGGCAACGTGGTATGAGCGGCTGATTAAAGGCAGCACCGGGGGGCGTCAATGGGGGACGTGCAAGTTTTTTGACAGTTTGTGAAAAGCATTCTGCCGGCCGGCACCGGCCCGGGGGCGGGGCAGGGGCCGCGACCCCGCTGTGGCTTGCCGCAGGGGCTGCGCTTGGGTAAGGATCACCCGACATTCGGCACATGAGAGGGAGGCGCGACGCCCATGGCGAAACTGGTCACGATCTTCGGCGGATCGGGCTTTGTCGGCCGGCAGGTGGCCCGGCTGATGGCCAAGGAAGGCTGGCGCGTGCGCATCGCCGTCCGCCGCCCCGACGAGGCGCTGTTCACCCGCAGCTTCGGCGCCGTGGGCCAGGTCATGCCCGTCATGTGCAACATCCGCGACGAGCTGTCGGTCCGCGCCGCCCTGTCGGATGCCGATGCCGCCGTGAACTGCGTCAACATCCTGAGCCCGCAGGGCAAGAGCACCTTCCAGACGGTGTTCGAGACCGGCGCCGAGCATATCGCCCGCCTCTCGGCCGAGATGGGCGTGGCGCGGATGGTCCATATCTCGGGCCTGGGCATCGACGTGGACTCGGACAGCGCCTACATCGCCTCGAAGTCGCGCGGCGAGGCGGCGGTGCTGAAGCATCGCCCCGATGCGGTCGTGCTGCGCCCCTCGGTGATCTTCGGGGCGGATGACAATTTCTACAACCGCTTTGCCGGGATGACCCGGATGGGCCCGGTGATGCCCATCGTGGGCGGCGGCACGCGCATGCAGCCCGTCCATGTCGAGGACGTGGCCCAGGCCGCCGTCATGGGCGCCACGGGCGCCGCCGAACCCGGCATCTACGAGCTGGGCGGCCCCGAGATCCTGACGACCCGGCAGATCGTCGCGCAGGTGCTGGCCTCGGTCCATCGCCGCCGCGCGGTGGTCAACCTGCCCTTTCCGGTGGCGCGCATCGCGGCGACCGCGATGGACATGACGCAGAAGCTGACCGGCGGGCTGTTCACCAGCCCGCTGAGCCGCGACCAGCTGGCGCTGCTGCGCACTGACAACGTCGTGTCGCCGGGCGCCAGGGGCTTCCGCGAGCTGGGCATCCAGCCCTCGGCCGCCAGCGCCATCCTGGACAGCTATCTGGTGCGGTTCCGGCCGTCGGGACAATACGACGCGATCAAGCGCTCGGCCAAGAACCTGCGTAAAGACTGATGGAATCCAACACGATCGTTGCCGCGGTCCTCGGGATCCTCGAGGGCCTGACCGAATTCATTCCGGTATCCTCCACCGGCCACCTGCTGCTGGCGGGGCATTTCCTGGGCTTCGACTCGCCCGGGCGCAGCTTCGAGGTGCTGATCCAGCTGGGGGCGCTGCTGGCGATCCTGGGCGCCTATGCGACCCGGATCGTGCAGATCCTGCGCGATGCGCCGCATGACCCGGCGGCCCGGCGCTTCGTCGCGGCCGTGCTGGTGGCCTTCGCGCCCGCCGTCGTCATCGGCGTGCTGGCCCACGAGTTCATCAAGACGGTGCTGTTCGAGACGCCCATGCTGATCGCCGTGATGCTGATCCTGGGCGGCTTCGTGCTGCTGTGGGTCGACCGCCGCGCGGTCGCCCCGCGCTATCACCGGGCCGAGGACTTCCCGCTGTCCATGGCGCTCAAGATCGGGTTCATCCAGTGCCTTGCGATGATCCCCGGGGTGTCGCGGTCGGGGGCGACCATCGTGGGGGCGCTGCTCTTGGGATCGGACAAGCGCTCGGCGGCGGAATTCTCGTTCTTCCTGGCGATGCCGACGATGCTGGGGGCCTTCACCTACGACCTGTGGCAGAATCGCGATATCCTGGACGCGGCGGCCTTGGGCGACATCGCCGTCGGCTTCGCGACCGCCCTGCTGGCCGGAATCCTGGTCGTGCGCTGGCTGCTGGGCTATGTGTCCCAGCATGGATACGCCCTGTTCGCATGGTGGCGCATCGGCGTTGGAAGCGTGGCATTACTGGCACTTATGGCGGGTATGTAAGTCATGCTGACCTAATATGCGCGCGGAGGCGGCTATTTTCCGCCCCGCAGCGCAAAAAACTCGCCAATAGGTCAGCCTTGCTGACTTTTCATCACAATTGCCTTGGTTTATTGCGGTTGCGGAAGACCTTTCAGGGAGGGTGCGCAGCCATGGCCACGCAGAAGATGCTCACATTCGTCTCGACCCCGCGCGAGATGCCGGAGAAACGGTCCGCTGCCGAACGCAGCGAGGATTTCCACGAGATCTATCGCGAGTTCGCGGCCAGCAAGGCGGCCGAGCAGTCCGGGCGCTGCAGCCAGTGCGGCGTGCCGTACTGCCAAAGCCACTGCCCGCTGCACAACAACATCCCCGACTGGCTGCGCCTGACCGCCGAGGGGCGCCTGCAGGAGGCCTATCAGGTCAGCCAGGCCACCAATACCTTCCCCGAGATCTGCGGCCGCATCTGCCCGCAGGACCGCCTGTGCGAGGGCAACTGCGTCATCGAGCAGTCCGGCCATGGCACCGTGACCATCGGCGCGGTCGAGAAATACATCACCGACACGGCCTGGGACAACGGCTGGGTCCAGCCCTTCGCCCCCGCGCAGGAGCGCCCCGAATCGGTGGGCATCATCGGGGCGGGCCCGGGCGGGCTGGCGGCGGCGGACATGCTGCGCAAGCAGGGCTTCCAGGTCACCGTCTATGACCGCTACGACCGCGCGGGCGGGCTGATGACCTATGGCATTCCTGGCTTCAAGCTGGAGAAGGACGTGGTCATGCGCCGCAACAGGTGGCTGGCCGACAGCGGCGTGGAGTTCGTGCTGAACTGCACCGTGGGCGAGGATATCAGCTTCGACGCGATTCGCGGCAAGCATGACGCGGTGCTGATCGCCACGGGCGTCTACAAGACCCGCGACCTGGATCTGGACAATGCCGATCACGGCGGGGTCGTGCGGGCGATCGACTATCTGACGGCCAGCAACAAGATCGATTTCGGCGACGAGGTCCCCGACTTCGAGGATGGCGAGCTGAACGCCAAGGGCAAGCGCGTCATCGTCATCGGCGGCGGCGACACCGCCATGGACTGCGTGCGCACCGCCATCCGGCAGGGCGCGCAATCGGTCAAGTGCCTCTATCGCCGCGACCGCGCCAACATGCCGGGCAGCCAGCGCGAGGTCCAGAACGCCGAGGAAGAGGGCGTTGAATTCGTGTGGCTTTCCGGCCCCGCCAGCTTTGTCGGCCATGTGACGGGCGATTTCGCTGCCGCGCAGGAGGCCGATGTGGACGGGCCGGTGCGCATGGTCCGCCAGATCGCCTCGGTCAGCATCCAGAAGATGCGCCTAGGCCAGCCCGACGTGACCGGCCGCCAGAGCCCCGAACTGATCGAGGGCGCCGATTACGACGAGCCCGCCGACCTGGTCATCAAGGCGCTGGGATTCGAACCCGAGGACCTGCCCAGGCTGTGGGGCGTCGAGGGCCTCGAGGTCACGCGCTGGGGCACCATCAAGGCCAGTTTCCAGACGCACATGACCTCGATCCCCGGGGTCTATGCGGTGGGCGACATCGTGCGGGGCGCCAGCCTCGTGGTCTGGGCAATCCGCGACGGGCGCGAGGCGGCCGAGTCGATCGCCACCTTCCTGACGGGCGATGCCCGGATCGCCGCCGAATGAGGGGCGCACCGATGGGCCACCGGACAGTCACCGCGCGTGCACAGGGCGTACACAGGCAACGCGCGGTGGCCGTTGCCGCCGCCGAGGCCCCCCGCGACGGGCAGCGGATCGGGTCAGCCCTGCTGACGCTTCTGGTGCTGGCGGGGGCCTTGGCCGCCAGCGCGCAGGCGGCGGGGGCGGCCAGTTTCTCCCCTCCGGCGGGGTGCCAGATGACGATGACGGTGCAGAACCGCAGCTGCACGGTCAGCCAGTATTACACCTGCAGTGCAGATCCCGAGGGGCATCGGCGCAGCGCGCATTTCGGGCAGGACGGGCTGTTCCACCTGTCGGTCATCGATGCCGAGACGCGCTGGATCGAAAGCCAGAGCACCGGGTCGGGCCTGATCGACCGGCTGGTCGAGGGGGCGGCGGACGATGCCAGCTTTACCGAACTGCTGGAGACGGGCCGCGACGAGTTCGATTTCGAGACCCGGACCGATGACGGCCAGAGCCTGCGCCATCAGGGTTTCGACATCCTGACCGGCGAGACGGTGACCATCGACGGGCAGGATCTGGAGCGGACCGAGTTCCAGCTGACCACCCGCAGCGCCGATGGCGAGGTGCTGGTCGAACGCAGCGGCAGCCAGTATGTCAGCCGCGAGTTCGGCCGCTTCTTCGGCGGCATCGAGACCAGCAGCGACTGGACCGGTGCCCGCAACCAGACGAATGACAGCCCCGTGCTGTTCATCTTTCCGGGTGAGGCCGGCTTCGGCTCCACCACCCCACAATTCGACTGCGATCAGCTGATGACGCAGATCCCGCAGGAAAGGGCCGCCTCATGACCATGGATTGGAAAGCCTCGGAAGAAGCCCGCCGCGACTGGATGGACAAGAACAGCCTCTATCGGACCGAGGACGAGCATTCGTCCTGCGGCGTGGGCTTCGTCGTCAACATCGAGGGCAAGGCCAGCCGCACGGTCGTGCAGAACGGCATCGACGCGCTGAAGGCGATCTGGCATCGCGGCGCGGTGGATGCGGACGGCAAGACCGGCGACGGCGCGGGCATCCACGTCCAGATCCCGGTGCCGTTCTTCTATGACCAGGTGCGCCGCACGGGCCACGAGCCCGACCAGAACAAGCTGATCGCGGTGGGCCAGGTCTTCCTGCCCCGCACGAACTTTGCCGCCCAGGAGGCCTGCCGAACCATCGTGGAATCCGAGGTCCTGCGGATGGGCCACTACATCTATGGCTGGCGCCATGTGCCGGTGAACACCGCCGTGCTGGGCGACAAGGCCAATGCCACCCGCCCCGAGATCGAGCAGATCCTGATCCGCTGCGAGAAGGACATCGACCAGGTCCGCTTCGAGCGCGAGCTGTACATCATCCGCCGCCGGATCGAGAAGGCCGCCATCGCCGCCCAGGTGCGCGATCTGTACTTCTGTTCACTGTCCTGCCGGTCGATCATCTACAAGGGCATGATGCTGGCCGAGCAGGTCGCGGAATTCTATCCCGACCTCAAGGACGAGCGGTTCGAATCGGCCTTTGCGATCTATCACCAGCGCTATTCGACCAACACCTTCCCGCAATGGTGGCTGGCCCAGCCCTTCCGCATGCTGGCCCATAATGGCGAGATCAACACGCTGAAGGGCAACCTGAACTGGCTGAAGAGCCACGAGATCCGCATGGCGTCCAGCGCCTTCGGCGAGGCGGCCGAGGACATCAAGCCGATCGTGCCCGCCGGATCGTCGGACAGCGCGGCGCTGGATGCGGTGTTCGAGGTTCTGGTGCGCTCCGGGCGCAGCGCGCCCATGACCAAGACGATGCTGGTTCCGGAAAGCTGGTCCAAGGCCACGACCGACATGCCGCGCGCCTGGGCCGACATGTACGCCTATTGCAACGCGGTGATGGAGCCGTGGGACGGTCCCGCTGCGCTTGCGATGACCGACGGGCGCTGGGTCTGCGGCGGTCTGGACCGCAACGGGCTGCGCCCCATGCGCTATGTCGTGACGGGCGACAACCTGCTGATCGCGGGCTCCGAGGTCGGCATGGTCCCGGTGAACGAATCTAACGTGCGCGAAAAGGGCGCGCTTGGCCCGGGCCAGATGATCGCCGTCGACATGTGGGAGGGCAAGCTATACCACGACACCGACCTCAAGGACCGGCTGTCGGGCAGCCAGCCCTTTGGCGAGTGGATCGAGAAGGTCACCGAGCTGAACGACCTCATGCGCGACCTGCCCGAGGTCGTGCAGTTCTCGGGCGATGCGCTGCGGCGGCGCCAGACGGCGGCGGGCTTCACCATGGAAGAGCTGGAGCATGTGCTGGCCCCCATGGCCGAGGACGGCAAGGAGAGCATCGCGTCCATGGGCGACGACACGCCGCCGGCGGTGCTGTCCAACCAGTATCGCCCGATGAGCCACTTCTTCCGCCAGAACTTCAGCCAGGTGACGAACCCGCCCATCGACAGCCTGCGCGAGACGCGGGTGATGTCGCTGAAGACGCGGTTCGGCAACCTCAAGAACGTGCTGGACGAGAGCAGCAGCCAGACCGAGATCGTGGTGCTGGAAAGCCCCTTCCTGGCCACCGGCGAGTTCGCCGAGATGGTCAAGATGTTCGGCGAGACGGTGACGATCATCGACGCGACCTTCCCCGACGATGCCGGGCCGGACGCCTTGGGCGAGGGGCTGGCGCGCATCCGGGCCGAGGCCGAGGATGCCGTGCGCAGCGGCGCGGGCCATCTGGTCCTGACCGACGAGGCGCAGGGGCCGAACCGCGTCGCCATGCCGATGATCCTGGCGACCAGCGCGGTGCACAGCTGGCTGACGCGCAAGGGGCTGCGGACCTTCTGTTCCGTCAACGTGCGGGCCGCCGAATGCATCGACCCGCATTACTTCGCGGTGCTGATCGGCTGCGGGGCCACGACCGTGAACCCCTATCTGGCGCAGGACAGCATCAACGACCGGATCGAGCGCGGGCTGCTGAGCGGATCGCTGGTCGAATGCATGCGCCGCTATCGCGCCTCCATCGACGCGGGTCTGTTGAAGATCATGGCCAAGATGGGGATCTCGGTCCTGTCCTCCTATCGCGGGGGCCTCAACTTCGAGGCGGTGGGGCTGAGCCGCGCCATGGTCGCGGAGTATTTCCCCGGCATGCAGTCGCGCATCTCGGGCATCGGCCTGCACGGCTTGCAGGGCAAGCTGGAGGGGCTGCATCAGGTGGCCTTCCACACCGACAATCTGGACATGCTGCCGGTCGGCGGCTTCTACAAGCTGCGGCGCACGGGCGAGAAGCATGCCTGGGAAGCCAACACGATGAAGCTGCTGCAGGTGGCCTGCGAGAAGGCCAGCTATGACATCTGGAAGCAGTTCAGCGCCACGATGCGGGCCAATCCGCCGATCCACATCCGCGATCTGCTGGACATCAAGCCCTTGGGCAAGGCGGTGCCCATCGAGGAGGTGGAAAGCATCACCTCGATCAGGAAGCGCTTCGTGACGCCGGGCATGAGCCTTGGGGCGCTGTCGCCCGAGGCGCATATGACGCTGAACATCGCGATGAACCGCATCGGCGCCAAGTCCGATTCGGGCGAGGGCGGCGAGGATCCGGCCCACAGCCATCCGCTGCCCAATGGCGACAACCCCTGCGCCAAGATCAAGCAGGTGGCGTCGGGTCGCTTCGGCGTCACCGCCGAATACCTGAACGCCTGCGAGGAGCTGGAGATCAAGGTCGCCCAAGGCGCCAAGCCCGGTGAGGGCGGGCAGCTGCCCGGCATGAAGGTCACCAAGCTGATCGCCAAGCTGCGCCATTCGACGCCGGGCGTGATGCTGATCAGCCCGCCGCCGCACCACGACATCTATTCCATCGAAGATCTGGCGCAGCTGATCTATGACCTCAAGCAGATCAACCCGCGCGCCAAGATCACCGTCAAGCTGGTGGCGTCCAGCGGTGTGGGCACGATCGCGGCGGGGGTGGCCAAGGCCAAGGCCGACGTGATCCTGATCAGCGGCCATAACGGCGGCACGGGCGCGTCGCCCGCGACCTCGATCAAGTTCGCGGGCCTGCCGTGGGAGATGGGGCTGACCGAGGCGCATCAGGTTCTGGCCATGAACCGGCTGCGCGAGCGGGTGACCCTGCGCACCGACGGGGGCCTGCGCACGGGCCGCGACATCGTCATGGCGGCGATGATGGGGGCCGAGGAATACGGCATCGGCACCGCCGCCCTGATCGCCATGGGCTGCATCATGGTGCGCCAGTGCCAGTCGAACACCTGCCCGGTGGGCGTCTGCACCCAGGACGAGAAGCTGCGCGCCATGTTCACCGGATCGGCGGACAAGGTGGTGAACCTGATCACCTTCTATGCCCAGGAGGTGCGCGAGATCCTGGCAAGCATCGGGGCGCGGTCCCTGGACGAGGTGATCGGGCGCGCGGATCTGCTGACGCAGGTCAGCCGGGGCGCGGCGAACCTGGACGATCTGGACCTCAATCCGCTGCTGATCACCGTCGATGGCGCGGACAAGATCGTCTATGACCGCACCAAGCCGCGCAATGCGGTGCTGGAGACGCTGGACAGCGAGATCGTCAAGGATGCCGCCCGCTTCTTCGAGGACGGCGAGAAGATGCAGCTGTCCTATGCGGTGCGGAACACGCAGCGCACGGTGGGGACGCGGACCAGTTCGCTGATCGTGTCCAAGTTCGGGATGCGCAACGACCTGCAGCCCGACCACCTGACGGTACGGTTGACCGGCAGCGCGGGCCAGTCGCTGGGCGCCTTCGCGGCGCCGGGGCTGAAGATCGAGGTCTCGGGCGATGCCAACGACTATGTGGGCAAGGGCCTGTCGGGCGGCACCATCGTGGTGCGCCCGCCGATGGCCAGCCCGCTGGTCGCGGCCGAGAACACGATCATTGGCAACACGGTCCTCTACGGCGCGACGAACGGCTATCTGTTCGCGGCGGGCCGGGCGGGCGAGCGATTCGCGGTGCGCAACAGTGGCGCCTCGGTGGTGATCGAGGGCTGCGGGTCGAACGGCTGCGAATACATGACCGGCGGCGTGGCGGTGATCCTGGGCCGGATCGGCGCCAACTTCGGCGCGGGCATGACCGGGGGGATGGCCTATCTGTACGACCCCGAGGGGCTGGCGCGCGATTACATCAACGCCGAGACGCTGATCCTGTGCCCGGTGACGCAGGCGCATTGGGAGGATCAGCTGAAGACGCTGATCGCCCGGCACCTGAAGGAGACCGGATCGCGCCGCGCCGACGAGATCCTGTCGAACTGGGACCGCGAGAAGGGCAACTTCCTGCAGGTCTGCCCCAAGGAGATGCTGGTGCATCTGCCCCATCCCATCGCCGCCATCGAGGAGCCGAGCGCGGTCCCTGCCGAGTAGGGCCGGCGGCCTTTAGGCGACCCGATCCTGACGCGGCCCCCTTGCGGGGCCGCGTCAGGATCGGGGGGGCGGCGGTCGCGCTTGACGCAGCCGCGCGGGGCGTGAGACATGCGGACCATGGCCCTGAAGCTTCCGTCCCGCCGCCGCGCCGCGTCGTCCCCCGCATCGAACACCGCGCCGCCCGCCCGGCGCCGGTCCCTGCGGGGGCGGGTGCTGTTCCGGCTGCGCTGGCTGGCGCTGCGGGCCTTTCTGGTCATGGCGGGGTCGGTCACGATCTATGCCTTTGTGAACCCGCCTTTGACCTGGACCATGCTGGGGGCGTCTCGCGCGCATGATCTGGTGGCGCGGGACTGGGTGGCGCTGGAGGACATCGCGCCGGTCATGCGCCGGTCGGTGGTGGCCGCCGAGGACGCGAATTTCTGCCTGCACTGGGGCTTCGACATGACCGAGATCCGCAAGGTCGTGGCCTCGGGATCGTCGCGCGGCGCCTCGACCCTGACGCAGCAGACCGCCAAGAACGCCTATCTGTGGCAGACCCGCAGCTGGGGCCGCAAGGCGGTCGAGACGGCGCTGACGCCGATGATCGAGGCGCTGTGGTCCAAGCGGCGGATCCTGGAGGTCTATCTGAACGTGGCCGAGTTCGGGCCGGGCATCTTCGGCGTCGATGCGGCGGCGCGGGCGCATTTCGGCACCACGCCGGACCAGCTGACGCCGGTGCAGGCGGCGCGGCTGGCCGCCGTGCTGCCCGCGCCCCGGACGCGGCGGCTGGAGGCCTCGGCCCGGTCGCGGGGAATCGCCGACGGGGCGGCGACGATCGCCCGCGACGGGCGCGCGGCCTGCTTCGAATGATGCGGTGCGGTTGAAAGCCGGGGGGTCGGGGCGTATCAAGGCGCCAGCACATCCCCTCAGTCAGGTTTCCGGCCGTCCATGAACACCAATACCCAGACCACGCGCCTGTATCACACCGCCCTGTCGCCCTATTGCCGCAAGGTGCGTCTGGTGCTGGCCGAGAAGAAGATCGAGGTCGAGCTGGTCGAGGAGCGCTACTGGGAGGGTCCGCCCGACCTGAAGCGCCGCAACCCGGCGGGCAAGCTGCCGGTGCTGCGGTTCCGGGGCAACCTTCTGGCCGAGAGCCAGGCGATCGTCGAATATCTGGACGAGGCCGTGCCCGCGCCGTCCTTGATGCCGCAGCAGCCGCTGGAGCGCCACGAGGTGCGCCGGCTGTGCGCGTGGTTCGACGACAAGTTCCAGACCGAGGTGACCCGGCCGATCCTGAACGAGCGCGTGTGGAAGAAGATCACCCGCTCGGGCTATCCCGACAGCCGCATCGTCAAGGACGGGCTGCGCGCGATCAAGGAGCACATGGATTATCTGGCCGGGCTGCTGGAGACGCGGCGCTGGCTGGCGGGCAACACGCTGAGCCTGGCCGATTTCACGGCGGCGGCGCATTTCTCCTGCCTGGATTACATCTCTGACGTGGATTGGGACCGGTCCGAGGCGCTGCGCGACTGGTATGCGACAATCAAGTCGCGCCCGGCCTTCCGGTCGGTGCTGGCCGATCAGGTGCCGGGCATCCACCCGGCGGCGCATTATGCCGAGCTGGATTTCGGCTGAGCCGGGGGCAGGGGGGGCCAGCCCCCCCTCGCCTGACGGCGATCCCCCCCGGGATATTTGGGCCAAGATGAAAGCCCGGGTCGCGGCCGAGGCCGGGGCGGTGGGATTCGCGCGGATGGGGGTGACGCGGCCGGACGGCGCGCCCGAGACGGTGGCGCGGCTGGACGCCTTTCTGGCCGAGGGGCATCACGGGCAGATGGCCTGGATGGCCGAGCGGGTGGCCTGGCGGGGCAATGCTGCCGCGCTCTGGCCCGAGGCGCGGTCGGTGGTGATGCTGGCCGAGCTGTACACGCCCGAGGGCGATCCGCTGGCGGTGCTGGAGCGGCGCGACCGGGCGGCGGTCAGCGTCTATGCGCAGGGGCGCGATTACCACGATCTGGTCAAGAAGCGGCTGAAGCGGTTGGGGCGCTGGATGCTGGAGGCGGCGCCCGAGCCCGGGCATGCGATCAAGGTCTTCGTCGACACGGCGCCGGTGATGGAGAAGCCTTTGGCGCAGGCGGCGGGGTTGGGCTGGCAGGGCAAGCACACGAACCTTCTGTCGCGCGATCTGGGCAGCTGGTTCTTTCTGGGCGCGATCTTTTCCACCATGCCCCTGCCTGCCGATGCGCCCGAGGGCGGGCATTGCGGGTCCTGCCGGGCCTGTCTGGACGTCTGTCCGACCGGGGCCTTTCCCGCGCCCTACCGGCTGGATGCGCGGCGCTGCATTTCCTATCTGACCATCGAGCACACGGGGCCGGTGGATCCGGACCTGCGGGCGCTGATGGGCAACCGGATCTATGGCTGCGACGATTGCCTGGCGGTCTGTCCGTGGAACAAGTTCGCGCAGGCCGGGTCCGAGATGCGCTATCGCGGTATCATCGATGCGCCGCCTCTGGCGGAGCTGGCGGGCCTGGACGATGCGGGGTTCCGGGCGCGGTTCTCGGGGTCGCCGATCAAGCGGATCGGGCGGGACCGCTTCGTCAGGAACGTGCTTTATGCGATCGGCAATTCCGGGGATGCGGCGCTGGAGCCGGTGGCGCGGGGGCTGTGCGGCGACGCCGATCCGGTGGTGGCCGAGGCGGCGTCCTGGGCGGTGGGGCGGCTGGTGAACTAGAGCAGGAAGTCGTCGCCGTCGAGGCCGAGCCGGCCCGCCAGGCGGATCATCAGGTCGGCCTGGCCGTCGCCGGTGACATCCGCGAAGACATGGGTCTGTGCGCCGACATGTTCCCATCGCAGCGAGCGTGCGCCGGAATGCCCGTCCTGGTCCAGATAGGTCAGCTTCAGGGCGCGCAGGTCCAGAAGATCCTCTCCGGGCCGGAAATCGGTGATCAGGTCGGCCTGGGCGGGGCGACTGTCGAGCGCGGCCAGATAGCGAAAGACGTCCTCTCCCGCGCCCCCCTGCATCACGTCGCGCCCCGCGCCGCCCACCAGCGTGTCCTGTCCCGGCCCGCCCAGCAGGCGGTCGTTGCCCGCGCCGCCCAGCAGCAGGTCGTGGCCCGCCCCGCCCGCCAGGGTGTCGTTCCCGGTGCCACCCGTCAACCGGTCGTGTCCCGCGCCGCCCAGCAGCCTGTCATGGCCCGCGCCGCCGTTCAGCGTGTCGTTGCCCGCATCTCCGCGCAGCAGGTCGTTGCCCGCCCCGCCGACCAGCAGGTCGTTGCCGGTGCCCCCGGACATGCGGTCGTGCCCGGCTTCGCCGTACATGCGGTCGTTGCCGCTGCCAGCGCGCATCGTGTCGTTGCCCGCGCCGCCCCGCATCATGTTGTGGCCCCGGTAGCTGATCATCAGGTCGTTGCCGTCCCCGCCGAACATGCTGTCATGGCCCAGGCCCCCCAGCAGGGTGTCGTTGCCCAGGCCCCCGTCCAGCATGTCGTTGCCCGCCCCGCCATCCAGCCGGTCGTCGCCGTCCCCGCCGAACAGGTGGTCGCGCCCTGCGCCGCCCATCAGCGTGTCATCGCCCGCGTCGCCATGCAGCTGGTCGTTGCCCATGCCGCCATAGATCCGGTCATCGCCCAGACCGCCGAAGATCAGGTCGAAGCCCAGCTGGCCGTAGAGGACGTCGTTGCCCGCATCGCCGTAGATCGTGTCGTGGCCGACCCCGCCCAGGGCGGTGTCATGGCCGTCGCCCCCCAGGATCATGTCGTTGCCGGAATTGCCCAGCAGGCGGTCGTTGCCCCGCCCGCCCATCAGCCGGTCGTTGCCGGCCCCGCCATGCAGCGTGTCATGGCCATCCTCGCCCGACAGCACATCGTCGTCGTGCTGACCGTAGAGCAGGTCGTCGCCCGAACCGCCCTGCAGCGTGTCGCGGCCCGCGCCGCCCAGCAGGGTGTCCTTGCCGGCGCCCCCGTCCAGCAGGTCGTTGCCGGAGTCGCCGTTCATCCAGTCGTTGCCGTCCTCGCCCCACAGGGTGTCGTTGCCGGTCCCGCCCAGCATCCGGTCGTTGCCCGCCCCTCCGGACAGGCTGTCATCGCCCTCGCCGCCATCCAGCAGATCGGCGCCCGCGCCCGCGACCAGTGTGTCGTTGCCCGCGCCGCCCAGAAGGACGTTGGTCCCCTCCAGCGCCTCCAGGATGTCGTTGCCGTCCTCGCCCGACAGGGTGTCGTTGCCCGCCCCGCCGATAAGGCGGTCATGGCCGGGCCCGCCATAGATCCGGTCGTTGCCGGGCCCGCCCTCCAGCGTGTCGTTGCCCTCGCCGCCATAGATCAGGTCGTCGTCCTCGTCGCCCCGGACGAGGTCGTGCCCCGCATCGCCGAACAGTGTGTCGCGCCCCGGCCCGCCCAGGATCCGGTCGTCGCCGTCGCCGCCGCGGATCAGGTCATGGCCCGCCTCGCCCCGGATCGTGTCGTTGCCGCCAGCGCCCGAGACGATGTCGTCGCCCGCGCCGGCGGCGATCTCCTCGGGCAGGGCGGTGCCCGTCAGGCGGTCGGGGCCGGCGGTGCCGAACAGCCAGACGGGGCGGGTCGCGGGGGGCGGGGGGGTGGTGACCGGGTCGATCTCGGGCGGCAGGTAATGGGCGACGGGGAACATGATGTTCGTGAACTGGGCGACGGTCAGCCCGCGCCCGGTGAAGCTGGTGATTTCCAGGATCGTCTCGCCGTAGATGATCGTCATGCCGGTGGATGTGGGCACGAAGCGCAGCTGCCAGATGCTGCGGATGCTGCCCAGCATCGACATGTCCAGCCGGTCGACCGCCGGGTCGTAATCGATGATCGAGATGCGCCCCTTGACGCGCGAGGGGACGAAGATGTCCGCCCCCGTGCCGCCGACCAGGGTGATCGGGCGGGGGCCCGCGACCAGGATGTCGTTGCCGGCCCCGCCCTCGATCCGGGTGGTGCCGGCGCCCGCGACCAGGATGTCCCCCCAGGCACCGCCGCGCAGCAGGCTGGCGCCGGCCATCAGGTTCACGCCGATGCGGCCGGGGTCGAAGACGAACTGGGTGATGCCGGTCTCGGTCGAGGAGCCCACGAACAGCTGGATGCGCCCGTCGACGGCCTGGCCCCGGAGGGCGCTGACATCGGCCAGGGTCATGGCCGCCGTATCGGCGATGGTGGTCAGGTGCAGCAGCCGCCCGTCAGGCAGCAGGGTGAAGACGCTGATGCCGTCATCCGCGCCGCCCACGAAGACGAAGACCCGCCCGTCCAGGGTCACCGTCTCCAGCGCGGTGACGGACTTGAAGCGGGTCGCGCCCTCGTCGATGACATGGTCCACGGTGGTCAGCTTTCCGTCGGATCCGAGGCGGAAGACGGTCAGCGAATTCGAGGCCGCCGCCCCCATGATGACGAAGGTCCGGTCCCCCATCCGCACGGTGTCCAGCTGCGCGGGGATGTCATAGCCCGTGCCGCGCCCGGCCACATGGACCGTGCCGGGCCGCAGGCTGCCATTCGCCTGCATCAGGTGGGTGGACAGGAAGTTGCCGTTCCCCGAGGCCGCCACCAGGATGTGCTGGCCGTCGACCGTGGCATGGGCCAGCCGGTCCAGCGCGGCGTCGGTGCTGCCGGGGGGCACCGGCAGGGTGGCCCGGCCCGCCACCGCCAGCGATCCGTCCGCGGCCATGCGATGCGTGGTCAGGGTCAGGTCGCCGTCGCGGGCGGAATAGAGGATCCGGGTCGCGCCGATCTCGACCTGGCCAAGGGCCGACAGGTCGGCGCCGGGCCCGACGGGGAAGAGGGGATCGAAGCGGCTGACATTGCCGGTGTCCAGGCGCAGCGACACGCCCCGGTCGGCGGCGCCGCCCATCTGGTGGACATGCATCACCGTGCGGTCGCCCGGGGTCAGCGTCGTCAGCCGGGGCGAGCCCTGATAGGTCAGGCCGTCATAGCCCCGGGTGTGCAGCATCTGAAGCGGCTGGTCGGGGCCGGCGATGGCGTGGCTGCTGATGCCGCCGCCCATCTGGTTGACCGCGATCAGCAGGCTGCGGCCCTCGGTCTCGACGATGTCGAGATCCGCGATGCGGGACAGCCAGCGGGGTTGCGTGACCCCATGGGTGGTCACGTGGTCGTACACGATCATGGCGGGTTCTGGGGTTGCACGCGGGGGGCCGGAGGGGCCGGTCAAGTCTGAAGATGGTCTTAACGGCCCCGCCTGACCAGCGATGGTTGAGGTGCATTTTAGGCAAAAGCCCCGGGCAGTACCGGGGCGGGCCGCGCCGGGGCGGGGGCTGGGCCGGGGGGCGGCTCAGGCCGTCTGCGGCGGGAAGGCCAGCGGCCCGTAGAGGATCAGCCCCGGCTGGCTGGCCGGGCCTTGGTCCTGCAGCAGGCGGGCCAGATCCGCGACCGTGCTGCGCAGCAGGCGCTGGCCGGGATGGCCCACGGCCTCGGCGAACATCGCGGGCGTGTCGCCCGGCAGGCCGTGGGCGATCAGCCCCTGCGCCAGCAGCGGAAAGCTGCGCTGGCCCATGAAGACCACCGTGGTCACCGACGGGTCGGCCAGCGCCGCCCAGTTGATGTCGCCGGGCAGCTGGCCCGTCACGTCGGCGCCGGTGATGAACTGCACCCGCCGCGCGGTCAGGCGCCGGGTCAGGGGAATGCCCATGGCCGCCGCCGCCGCGCTGGCCGAGGTGACGCCGGGCACGATCTCGAAGGGGATGCCGGCCTGGGTCAGGGCGGTCAGCTCCTCCTCCAGCCGTCCGAAGATGCCGGAATCGCCGGATTTCAGCCGCACGACGCGGCGGCCCGCCTGCGCATGGCTGACGATCAGCGCGTTCACCGCCTCTTGCCGGGCCGAGGGGCGGCCGGCGCGCTTGCCCACCGCGATCAGCTCGGCCTGCGGCCCGGCATGGTCGAGGACCGGCCCCGAGGCCAGGTCGTCGAACAGCACCACGTCGGCCTGCGACAGGCGCCGCGCGGCCTTGAGCGTCAACAGCTCGGGATCGCCGGGACCGGCCGAGACGAGCGAGACGAAGCCGGGCGGGAAGTCGGGATCGGGCATGGGGCAGGAAGGGCTTTCGAAGGCGGGCGGTTCGCGCGGATGTCCTGCTATAGCACCCGCATCCGGTGTGACAATGCCACGCATCCCGTTTGCCCGGATCGCGGGCGATGAAACTTTCGGCGCCGTCGCGCGTGATGTGCGGCAACAGACAGGAGAATGCGATGACGGTCATCTGCTGGTTCAGGCGGGTTCTGCGGCTGGACGACCACCCCGCGCTGGTGGCGGCGGCCGAGGACGGGGCGGTCATTCCGCTGGTGATCCTGGATCCCGCCGAGGCCCGCGCCCATCCCGCCAGCGCCGAGCGGCAGGCCCTGTCGCTGCCCCCCTGGCGGCGGCGCTGGAGCGGTTGGGCAGCCGCCTGATCGTGCGGCGCGGCGATCCCGCCGAGGTGCTGGAGGCGCTGGCCCGCCAGACCGGCGCCACTGTCATTCACGCCACGACCGGATTTCCCTTCGCCCCAGATGACGGGCTGGAGGCGGCGGCCGAGCGCGGCGGTGCCCGGCTGGAGCTGCATCCGCTGGCCGACCTGGTGCCGCGCGGATCCGTGCTGACCGGGTCGGGCGGGGTCTACAAGGTCTTCTCGCCCTTCTGGAAGGCCGTGCGGCAGGTCCAGATCGCGCCGCCGCTGGCGGTTCCCAAGCTGACCGCGCCCGAGGACTGGCCCGACAGCGACGGGACCGACTGGCCCGAGGCCCGCGCCGCGATGGTGCGGGGCTGGGACGTGCTGGCCCGCCACACCCGCCCCGGCGAGGACGAGGCCCATGCCCGGCTGGAGGAGTTCCTTGAAGGCCCGCTGCCCGACTACAAGGCGGACCGCAACCTGCCGTGGCGGCCCCGCGCGACCTCGGGTCTGGCCGATGCGCTGGCTTCGGGCGAAATCAGCGCGCGGCGCATCTGGGCGCGGGTGCAGCCCGATTACCAGCAGGGCGCGGCGGGGTCCGAGCATTTCCTGTCCGAGCTGTGCTGGCGCGAGTTCGCGCGCGAGCTGATGGCCGAATCCCCCGACCTGGACCGGACCTGCTGGCGCGAGGAGTGGAACCGCTTTCCCTGGCGGGGCGACAACGACGATGCCGAGGCCTGGCGGCGCGGCCGGACCGGCGTGCCGATGGTGGATGCGGGCATGCGCGAGATGTTCGTCACCGGCCAGATGCACAACCGGGTGCGGATGATCACCGGCAGCTACCTGACCAAGCATCTGCTGACCGACTGGAAGGTGGGGCTGGACTGGTTCGGCCATTGCCTGAGCGATTGGGACGCGGCCTCGAACGCGATGAACTGGCAATGGGTGGCGGGCTGCGGCCCCGATGCCGCGCCCTATTTCCGGGTCTTCAACCCCGAGACGCAGGCCGAGAAGTTCGATGCCGAGGCGCAGTACCGCCGCTATTGGCTGGACCCCGAGGCCGAGGGCGCGCGGGCCTTCGCCGAGGCCGCGCCGAAGGCGTGGAAGATCGACCTGCACGACCGCCCCAAACCCGCGCTGTCGCTGGCCGAGGGGCGCGACCGCGCGCTGGACGCCTATCAGGGGCTGAAGTCGTGATGCGGGCGCTGGTGCTGGGCGCCTCGGGCGGGATCGGGGCGGCGCTGGTCGCGCGGCTGCAGGCGCAGGGGGCCGAGGTCACCGCGCTGTCGCGCAGCCGCGACGGGCTGGACCTGACGCGGGCGGACACGGTGGCGGGTCACGCCGCCCGGCTGGAGGGGCAGGCGTTCGACCTGATCGTGAACACCACCGGCGCGCTGGTCATCGACGGCCACGGCCCCGAGAAATCCATGGACGCCGTCGATCCGCAGGCGATGGCCGCGCAATTCGCGCTGAATGCCATCGGCCCGGCGCTGGCGATCCGTCATTTCGCGCCGCTGCTGGCGCGGGACCGGCGGGCGGTGATGGCGTCGCTGTCGGCGCGGGTGGGCTCCATCGGCGACAACGATCTGGGGGGCTGGGTGTCCTATCGCGCGGCCAAGGCTGCGCAGAACCAGATCATCCGCACCGCGGCCATCGAATACCGCCGCCGCAACCGCCATGCGATCCTTGTGGCGCTGCATCCGGGCACGGTCGAGACGCCGCTGACCGCGAAATACGCCGCCCGCTATCCGACCATCACCCCCGATCGCAGCGCCGAGGCGCTGCTGGCGGTGATCGACGGGCTGACGCCCGAGGACACGGGCAGCTTCTGGGACTGGAAGGGCGCGCGGGTGCCGTGGTGAGCGGCGGCGCCTAGCCCAGGAAGGGGTCGGCGGCCTGCAGGATCTGGCGCGCGCCGGGGCTGGTGAAGGATCCCCACTGGCCCAGCACCTCGCCCTGCGGGCCCAGCAGGACCTTGTTGAAGTTCCACTTGGGCACGAAGCCCGTCTCTTGCCGCAGCCAGGCATAGAAGGGATGCACGTCCCCCTTGGCGACATGCAGGATGTCGGTCATCGGCAGGGTGATCCCGTATTCCATCTGGCAGTACTCGCTGACCTCCTGCGCGCTGCCCAGTTCCTGGTTGAAGTCGTCCGAGGGGACGGCCAGCACCACCAGCCCGCGCGGCCCGTGGCTGTCATGGAGCGCCTGCATGTCGCGCAGCTGGCCCGAGAAGCCGCAGAGGGACGCCGTGTTGACCACCAGCACCGGGCGCCCGCGCCAGTCGGCGGTGTCGTAGGCGCCTCCGTCGATCGAGGGGAAGGTGAAGCGCGGCGCACCTTCGGCCCGCGCGGGCGCCAGTCCCAAGGCCGAGATCGCGGTGGCGAGCGACAGGAAGACGCGGCGTTTCATGGGCGGTCCTTTCCGGGGCGGTCGGTGCGGCGGGCGTGCGGATCATCGGCTGCGGGGCGATTCGTCCAGATGCGGCAGAACAGCACAGCCGCCGCCAGCGCCGCCGTGGCGATGACCGGCCAGCGCCCGTCGGCGCCTGACGTGGCGTTGGCGACGACGATGCCCGTCAGCGCCCAGATGACGGCTACGGGATAGGCCCATGCGCCGGGCCGGCGCGTCTGGACGGTCAGCGCCAGCGCGGTCACGGCCAGCAGCGCCAGGATCGCGGCGGCGATGGGCGACAGCCAGCCATGCCCGCCCAGCCAGATCCCCGCCGACACGCCCGAGGCCGCCGTCAGCCATCCCGCGTACAGCGCCACCGGCCCCGCCTGCCAGCCCGGATCGCGCCGCCCCGCGCGCAGCAACGCCAGGATCGCCCCTCCCAGCATCGCCAGGATCATCAGGGTCGCCAGCCCCGGCAGGTGCTGCGCCACCGGCAGCCAAGCAAAGCCTAGCGCCAGGCTGGCCAGCAGGGGGGCACGCATCGGGCGCCAGTCCGCATCGTCGCGACGCCGCCACAGGCCGAAGCCCGCGCCCAGGATCAGCCACAGATAGATGATCCCCCAGATCGAGAAGGCCCAGCCCGCAGGCTGGACCGGCGGATCGACCTGCGGGATCGGGAACCGCCCCGCGTCATAGCCCGCGAAACCCGGAAAGATCAGCGGGGATGCCGCAAAGGCCAGCGCCGCCAGCAGCACCATCCGGGCCAGGGTCGCGTTCGACATGGGATCATTCCTTTTCGGGCGTGGTCTTCGGGGCGGCAACGCGGCCCCGGGCAGGGGCGTTCCGGCGGCGGATCTCAGGGCGGGGGCAGGACCGCCCGGGCGGCGGCGCGCAGGGCGGGGGCGTGGCCGAAGCCCAGGATCTGCCCCTCGGACGCCAGGTCGGCGATGCGCGGGTCGGGGGCCATCATCGCCGCCAGCGCGTCGCGACCGTCCAGATGGCGCAGGCTGCGGGCCAGAAGGCCCACCTGCGCCGCATCGAGGCAGGGATAGCCGCGCGCCGCCCGGACCTCGGGCGCGATCATCGAGGGATAGACCTCGGCCAGCACCACCATGGCGTCGTGGCACGGCTGGAAGGGCCAGACCGCCACCCCCGGCTGCCGGCGCAGGCGGTTCAGGCGCGGGATGCCGGTCAGGCTTTGCGCGCCGACCGCGCCCGCGCCTGCCAGCTGGAAGGGCGATTTGGGGCGCGGCCCGCCGGGCGAAGGCGCCTCGGTCGCGCGATGCGGGGCGAGGGTCGGATGGGGCGGCGGCTTCAGGCGCGGCAGGCCGGGGGTCGCCGTCCTGCGCCCATCGCCCCAGAAGACCGGCGTGCCGAGCGTCGCGTTCATCCCGGACGCCACGGCGCGATAGCTGCTGCGGTTGGCGTCGTCGTCGTGATGGTGCGCCTCCAGATGATCCCAGAGCGCCAGCGCCTCGGGCCGCCCGGTGATCCGCAGGGCCAGCCCCGAGGGGTGGCCGAAGGCGAAATCCGCGCCGATCAGCAGACGTGTTCCCGCGTCGCGCGCCTGCGCCACGGCCGCGTCCAGCAGAGCGGCCGCCTGCGCGCGGGTGGCGGGATTGGCCAGCATCCCCCGGTCGTCCCCCAGCCAGATGGAATTGGCCCCGCGCACGGGAAGGCCCGCCGCTGACCAATCGAGGATCAGGATGCGGTCAAAGCGCGGCAAGGCGCGCCTCGGCCCGCGCCAGGTCGTCGGGCGTGTTGATATTGGCGAAGGGATCGGGATCGCCGGGCCACAGCGCCAGCCCGGGTTGGTGCCGGGCGGTGAAGACGCGCATCCGGCGCTGGCCCGCGGCCAGGGTCGCGGCCAGGTCGTCGCGCAGCGCCACGGGCCAGAGGCCGACGGTCGGGTGCTCGCGCGTCTCGCCACCGGGCGTGCGGCTGGCGGCCAGGGCCAGGCCCCGAGGCCCGCGCGCCGCCTGCAGGCGCAGGGTTAGGTCGGGGGGCAGGAAGGGCGTGTCGCCCGCCACCGTCAGCACGTGATCGGCGCCGATCCCGGCCGCCCAGTCCAGCGCCGCCAGCACGCCCGCCAGGGGGCCGGGATGATCGGGCAGGCTGTCGGCCCGGACCGGCAGGCCGAAGGCCGCGAATCGCGCCGGATCGCCGTTGGCGTTCAGCGCCACCGGCCCCGCCTGCGGGCGCAGCCGGTCCAGCACATGCGCCAGCATCGACCGCCCGCCCAAGGGCAGCAGCGGCTTGTCGCCGCCGCCCATGCGGGTGGCGCGGCCTCCGGCCAGGATCATCGCGGGCAGGGTCGTCGTGGGGGGCTGGGGGGACGTCATGGCCCGGACTGTGCCCGCTGCCGCGCCCCCGGGCAAGGCCGGGACGGGACTGCACGATCTGCAGTCCGCATTCTTGACATAATCCGTCAGATTCCTTACCCGAGCAGAAACGTCAACCATTCGGCACGGGCTGCCGGGGGATTCGGACCATGCGCCTCGCGACCCTCGCCACCCCGCCGCGCGCCCGGCCGGCGCCCGCCCCAATTCCAGCGGTCCGCCCGGCCGCCCTGTCCAAGGAACCGACCCGATGACCGATCTTGCGACCTCCCTGGCGGCGCTGCCGCTGTTCGGACTGATCCGCGACGGGGGCTGGACCATGTGGCTGATCGCGGCCCTGTCGGTCATCACCCTGGCGGTCGTGCTGTGGAAGCTGTGGTCGCTGTGGCGCCTGGGGGTCTGGGGCGGCAGCCATTCGCGCGCCGCCCTGGTCCTGTGGGCGCAGGGCCGCCCGCGCGAGGCGATGGACCAGGTGCGCGGGCGCCCCTCGGCCCGGGCGCGGGTGGCGCAGGCGGCCATCGGCACCTCGCTGGACCCGCGCTTCGACGAGGCCGCCGCCCGCGAGGAGACCGCCCGCGTCGCCCGCCAGGCACTGTTCCGGTCCCGCGCCGGCCTGCGCGCGCTGGAGCTGATCGCCACCATCGCGCCGCTTCTGGGCCTGCTGGGCACGGTCCTGGGCATGATCGCGGCCTTCCAGGTGCTGCAGAGCTCGGGCAACCAGGCCGACCCGTCCGATCTGGCGGGCGGCATCTGGGTGGCGCTGCTGACCACCGCCGCCGGCATGGCGGTGGCGATCCCGGCGGGCGTGGCCCTGTCCTGGTTCGAAAGCGTCAGCGACCGCCTGCAGTCGGATCTGGAGGATCTGGCGACCCGCGTCTTCGTCGCCCGCGACGCGCCCGCCGCCCCCCCGGCGCGCAGCCGGCTCGAGGCGGCGGAATGACCGGCCCGGCGGCCTTCGACCTGGGGCCCCGGCGGCATCCGCGCCGGATGTCGCTGACGCCGATGATCGACGTGGTCTTCCTGCTGCTGATCTTCTTCATGCTGGCCTCGCGCTTCGGCACCGACGCGGTGCTGCCCATCTCGGGCGGGGCCGAGGGGGCGGGCAGCGACTGGCAGGGCGCGCCGCGGCTGGTCGACGTGCTGCCCGGCGGGCTGCAAGTGAACGGCGTCCCGACCGATCCCGGCACGCTGGTCGCGGGCGTCGCGGCGCTGCTGCCCGATCCCGGCGCGGCGGTGATCCTGCGCCCGCGCGACGGCGCCGACCTGCAGCGGCTGGTCGCCGTCATGGACCTGCTGCGCGACGGCGGCATCCCGAACCTCATCCTGGTCGAATAGGCCCATGCGCATCGACATGCCCCCCCGGAAGCCGCGCGGCGAATCGATCATCCCGATGATCAACGTCGTCTTCCTGCTGCTGATCTTCTTCCTGCTGACCGCGCAGATCACGCAGCCGACGCCCTTCCCGCTGACCCCGCCCGACAGCCGGTCCGACACCGCCGCCGGGGCGCCGGACGTGCTCTATGTCTCGGCCCAGGGCGAGCTGGCGTGGAACGCGGCGCGGGGCGAGGCGGTCTGGGCGGCCCTCGCGGCGCAGGCCGGCACGGACCCGGTCGAAATCCGCGCCGATGCCGCGCTGCCCGCCGCGATCCTGGCGGGCCATCTGCAGCGGCTGCGGGCGATCGCGCCGGCAGGCGCGCATCTGGTCGTCAGCGGAGGATGACGATGATCTCTCTCCGCACGCTGGAGACCGCGGGTTTCTTCACCATCGCCGCCGCGCTGCACGTCTCGGCGGCGGCCATCATGCTGCCCGACCGGCTGGAGCGCGGCGCCGCCGCCGAGGCCCCGCCCGCCGCGCTTTCGGCGGGGGGCGAGGAGATCCGGTCGATGGTCGAGGCCTGGGAGGCGCCGCCCGAGACCCGGACCGCCCCCGAGATCGCCGCGCCGCAGCCCGCCCCCGAGCCCGAACCGGCCCCGCAGCCCGCTGCCCCGGAACCCGTGTCCCGGCAGGTCGCCGCGGCCCCGCTGGCGCCGCCCGATCCGACGCCCGCGCAGCCCAACCTGCCGCCGCCCCCCGAACCCGTGGCCCCCGAGCCCATCGACCCTGCCCAGCTGGACCTGCCCGACCTGCAGCAGCTGACCCCGCCCGTGATCGAGCTGGCCTCGCCCCTGGCGCTGGAGGCGTCGTCCCGCCCCGACCGGCGCCCCGCGCGCCAGCCCCGACCCGAGCCCGAGCCCGAGCCCGAACCCCGCCGCGCCGCCGCGCCCTCCCCGCAGCCGGCGCCGCAGACCGCCGCGCAGGCCCAGCCCGCCCAACGCGCGGGCGAGGGTGGCCGGTCGCAGAACAGCCGCGCGGGCGGCGGCGGGGGCGGGGTCAGCGCCGAGACGCGGGCCAGCGCGATGGCGCAATGGACAGCCCAGATCGCCACCTGCATCGGGCGGCAGTTCTCGCGCGTCAGCGGCGCCCGCGGAGGCCGGATCGTGGTGAACATCTCCATGAACCGGAACGGCCGCGTGCAGGGCGCCACGCTGGTCTCGGGCACCGGGGATGCCCGGATCGACGGGCAGGTGGTCCGCACCGCGCAGCGCCTGCGCGCCTGCCCCGCCGCCCCCGCCGCCGTGACCGACCAGAGCCACACCTTCACCACGCCCTTCACCCTGGGCTAGGCCGCCGGCGGCGCAACGCCCCGCGCCGTCCCGGCCCGACAGACCCCCTCGGCACGCGACAGCCGCCACCCCTCGCCCCCTTCATCTTGGCAAAAATATCCCGCGGGGGTCCGGGGGCGCGAAGCCCCCGGTCCGGCCCGTGCCGTCACGCGATCATACGTGATGCAGGACCAGGGGCCGGCCCAGATGCTGCCCCACCCGGATCGGCGCATCATACAGATCCGACAGCCGCGCCTCGGTCAGCACCTCCGCCGCCGGGCCTTCGGCGATCACGCGCCCGTCCTTCATGGCGATCACGTGATCGGCCCAGGCCGCGGCATAGTTGATCTCGTGGACGACCATGGCGACGCTGCGGCCTTCGTGGTCGACCAGCGCGCGCAGCCGACCCATCAGGGCACGGGCATGGGCCATGTCCAGGTTGTTCAGCGGCTCGTCCAGCAGCATCCAGTCGGTGTCCTGCGCGAAGGCCATGGCGATATGGCCGCGCTGCGCCTGCCCGCCCGAGACCTCGTCCAGGAAGCGATGCGCCAGCGGTGCCAGCGCAAAGGCCTCCAGGGCCTCGGCCACGCGGGCGCGGTCGGCGGGGCCGGGGCGGCCCTTGTGATGGGGCCAGCGGCCGAAGGCCACCAGCTCCGACAGGCGCAGGCGGCTGGCGATGGCGGTCTGCTGGCCCAGGATGGCCATGACCCGGGCAAGCCGGTCGGTGGGGGTGGTGGCGACATCATGGCCCGCCACGGTGATGGCGCCCGCCTGCAGGGGCTCCAGCCGCCCGATCAGGCGCAGCAGGGTCGACTTGCCCGCGCCATTGGGCCCGATTAGCGCGGTCAGCCGCCCTTGGGGCAGCCTTGTCGAGATGTCGTGCAGGATCGGCGTGCCGCCGATCTGGTGGCTGACCTGGTCGATCTGGATCATCGGATGCGTCCCTTCAGCAGCAGATACAAAAAGAACAGCCCGCCCGCGAACTCGACCACCACGGACAGGGTGGCGGCCTGGCCCAGTTGGCGCTCGAACAGCCACTGGCCGCCGACCAGCAGGATCGCCGCCGACAGCCCGGCGGCGGGCAGCAGCACCGCATGCGCGGCGGTCCGCATCAGCCCATGCGCCAGCCCCGCCACGATCAGCCCGAAGAAGGCCACCGGCCCCACCAGCGCGGTCGAGACCGAGACCAGCACCGCGACCAGCGCCAGCACCGAAAGCGTCACGCCGCGATGGGCCAGCCCCAGGGACACCGCCGGATCGCGCCCCAAGGCCAGCACGTCCAGCCGCGCCGACATCCGCCAGGCCAGTGCCACGGCCAGCGCGGTCACCGCCATCGCCAAGGGCAGCAGCGTCGCGTCCACCCGGTTGAAGCTGGCGAAGCTGACCGCCTGCACCACGGCGAATTCGTTGGGATCCATGATCCGCCCCAGGAAGCCCGAGACCGACCGGAACAGCACGCCCAGGATCACCCCGGTCAGGATCATGCGCGGCACGTCGCGCGCGCCGCGCAGCAGCAGCGTGCCGAACAGCGTCGCGGCCAGCGCGGACATGACCGCGATCTCGGCCAGGAACTTGGCGCCGGGGGGCAGGCCCACCAGCCCCGCGCCGCCCAGGGTGATGACCAGCGCCGTCTGCAGCAGGACATAAAGCGCGTCGAAGCCCATGATCGAGGGCGTCAGCACCCGGTTCGCCGCCACCGTCTGGAAGAGGATGGTCGAGACGCCCACCGCCACCGCCACGGTGACCAGCGCCGCCAGCTTGGTGGCGCGCAGCCCCAGGATGAAGCCGCGATTGCCCGGCCCCAGGCCCTGCAGCATCCAGACCGCCGCCAGCAGCGCCAGCAGCAGCGCCATGCCGCCCAGGATCAGCGCCGGGCGGCGGTCGGGCGCGGGGCCCGCGTCGGCCTCGGGGCGGCGGGCGGCGATCCCGGGGTCCAGCGCGCGGCTATCCATGGGCGGGCCTGCGATGCAGGAGCCACAGGAACAGCACGGCGCCCAGCACGCCCAGGATCACCCCGGCGGGGATCTCGTAGGGGCGGATGACCAGGCGGCCCAGGAGGTCGCAGGCCAGCACCAGCACCGCGCCCGCCAGCCCCACCACCGGCAGCGAGGCACGCAGGTTGTCGCCCATGACCCGGGCGACCAGATTGGGCACGACGAGGCCCACGAAGGGGATCATCCCCACCGTCGTCACCACCATCGCGGTGACCACCGACACCACCGCCAGCCCCAGACGCATCACCGCCGCCGTGGAAAGGCCCAGCCCGGTCGCCACCTGATCGCCCAGGCCCAGGATGGCGAAGCGGTCGGCCGAGAACCACGCCAGCCCGGCAGCCAGGGCGGCGATCCACAGAAGCTCGTAGCGGCCCGAGATGACGCCCGAGAACTCGCCGCTCATCAGCCAGGTGCCGACATATTGCATTAGGTCGGTCTGCCAGCCGACGAAGGTCACCACCGATCCCAGGACGCCCGACAGCACCAGCCCCGCGATGGGCACCAGCATCACCTCGCGCACCGGCAGGCGGCGGATCACGGCCAGAAACAGCGCGGTGGTGACCATCGCCGACAGGCTGGCCGCGATCATGCGCAGCCAGAGCGGGCTGGAGGGCCAGAGGATCGTGATGGCCAGCAGGCCGAGCGCCGCGCCCTCGGCGGTGCCCGAGGTGTCGGGACCCACGAAGCGGTTGCGGACCAGCGCCTGGATCAGCACGCCCGCCACCGACAGCGCGGCGCCGGTCAGCGCCACCGCCAGCGTGCGCGGCAGCCGCGATTCCAGCAGGACCAGCATCGCCTGCGGGTCGCGGAAGACCGCGCGCAGGTCGACCTGGGCTGCCCCCACGGTCAGGCTGGCCAGCATCAGCGCCAGCAGCGCCGACGACAGGGCGGGCCGCAGGCGCATCAGCCTTGGGCGCCGTCCGTCAGGGCGGCGGTCAGCTGGTCCAGGGTCGCGGTCAGCGACCCGAAGCCCCCGGCCGAGATGTAGGTGGCCGCCGGATCCAGCAGGATCACCTGATCCTGCTGCCAGGCGGTCGTGCCCTCGACCAGGGCCGAGCGCAGCGTCTCGGTCGCGCCCGCGCCGTCCGCGCCGATGGCGGCGCCGCGATCGACGACCAGCAGCCAGTCGGGATCGGCCTCGGCGATGAACTCGTGGCTGATCGCCTGGCCGTGGTTGGACTGGTCCAGCCCCTCGACCGCCTCGGTCAGGCCGCTGGCCTCGAAGATCCAGCCGAAGCGCGAGCCCTTGCCATAGGCCGACATCTTGGGGCCGTTGGTCAGCACGATCATCGCCGTGCCCCGGCCCTCGGCCGCCGCGCGCAGCGCCGCCAGCTTGGTGTCCAGTTCGGCGGTCATCTGGGCGGCGCGGTCCTGGCGGTCGAAGAGCGTGCCGTAGCCCTCGATGCGCGCCCGGGCCTCGGCCACCAGATCGGTGCCCAGGCTCATGTCGATGGCGGGGGCGACCTGCGAGACGGCCGCCAGCTGCGGGGCCGAGCGGCCCGCCACGATCACCAGATCGGGCGCGAGACCCGCCAGCGCCTCCAGATCGGGCTCGAAGAGGGTGCCGACCGGGGCGGCGTCGGCGGCGGCCGCGCGCAGGGGGGCCACCAGGATGTTGTCGATGGTGCCGGTGGGCTGCACGCCCATCGCGGTCAGCGTGTCCAGCGCCGCCATGTCGTAGACCGCGACGGATTGCGGCGCGGCGGGCAGGGTGACGGGCCCCTGCGCGGTGTCGATGGTGACATCCTGGGCCAGCGCGGCCAGGGGCAGGGAGGCGAGGGTGGCGGCCAGAAGGCCGGACAGCGCGATGCGACGCATGGCAGATCCTTTCCAAGGGTGCGGGCGTGTGGCTGTCGGCTTGGCTTCACGCCGGGCCGGGTTAGCGCGGCCCCGGCGGGAGGGCAAGAATGCCAGTGTCTTTTTGTCGGAATATCGCGCGGATTTGTTGACTGTTTGCATAGGTCATTCTAAGGGCGGCCCGGACCCCCTTGCGACGAGGACTGCCCGCCATGCGGATGACCGCCGATTTCCCCACCGCCCGCGGCCCGGCCCTGTTGGGGACCATGGCCAAGCATTTCAGCCACAAGATCCCGGTGGCGCTTGACGACGGTCAGGCGGTGCTGGACTTTCCGATGGGGGCTGCGCGGATCGGGCTGCGCGAGGACGCGCTGCATCTGGCGCTGGAGGCGGCGGATGACGCGGCGTTGGAGCGCCTGCGCGAGGTGGTCGAACGCCACCTGCTGCGCTTTGCCCATCGCGAGATGCCCGGCGCGCTGGTCTGGCAGCCCGCCTGAGGCGCTTCACGCGAATTTCGCTGGATCGGCGGGCCGGTTTCTGGTCAGAGGGGCGCCAAGGCAGCCGGACCCCGACGGGCCGGCCAAGCATCAAGGCAGGACCGGCGATGAGCATCCATCTGTATCCCAACGACCTTCCCGACGATCTGGTTCTGGGCCCGGTCGTGGCCATCGACACCGAGACGATGGGCCTGGACCCGCGCCGCGACCGGCTGTGCCTGGTGCAGATGTCCTCGGGCGACGGCGAGGCGCATCTGGTCCAGATCGACCGCGGCCAGACCGAGGCGCCGAACCTGACCAAGCTGCTGACCGATCCCAAGGTGCTGAAGCTGTTCCATTTCGGCCGCTTCGACGTGGCCGCGCTGGAGAATGCCTTCGGGGTCGTGACCTCTCCGGTCTGGTGCACCAAGATCGCCTCCAAGCTGGTGCGGACCTTCACCGACCGGCACGGGCTGAAGGTCCTGCTGCAGGAGCTGGTCGGCGTCGATGTCAGCAAGCAGCAGCAGACCAGCGACTGGGGCGCGGCCGATCTGTCGGATGCGCAGCTGGAATATGCTGCATCCGACGTGCTGCATCTGCACAAGCTGAAGGAGGTTCTGGAAGAGCGGCTGAAGCGCGAGAACCGGCTGGGGCTGGCGCAGGCCTGCTTTGACTTTCTGCCCGCCCGTGCCCATCTGGATCTGCTGGGCTGGGGCGACGAGAGCGATATCTTTCGGCACTGAGGCCGGACCTGGCCGGGGGCGACAGCCGGGGGGCGCTTCGCCCCCCCGGACCCCCAGAGGATATTTGAGTGAAGAAGAAGGGGCTGGCGCGCGTGGCGGATTTCATCGGGACGGGGCGGCGGGTGATCGAGACCGAGATCGCGGGGCTGCAGGCCCTGTCGGCCGGGCTGGGGGATGAATTCTCGCGCGCGGTCGAGATGATCCTGGCGGTCAAGGGCCGGGTGATCGTGTCGGGCATGGGCAAGTCGGGCCATGTCGGGCGCAAGATCGCGGCGACTTTCGCCTCGACCGGGACGCCCGCGCAGTTCGTCCATCCCGCCGAGGCGAGCCATGGCGATCTGGGCATGGTCACCGCCGCCGATCTGGCGCTGGTCCTGTCCAACAGCGGCGAGACGCCGGAACTGGCCGACCTGATCGCGCATACACGGCGCTTTTCCATCCCGCTGATCGGGGTCGCGGCGCGGCCCGGTTCGACGCTGATGCGGCAGGCCGACGTGGCGCTGGCGCTGCCCGCCGCCGCCGAGGCCTGCGGCAACGGGATCGTGCCCACCACCTCGACCACCATGACGCTGGCCTTGGGCGACGCGCTGGCCATCGCGCTGATGGAGCATCGCCGCTTCACACCCGAGCATTTCCGCACCTTCCATCCCGGCGGCAAGCTGGGCGCGCTGCTGGCCAAGGTCGGCGACCTGATGCAGGCCGACCTGCCGCTGGTGGGGCTGGACGCACCCATGTCCGAGGCGCTGCTGGTGATCAGCCAGAAGGGCTATGGCGTGACGGGCGTGGTCGACGCGCAGGGTGCGCTGGCGGGGATCATCACCGACGGCGACTTGCGACGCCACATGCAGGGGCTGCTGGATCTGGACGCGGCCGCCGTGATGACGCCCTCGCCGCGCACCATCGGCCCCGAGGCGCTGGCGGGCGCCGCGCTGGCCCAGATGCAGGAGCGCAAGATCACCTGTCTGTTTGCCGTGCAGGACGGGCGCCCCTGCGGCATCCTGCATATCCACGACTGCCTGCGCGCCGGGCTGGTCTGATCCGGTGAGCCGCACCCGCATCGTCCGCTGGCTGAGGGTGCTGCTGCCGCTGGTGGCCCTGGCGATGCTGTCGACGATGTTCCTGTTCTCGCGCCGCTCGGACACCGAATCGCGCATCCCCTATGCCGAGGTCGAGGCCGAGGCCGCCGCCCGCGAGGGGCGCATCGTCGCTCCGGACTACAGCGCCGTGACCCCCGATGGCGCCCGCCTGTCGCTGCGCGCGGCGCAGGCCACGCCCTCGGCCGAAGGCGGCGGGGCGGCGGGCGACCTGCGGCTGGACTGGCAGCGGCCGGGCGGCGCGGACGGCGACCTGACCGCCCGGCTGACCGCGCCGCAAGGCGGGCTGGCCGACGGGCAGGTGCGGCTGGAGGGCGGCGTGCGGATGACGACCAGCTCCGGCTGGCAGCTGGACGCCGCGCGGATCGAGGCGCGCCTGGATGCCTCGGTCATCACCGCGACCCAAGGGGTCGAGGCAGTGGCGCCCTTCGGCCGGATCACCGCCGGGCAGATGCGCCTGGCCCCGCGCGCGCCGGGACCGGACGGCGATGCGGCGCCGGGTCCCGATGGGGCAATCTTGAATTTCTCGGACGGCGTGCGTCTGATATACCAGCCCTGAGACCCGCCCCGGCCCCCCGCGGCCCTGACCTGATCGAGGATCCGACATGCTGCGCCCCCTGCTGATCGCCCTGACGCTGATGGCAGCGCACCCCGCGCTGGCCCAGACCACCGCCTTCGGGGGATGCGGGCCGATGTCTCGGCCCCGGTCGAGGTGGCGGCGGACAACCTGAGCGTCGATCAGGCCGATGGCAGCGCGCTGTTCTCGGGCAATGTGGTGATCGGGCAGGGCGAGATGCGCCTGTCGGCGGACGAGGTCACCGTGGACTATGCCGAGGGCGGGCAGGAGCGGATCCGGTCGCTGACCGCCATCGGCAATGTCACGCTGGTCTCGGGCGAGGATGCGGCCGAGGCCGGGCAGGCGGTCTATGACGTGGCGGGGGGCAGCGTGGTGCTGACCGGCGACGTGCTGCTGACCCAAGGCGGCAACGTGCTGCAGGGCGACCGGGTGACGGTCGATCTGGCCACCGGGTCGGCGCAGGTGCAGGGGCGCGTGCGGTCGGTCCTGCAGCCGGGGACCGAGTGATGCGCCGCGGGCCCGCCGCGCCGGGCGAAGGGCTGGACGTGCGGGGGCTGCGCAAGTCCTATCGCAACCGCCCCGTGATCCGCGACGTGTCGGTCACCCTGCGGCGCGGCGAGGTCGTGGCGCTCTTGGGCCCGAACGGTTCGGGCAAGACCACGTGCTTCTACTGCATCGCGGGGCTGGTGGCGCCGGATGCGGGGCAGGTGCTGATCGACGGGCGCGATGCCACGCGCCTGCCGATGTTCCGCCGCGCGCGCATGGGCATCGGCTATCTGCCGCAGGAGATGTCGATCTTTCGCGGCCTGACGGTCGAGCAGAACATCATGGCGGTCCTGGAGGTCGCGCTGGACGATCCCCGCCACCGGCGCGACCGGCTGGAGGAGCTGCTGGCCGACTTCTCGATCACCCATCTGCGCAACGCCTCGGCGCTGGCCCTGTCGGGGGGCGAGCGGCGGCGGGCCGAGATCGCGCGCTGCTTGGCCTCGGATCCGGGCTTCCTGCTGCTGGACGAGCCCTTCGCGGGCGTCGATCCCATCGCGGTGGGCGAGATCCGCACCCTGGTCCATGCGCTGAAGTCGCGCGGCATCGGGGTGCTGATCACCGACCACAACGTCCGTGAGACCCTGGGAATCGTCGACCGCGCCTATATCCTGCATGACGGGCATGTGCTGATGTCGGGCACGACCGACCAGATCGTCGCCGATCCCCGCGTGCGCGAGGTCTATCTGGGCGACAGCTTCACCATGGCGTGAGGGTCCTGGACCGTACCGAACGGTTCGGAAGGCGCCGCGCAAATCCGCGTCACGCCCTTCGGTGGCCCGTTGACATCATCGACCTCCTGTCACCAAATTGAGACATGCGGGCGCGCAGATGGCGCCCGTCCTACCCGTTTTCCGCCCTTGCCGGCATCCGAACGGGCCGGCGCAGCGAAGACGGGCAACCGGAGAGGAATGACGATGCGCTACACCATCAGCGGAAAACAGATCGATGTCGGCGATGCCCTCAGCACGCATGTGAAGACCGAACTGGGCGAGACGATCGAGAAGTACTCGCAGCGGCCGACGGATGCCGCCGTGACCTTCTCGAAGGACGCGCATCAGTTCCTGTGCGACAGCGTGGTGCACCTGTCCACCGGCCTCAACGTGCAGGCGCGCGGGGCCGCCAACGACATCTATGCCGCCTTCGAGGCCTGCCGCGAAAAGATGGACAAGCAGCTGCGCCGCTACAAGCGCCGGCTCAAGGATCACCACAAGGACCGCGCCGAGCCGGTTGTCTTCGGGCAGGCCGACAGCTATGTGCTGGCCGCCGAGGACGAGGATGCGGAGGCCCAGGACGGCAGCCTGGAGCCGATCATCATCGCCGAGATGGAAAGCCGCGTGCCCACCCTGTCGGTGGGCGATGCGGTGATGCAGATGGAACTGTCGGGAACGCCGCTTCTGGTGTTCCGCAACGAGAAACATGGCGGCGTCAACGTCGTCCATCGCCGCGACGACGGCAATGTGGGATGGATCGACCCGCGCGGCAACGGCTGAGCCCCACCGGCTGAGCCCCGCCGCGCCCGGGATCCGACGTGACGCGCCGCCCTCCGACCCCGTGTCGGAGGGCGGACAGCTTGGGAAAGACATGACGCGATGCAGCTAGCTGAAATCCTCCGGCCCGGGGCGGTGCGCTCTCTGGGGCAGGTCACCTCGAAGAAGCGCCTGTTCCAGGAACTGGCCGATCTGGCCCATGCCGAATACGGGCTGAACGCCCCCGAAGTCCTGGACGCCCTGCAGGAGCGCGAAAGCCTGGGGCCGACGGGCGTGGGGCAGGGCGTGGCCCTGCCGCATGCGCGGCTGCACGGGCTGGACAAGGTCGCGGGCCTCTTCCTGCGGCTGGAGAAACCGCTGGATTTCGACGCGGTCGACCGCCAGCCGGTCGACCTGGTCTTTGCCCTGCTGGCGCCGGAAAGCAGCGGCGTCGATCACCTCAAGGCCCTGGCGCTGGTGTCGCGGACGCTGCGCGACCAGGACCTGCGCGCCAAGCTGCGCGCCAATGACGATCCGGTCGCGCTGCATGCCGTCCTGTCGGCCGCGCAGGGCATCAAGGCCGCCTGACCGGGACGGGATTGGCGGACAGGGGTTCAATTCGGTCCGGATCGGCCCTATATTGGGCGGGAAGCACATCCACAGGAGGGCTTTTCCCATGACCCGGCATCCCACGGACCAACCCCGCACCCGCGGCGCGTCGAAGCTGGCCGCATTCCTGCGCCAAGAGCGCGCGGACCGGCCCCATGCGAGCACGCTTGCCCTGCAGAGCCGCCCCAAGCCCCGGGCGGACGCGGCGCGCAAGGCTTCGGAATACCTGCGCATCGCCCGCGTCGGAGCCGACTGAAGCTTTGGCAGGTTGAAAAGAGGGGGGCTTTCCGCCCCCCAAGCGCGTGCCGCGCTTACCCCCCGAGGATATTTCCGGACCGATGCAGAACCGGCATCTCGCCCCTGCAGCGGTCCTCGAATATCCCGGGGGGATCGCGGAACCCGATGGGGGCAGAGCCCCCTCCCGGCGCCGGGGATCAGGCGCGGACGAGGGCCTCGTAGCTTTCGGCCACGTCGCGGGTGATCTGGCCCACCTGGAAATGCCAGTCGCCGATCTGGCCCACCGGGGTGACCTCGGCGGCGGTGCCGGTCAGCCAGCATTCCTGGAAGCTTTCCAGCTCCTCGGGCAGGATGCGGCGCTCGTGGACGGCAAAGCCCTTGCCCTTGAGCATCTCGATGATGGTCTGGCGGGTGATGCCGTTCAGGAAGCGGTCGGCCATCGGCGTGTGGATCTCTCCGTCGCGCACGAAGAAGATGTTGGCGCCGGTGGCCTCGGCCACGTAGCCCTCCCAGTCCATGAACAGCGCGTCCGAGCAGCCCTTGGCCTCGGCCGCGTGCTTGGACATGGTGCAGATCATGTAGAGCCCGGCGGCCTTGGCGGCGGTGGGGATGGTCTCGGGCGAGGGGCGCTTCCACTTGGCCACGTCCAGCTTCGCGCCCTGCCATTTCGCATCGCCGTAATAGCTGCCCCATTCCCATGCGGCCACCGCCATGCAGACCGGGTTCCTGGCCGCCGAGACGCCCATGTCCAGCCCCGACCCGCGCCAGGCCACGACGCGCACATAGGCGTTGTCGAAGCCGTTGGCCTTCAGCACGGCCTCCTTGGCGGCGTCGATCTGATCGGCGGTATAGGGGATCGGCATGTCCAGCAAGCGGCCCGATTCCAGCAGGCGCAGCGAATGCTCGTGGCTTTTGAAGATCTTGCCGTCATAGCAGCGCTCGCCCTCGAAGACCGAGCTTGCGTAATGCATCGCATGGGTCAGGACGTGCACCTTGGCATCGCGCCAGTCGACCAGGTCCCCGTTCATCCAGATCTTGCCGTCGCGATCGTCGTAAGCCAGCATCTTCTTGTCTCCATCCGCCGCCCGTTTTTGCGAATCTTGCGTCTGTCAGGGCGGATTTGGCGTGTTTGTTACGCAAGGTGCTTGACGGCTAGCAATCCGGGGTTAGAAAGTCAACATCGCTGCCCTATCGGGTCGCAGCAAAAAAATCGGGGACGGGCGATGCAGGACAAGGCGCGGATTCAGGCGATGGTGGGCGAGGATCTGCTGTTCCTGACCGACGACCAGCTGCGCCGGGGGATCGAGGCGATGTTCTTCGCCTATCGCGCCTTCACCGCCGATCCCGACCTGATCCTGGCGGATCTGGATTACGGCCGCGCCCATCACCGGGCGCTGCATTTCGTCCATCGCGATCCGGGGCTGACGGTGACCTCGCTGCTGGCCGTCCTGGGGGTGACCAAGCAGTCGCTGAACCGGGTCCTGCGTACGCTGATCGAGGACGGGCTGGTCGACAGCCGCATCGGGCGGCGCGACCGGCGCGAACGCCAGCTGCACCTGACCCCCGCCGGCACCGCGCTGGAACGCCGCCTGTCCGAGGCGCAGCGGGCGCGGATGCGCGCCGCCTATCGCAATGCCGGCCCGCAGGCGGTCGCGGGGTTCCGGCAGGTCCTGGAAGCGATGATGGACCCCGAGACGCGGGCGCAGTATCAGGCGCTGAAGGATCTGTCCGACGACCGCTGAGGCCCCCATGACCCACCCCGACACCCATCTGCTGGTCGTCGACGATGACGAACGCATCCGCGCCCTGCTGGGACGCTTCCTGCGCAAGAACGGCTACATGGTCACGATGGCCCGCGATGCCGCGCAGGCCCGGCGGCTGCTGGCCGGGCTGGAATTCGACATGATCGTGCTGGACGTGATGATGCCCGGCGAGGACGGTCTGGCCCTGACCCGCGACCTGCGCCGCCGCCTGGACACGCCCATCCTGCTGCTGACCGCAAAGGGCGAGACCGAGGACCGCATCAGCGGCCTGGAGAGCGGCGCCGACGATTACCTGGCCAAGCCCTTCGAGCCGCGCGAGCTGCTGCTGCGGATCGGCGCGATCCTGCGCCGCGTGCCGGTGGTCGAGCTGGCCCAGCCCAAGTTCCTGACGCTGGGCGCGCTGCGCTATGACAGCGACAAGGGCGAGTTGTGGAACGGCGACGCGCCGCTGCGGCTGACCGGCACCGAAACCGCGCTGCTGCGGCGCCTGGCGGCCAGCCGGGGCCAGCCCGTCAGCCGGGCCGAGCTGATCGAGGACCTGGGCCGCGGCAGCCCCGACGAGGAGAACGGCGAACGCGCCATCGACGTGCAGATCACCCGCCTGCGCCGCAAGATCGAGCCCGACCCGCGCGAGCCGCGCTTTCTGCAGACGGTGCGGGGCACGGGCTACATGCTGGTGGTGGACTAGGGCCGCGCCAGGGCCTAGCGTGCCGCCCGTGATGGACCGGGCGACATATCAGGGAATCGAACTGGACGCGGAGACCGCGCTGGCGCTGCTGGACTGGCAGCTCGAGATGGGCGTGGACGTGCCCCTGATGGACGTGGCCCTGGACCGGTTCGATCTGCCCGCCCGCACCGCGCCCGCCCCCGCTCCTGCGGCGGCGGCCCCCGAGGCGCCGCCGGTCCTGACCCTGGGCGCGGACGGGGCCGACGATCTGGCGGACCGGCTGCTCCAGGCCGAGGCGCTGGCGGCGGAGGCCGACAGCCTGGAGGCGCTGGCCACGGCCCAGGAGGGCTTCGACGGGATCGAGCTGAAGAAGGGCGCGCGGAACTTCTGCTTTTCCGACGGCAATCCCAAGGCGCGCGTCCTGATCCTGGGCGAGGCGCCCGGCGACGAGGAGGATCGGCAGGGCCGTCCCTTCGTGGGCCGGTCGGGGCAGCTCTTGGACCGGATGTTCGGGGCCATCGGACTTGCCCGCGACGCGGTCGATGCGGAGCGCGCGATCTACATCACCAACGTGCTGACCTGGCGCCCGCCGGGCAACCGCGACCCGGGCGCGGATGAAATTGCCGTGAGCCTGCCCTTCCTGCGCCGCCATATCGAGCTGGCGGCGCCCGAGCTGATCGTGCTGATGGGCAACATCCCCTGCCAAGCCGCGATCGGCAAGCGCGGCATCCTGCGGCTGCGCGGCCAGTGGGTGCAGGCCTTCGGGCGTCCCGCCCTGCCGATGACGCACCCCGCCTATCTGCTGCGCAACCCGCCCGCCAAGCGCGACAGCTGGGGCGACCTGTTGTCGCTGGCGGCGCGGCTGGAATCGCTTTCCGTTTAGGTTGCGTTTCCCCATCATGCGCTATCCCGGTCCTCCCCCCGGTCCTCCCGATGAGGCACCCATCCCATGCGATTCCTGACGCGCAGCCTGCTGGGGCTGTTCCTGACCTTCCTGACGCTGGCCCTGCTGTTCCTGGCGGGGTTCCAGCTGTGGCAGGCGGCCGCCATGCGCGGCGCGGGGGGCGGGCCCGCCCGCACCGCCGAGGAACAGGTCTATGCCACAAGGCTAGTGACGCTGACGCCCGGCACCGTGGCGCCCGTGCTGCAGGTCTTTGGCCAGGTCCGCACGCTGCGCGAGTTGCAGCTGCGCGCCGGGGCCTCGGGCCGGATCGTCCAGCTGGACGCGGCCCTGCAGGAGGGCGGCGTCGTCGTGGCGGGGCAGCTTCTGGCGCGGATCGACCCGGCGGCGGCGCAGGCGGCGCTGGACATCAGCCAGGCCGAACGTGACGACGCGCAGGCCACGCTGGCGGATGTGCGCCGCCGCGTGGACATCGCGGGCGAGGATCTGGCCGCCGCCGAACGCCAGGCCGAGCTGCGCGAGGCCGCCGTGACGCGGCAGGGCCAGCTGGCCGAGCGGGGCCTGGGCACCAGCCTTGACCGCGAGACGGCGGAACTGGCGGCCTCGACCGCGCAGCAGACGGTGATCGCCGCCCGCGCCGCCCAGGCCGATGCGCTGAGCGCGGTGACGGCGGCCGAGAACGCCCTGCGCCGGGCCGAGATCGCCCTGACCGAGGCGCGGCGCGCACTGGCCGATACCGAGATCCGCGCCGGGTTCGACGGCCGCGTCACCGCCGTCACGGCGGTCGAGGGCGGGCTGGTCAGCCTGAACGAGCAGCTGGCCACGATCATCGACCCCGAGGCGCTGGAGGTGCAGATGCCCCTGTCGCTGGACCAGTTCGCCCGGCTGGCGGGCCCGGACGGCGCGCTGCTGCCGCAGGAGGTGACCCTGCTGCTGGACGGCAGCGCGGGGCAGAGGGCGGCGCGGGCGCGGCTGGACCGGGCCGCGGCCTCGGTCGCGGAAGGCTCGACCGGGCGGATCGTCTATGCGCGGCTGACCGAGGGCGGCGGGGCGCTGCGCCCGGGCGATTTCGTCACCGCCCGCATCGCCGAACCGGCGCTGGAGGGCGCGGCGATCCTGCCCGCCACCGCGCTGGGCGCGCAGGGCGAGGTTCTGGTGGCGGGCGCGGACGGGCGGCTGGCGGCGATGGCGGTGACCGTGCTGCGCCGGCAGGGCGACGATCTTGTCGTGGCGGTGCCGCCCGCGCTGGCCGGGGCGCGGATCGTGGCCGAACGCGCGCCGCAGCTGGGCATCGGCATCCGCGTGCGCGATGTGACCGAGACACCCAACCCGCCGCCGGGTCCGATGGAGGGCCCCGAGCAGCGGGTCGAACGCCCCGAGGGCGCCTCGCGTGGCTGAGCGCCCGCCCGCCCGGGACGGGCTGCCCGATCGCCCGGGCCTTCTGGGCCTCTTCGTGCGCCATGCCACGCTGGCCAACCTGCTTCTGGCGGTGATGGTCGTGGCGGGCCTTTACTCTGCGCCGCGCCTGCGAGCGCAGTTCTTTCCCGACACGGTGGTGCAGCAGATCCAGGTCTCGGTCCGGTGGGACGGGGCGGGGGCCGACGATGTCGACCGCTCGGTGGTGGGGGTGCTGGAACCCGCGCTGATGGCGGTCGAGGGGGTGGCGCTGACCGAAAGCCAGGCCAGCCAGGGCGCCGCCCGCATCACCCTGGAATTCGAGCCGGACTGGGACATGTCCCGCGCCACGGGCGAGGTCGAGACGGCCATCGCCGGGGCGGGCGATCTGCCCGAGGGCACCGAGGACCCTGAGGTCACCCGCCGCGCCTGGCGCGATTCGGTGACCGACGTGGTGATCTCGGGTCCCGCGGGGCTGGACCAGCTGGGCCGGATCGCGGACGATCTGACGAACAGGCTGTATGCGCGGGGGGTGACGCGGCTGACCGTCACCGGCCTGTCGGCGCCCGAGACGCTGGTCGAGTTGCGCATGGCCGATCTGGTGCGCCATGACGTGACGCTTGAACAGATCGCCGCCACCATCGCCGCCGCCGCCGCCCCCACACCCGCGGGCGACGTGGCGCAGGGCGGATCGCGCGTGCGGACCGGCGCCGAAACCCGCAGCCCGGCCCAGGTCGCGGCGCTGGTCCTGGCCGCGCTGCCCGACGGCACGCAGCTGACCATCGGCGACGTGGCGCGCGTGACCGACACCGGCATCGACCGGGGCGTGGCCTATTTCGTGGCGGGCCACCCGGCGGTCACCGTCTCGGTCCAGCGCAGCGCCTCGGGCGACGCGATCGGGATGCAGCAGTCGGTGCAGGAGGCGGTGGACCAGCTGGCCCCGACCCTGCCCGAGGGCGTGACGGCAGAGCTGGTCCGCGCCCGGGCCGAGCAGATCTCGGCCCGGCTGTCGCTGCTCTTGGACAATGCGCTGCTGGGGCTGGCGCTGGTGCTGGGGCTGCTGTTCCTGTTCCTGAACGCCCGCACGGCGATCTGGGTCGCGGCGGGCATCCCGGCGGCACTGCTGGCGGCGGTCGCCTTGATGCATGCGGTGGGCATGACGATCAACATGATCTCGCTCTTCGCGCTGATCCTGACGCTGGGCATCATCGTCGACGATGCCATCGTGGTGGGCGAGCATGCCGACTACCGCGCCCGCAAGCTGCGCGAGCCGCCCCGGGTCGCCGCCGAGCGCGCGGCCCGCGCCATGGCCGCGCCGGTCGTGGCCTCGACCCTGACGACGGTCATCGCCTTTGCCGGGCTGGTGCTGATCGGCGGGCAGTTCGGGTCGCTGGTCGCCGACATCCCGCTGACGGTGATCCTGGTGCTGGCGGCCTCGCTGGTGGAATGCTTCCTGGTGTTGCCCAACCACATGGCCCATGCGCTGGCCCATCAGGCCCGCGACGCGTGGTACGACCGCCCCTCGGTCTTCGTGAACCGCTGGCTGGATAGGTTCGTGGCGGGGGTGATCCGGCCCCTGACGCGGCTGGTGCTGCTGGCGCGCTATCCGGTGCTGGCGCTGGTGATGGTCGGCCTGTCCTGGTCGGTGGCCTCGCTGATGACCGGCAAGGTGCCGTGGCGGTTCTTCGACGCGCCCGAACAGGGCAGCGTGTCGGGCAATTTCGCCATGCTGGCGGGGGCCACGCGCGAGGACACGCTGCGCGTCATGGGGCTGGTGCAGGCCGCCGTGGACGGGGTCGCCGCCGAGTACGAGGCCGAATACGGCATCAGCCCCGTCACCCATGTGATGACCCAGATCGGCGGCAATGCCGGGCGCCCGCTGCCCGGGTCCGAGACGAAGGATGCCGACCTGCTGGGCGCCGTCCAGATCGAGCTGATCGACCCCGACTTCCGCCCCTATTCCAGCTTCGAGCTGGTGTCGGCCCTGCAGGAGGCCATGCCCTCGGACCCGCGGCTGGAGACGATCAGCTTTCGCGGCGGTCGGTCGGGGCCGGGGGGCGACGCGATCTCGGTCCGCATGACGGGGGCGGAGTCGCAGGGGCTGAAGGCCGCGGCCGAGGCGCTCAAGGCGCGGCTGGCGGTCTTCCCAGAGGTCTCGGCGCTGGAGGACAGCCTGGACTATGACAAGGACGAGCTGGCGCTGAGCCTGACCCCGCAGGGCGAGGCCCTGGGCTTTACCACCGAGGCGCTGGCCCGCGAGCTGCGCCAGCGGCTGGGCGGGATCGAGGCCGCGACCTGGCCCGAGGGCACCCGCACCGGCGCCATCACGGTCGAACTGGCCGAGGACGACCGCCGCGCCGATTTCCTGGACCGGATGCTGATGCGCACCGCCGCCGGGGGCTGGGTGCCCTTGGGCGACATCGTCACCGTCTCGACCGAGGCCGGGTTCTCGGTCGTGCGGCGCGAGAACGGCGAACGGATGATCCTGGTCACCGGCGACATCTCGGGCGACGATCCGGCGCGGGCGGCGGCGATCACCGCCGACCTGCAGGACCGGCTGCTGCCCGACATCGCCGCCGAGTTCGGCGTGGGCTATGATGTGACCGGGCTGGCGCAGCAGGAAAGCGAGTTCCTGACCGAGGCGCTGATCGGCTTCGGCCTGGCGCTGCTGGGCATCTACATGGTGCTGGCCTGGATCTTCGCCAGCTGGGCGCGGCCGCTGGTGGTCATGTCGGTCATTCCCTTCGGGCTGATCGGCGCGGTCTGGGGCCATGCGGCCTGGCAGCTGCCGCTGAGCCTGTTCTCGGTCGTGGGGCTGATCGGCATGTCGGGGATCATCATCAACGATTCGATCGTGCTGATCTCGACCATCGACGCCTATGCGCGCGACCGGGGGCTGCGGCCTGCCATCCTGGACGCGGTGGCCGACCGGTTCCGCCCGGTGCTGCTGACCACGGCCACCACCGTGCTGGGGCTGGCGCCGCTGCTTTACGAGCGGTCCTCGCAGGCGCTGTTCCTCAAGCCCACGGTGGTCACGCTGGCCTATGGGCTGGGCTTCGGGATGGTGCTGGTGCTGCTGGTCGTGCCGGCGGTGCTGGCGGTGGGCGCGGATCTGGGCCGCGCCCGGCAGGGCTTCCGCCGCAGCCTGCGTGCCACGCGCCTGAGGAGCGTGATGCGCGGCGCGGCTGTCGCGGCGGGGCTGGGGCTGGTCGCGGTGCTGGGTCCGGTGACGCTGGCGCCCGCGATGGGCATGGGCCTTCCCGGCTGGTGGCCCGGGCCGGGATCGGTCGCGGGCGCGCTGCCGGTCTATCTGGCGCTGCTTCTGGTCATCGTGGCCGCCGCGGGGCTGGCGCAGGCCTGGCGCGGCAGGCGGGCGGCCTAGCCTGTCGGCGCGCAGCCCGTCATCTCGGTCGCGCGGGCGCCGTCCGCCGGGATGACCGTCAGGCGCAGGGCCGCCGGGTCCAGATCGAAGGGCGCCGCCGTGGGGCCGACCATCTCGACCACCGCCTGCGCACCCTCGGGCGTCTGCGCGATCTCGGCGCCCGAGACCCAGATCTGGGGATGGCCGGTCAGCTCGATCGCGGCCAGCGTGGCCTCGCCCGGCGGCAGGGCCATCGCCACGCGCAGCCCGTCGGCCAAGGGTGTCACCGTGCAGGCGGGGTGCAGGTCCAGGCGCATCGGCTCGGCCGCAAGCGCCCGGGCGATGGCGGGGTCGGTGGCGCCCCCCGCCGGCGGGGCCCGCAGGTCCAGGAAGGCCGGCACGCAGATGTTCTCGCACAGGCCCAGATCGATCTGGGCGCGGATGTCCACCGGCTGGTCCGGATCGGTGGCCCGGGCGGTGAAGGGCAGGATCAGGCGGTCGTGATAGCCCATCTCCAGCACCTCGCCCGAGCGAATCGCCTGCGGGGCGGGCCAGTGCAGGGTGACGCTGTCCAGGTTGCCCGCGCCCTGCCAGTCGAATTGCGGGGGCAGGCCGGTATCGCCGGGGCTGCGCCAATAGGTCTTCCATCCCGGGGCCAACTGCAGGTCCAAGGCCAGGATGCGGTTGCCCTCGGCGTCCGTCCAGCCGGGCAGCAGCCGGGCCGAGACCAGCCCCGGCGGCAGATCGCCGGATTGGGCGCCCGCGGTGAGGGGCGTCAGGGCCAGGCAGGCGGCCAGGGCGAGGGGACGGGCAAGGGGATGGGTCATGGCCCAAGCCATACCCGCCGTGCGGCCTGCGGGGAAAGTCACAAATCCGCGCAAGCCTTGCATCATCCCCGCCCAGGCCCGATCTAGGACGAAAAGGAGCCATGATGAGCCGCATCCCGACCGACCCCACCGCTTCCGTCCCCCAGGCCGCCGCCAACCTGACCGGCAAGATCCTGATCGCCATGCCCGGCATGGCCGATCCCCGGTTCGAACGGTCGGTCGTGCTGGTCTGCGCGCATTCGGACGAGGGCGCGATGGGTCTGGTGCTGAACCGGCCCCTGCCCGATGTGGGCTTCGACGAGCTGCTGGACCAGCTGGGCATCGAGGCCGAGGGCGCCGCCCGCCCGATCGAGGTGCGCTTCGGCGGCCCGGTCGAGCCCGGCCGCGGCTTCGTGCTGCACAAGGTCTCGGAACATGGCAGCGATCCCGAGGGGCGGCTGCGCATCGGCCAGGCCCTGGCGATGACCACCACCCGCGACATCCTGGTCGATCTGGCGCAGGGCAACGGTCCCGAGCCCGCCGTGCTGGCCCTGGGCTATGCGGGCTGGGGCCCCGGGCAGCTGGAGACCGAGATGCTGGCCAATGGCTGGCTGACCGGCGAAGGGGCCGAGGACCTGATCTTCGACCCGGTCCACGAGGACAAATGGCAGCGCGCGCTGCGCGCCCAGGGCATCGATCCGTCCCTGCTGTCGGCGGCAGCCGGCCGCGCCTGAGCAGCGCCCCCGGCGATCGCGGGACGCAACGCGGCCTCAGCTCATCTCGGGGAAGAACCGGTCCGAGGGCGTGAAGATCTCGCAGCCGGTGGCGGTGACGCCGATGGAATGCTCGAACTGCGCCGACAGGGACTTGTCGCGGGTGACCGCCGTCCAGTCGTCGGCCAGGACCTTGGTCTCGGGGCGGCCCAGGTTGATCATCGGCTCGATGGTGAAGAACATGCCTTCTTCCAGCAGGGGGCCTTTGCCGGGGCGGCCGAAATGCAGCACGTTGGGCGGTGCGTGGAAGACCTTGCCGATGCCGTGGCCGCAGAAGTCGCGCACGACGGACATGCGGCGTTCCTCGGCATAGGTCTGGATGGCGGCGCCGATATCGCCGAAGGTGGCGCCGGGGCGCACGGCCTCGATCCCCTTCATCAGCGCGTCATGGGTCACCTGCAGCAGCCGCTGCGCCTTCAGCGAGGCGCGGCCCGCGACATACATGCGGCTGGTGTCGCCGAACCAGCCGTCCAGGATCACCGTCACGTCGATGTTGAGGATGTCGCCATCCTTCAGCAGCTTGTCGCCAGGGATGCCGTGGCAGACGACGTGGTTCACGCTGATGCAGCTGGCATGCTGATACCCGCGATAGCCGATCGTGGCCGAGGTCGCGCCCAGTTCCGCCACGCGCCGCGTGATGAAGTCGTCCAGCGCGCCGGTGGTCGTGCCGGGCTCGACCAGCGCCCCCACCTCGTCCAGGACCTGCGCCGCCAGCGCCCCCGCCGCCCGCATGCCCGCGAAATCGCCCGGCATGTGGATGCGGATGCCTTCCTTTGTGATATGGCTGTCGTCCATCGCGGATCCTTTCTGTCTGCCGACCTAGATAGATGCGCGCGCCCACTTGTTCCAGCCCTTCGCGCGGGCATAGAACAGGCAGATCCTTTCCCCAAGCCACGGACCCCGCCATGCAGTCGGACAACCCCACCGCCGCCATCCTTGTCATCGGCGACGAGATCCTGTCGGGCCGCACCCGCGAGGGCAACGCCCATCACCTGGCCCAGGTGCTGACCGCCACCGGCTTCGACCTGCAGGAGATCCGCGTCGTCTCGGACGATCACGACCGCATTGTGGCGGCGATCCGGGCGCTGGACGGCACCCTGGGGGGCGGCTACGACCTGCTGTTCACCTCGGGCGGGATCGGGCCCACGCATGACGACATCACCGCCGATGCCGTGGCCGCCGCCCATGGCACCACGGTCGAGATCCACCCCGAGGCCCGCGCCCTGCTGCAGGAGCGCTGCGACCGCATGGGCATGGCGCTGACCGAGAACCGCCTGCGCATGGCCCGCATCCCCGTGGGCGCCACGCTGATCGACAATGCCGTCTCGGCCGCGCCGGGCTTCTCGATCGGCGCGACCCATGTGATGGCCGGGGTGCCCGAGGTGTTTCGCGGCATGGTCGACTGGCTGATCCCGCGCCTGCCGGGCGGGCGCCCGGTCCGGTCGCTGTCGGTCGAGGTGCGGCGCGGCGAAAGCGACGTGGCCGAGGATCTGCAGGCGGTGGCCGGCGAGTTTGCGGACCTGTCTCTGGGATCCTATCCGTTCCGCGACGACACGGGCTGGGGCACGAACCTGGTCGTGCGCGGCCTGGACGCGGCCCGCGTCGATCAGGCGATGGCGGCGCTGAAGGAGCGGATCGGCCTCTGATGGCGCGGCCCGACGCCGATCTGGAGGCCGCCTTCGAGGCGACCTGGGTTCCCGCCGAGACGCGGCGCTGCGGCGGCCTGCTGGTCGGGCGCGGCCTGGGGGCCGGGGGCCGGGTCAGCGCGGCGCGCGGCATCGGGCCGTGGACCGCGGGGGATCTGGCCGCCGCCGAGGCGCAGCATGCCGTCTGGGGCCAGCCGCCGCTGGTCCGGGCCTGGGACGACGAGGCCGGGCCGAAAGCCGACCTGCGGGCGCAGGGCTATGTCATCGAGAACCCGACGCTGGTCATGGAGGCGCCGCTGGCCCTGCTGACCGACCGCAGGCCGCCGCCGGTGACCGCCTTCGCGATCTGGCCGCCGCTGGCGATCCAGCGCCGGATCTGGGAGGCGGGCAGCATCACCCCCGCCCGGCAGGCGGTGATGGACCGCGTGACCGGACCCAAGGCCGCCCTTCTGGGGCGCCTGCGCGACCGAGCCGCCGGGGCGGGCTTCGTGGCGATCCACGGCCCGGTGGCGATGATCCATGCGCTGGAGGTGCTGCCGGCCTTCCGCCGGCAGGGGCTGGCCGGATGGATGATGCGGCAGGCGGCCTTCTGGGCCGGCGATCTGGGCGTCACGCGCATCGCCCTGGCGGTCAGCCAAGGCAATGCCGCGGCGCGGGCGACCTATGCGGCGATGGGCTTCACCGTGGCGGGCAGCTATGCCTATTACCGGCGCTGAGCCTGCGATCTGACGCCATGGGCAGGCGCGGCGGCGTCCCTACAGCTCGGACCGCAGCTCCCACAGGTCGGGGAACAGGACGACGTCCAGCATCCGGCGCAGGTAGGTCACCCCCGAGGTGCCGCCCGAGCCGCGCTTGAAGCCGATGATGCGTTCCACCGTCGTCACGTGGTTGAAGCGCCAGCGGCGGAAGTAATCCTCGAAATCGACCAGCTTCTCGGCCAGCTCGTACAGCTCCCAGTGGGCGGCGGGGTCGCGATAGACCTGCAGCCAGGCGGCGCGCGCCGCCGGGTCGGGCCGGTGGGGCAGGTCCCGCGCGGCGCGGGGCGGCACGTCGAAGCCCGCCGCGCGCAGGCGGGCCAGCACCTCGTCATAGAGGGAAGGGCGCGCGGCCTCGGCCCGCAGCGCGTCCGCCAGGTCGGGGCGGTGGTCGTGGGGGCCGATCATCGCCATGTTGCGGTTGCCCGCCACGAACTCGATCATCCGGTACTGATGCGACTGGAAGCCGCTGCTTTCGGCCAGCGCCGGGCGAAAGGTCGAGTATTCGGACGGCGTCATCGTGCGCAGCACGTCCCATGCGCTGTTCAGCTGCTCCATGATGCGCGCCACGCGGGCCAGCATCTTGAAGGCGGGGCGCAGGTCGCCCGCGGCGATCCGGTCCCGCGCCGCGCCCATCTCGAGCAAAGCCAGCTTCATCCACAACTCGCTGGTCTGGTGCTGGATGATGAACAGCATCTCGTCATGCGCGTCCGAGCGGGGATGCTGGGCCGCCAGAAGGCGGTCCAGATCCAGATAGTCGCCATAGGACATGCGCCCGTCGAAGGACATGCGCGCGCCCTCGGCCTCCGGGCAGCCGGTCACCTGAGCGCCGCCATCTCGGCCAGGATGGACCGCGCGATCATGGCGGGCACCTCGGGGGCCAGGCCGATCGGATCCAGGCGCGGGCCGGTGAAGCCCGCCGCGTCCAGCGCCTGCGGCAGGTCGTCCAGCACATGTTCGGCGCGCAGCGCGAAGAGGGGCAGGCTGACGGCGCGGTCGAGGCCCCGCGCCGCATCGGCCAGCAGCGGGTCCTGTTCGACGAAGCCCGGCACGACGCGGGCGACATGCGGGGCCAGCCGCTCGGCCAGCGCCAGGGTGATGTCATGGCTGGCCTGGCTGCGCTGCGAGCCGTGCGCGGCCAGGAGGATCGTGACCGAGGCGAGGTCCCAGCCCCGGCCCTCGGCCGCCTGGCGGGTCTTCTCGACCAGCAGTTCGGGCAGGTTCGGGTCGGTGCCGAAGGGGCGCATGATATGGGCGCCCGGCGCGCCGGCGGCGGTCAGGCGGCGGGGCAGCTCGGTGCCGGTGAACCAGCCCTCGGCCATGAACATCGGATAGACGACGCAATCGCTGCGGCAGGTGCGGGCCAGCGCGTCGGGCGCGGCCAGCGTCGCGCCCAAGACCTCGATGCCGGGGCAGTGGCGGGCGACCTCGGCCGCCAGCGCCTCGATGGCGGCCTGCTGGGGTTCGGGATCGCCGGGCTGGCCATGCGAGACGATGACGGCGCGGGTCAGGGTCCGGGGCTGCTCGGCCTCAAGGAAATAGCCGGCCAGCGCCTCGGGCATGTCGAACTCGGCCAGGGCGCGGGCGCGGCCCTCGGCGGACATCTTGCGGGCGGTCTTTTCCAGGATGCGGGGCAGCTTGTCGTCGGGCATCTCGGCGGTGAAGTCGCCCAGATACCAGCGGATGAAGGTGAAGCAGATGACATCCTCCAGCGCCTGGACCTGGGGGTCGCGCTTGATCCCCTGCTTGGTCAGCATGCGCCGGGCGGCGGCGATGTCGTCCGCGTCGTAGCCCGCATCCGCCATGATGCCCGCGATGCGGTCGGCATGGCGGCGGCCCTGTTCCTGGCGCCACGCCAGGTAGCCGGGGCGGTTCATCGGGTAGTCGCTGCGCGGCAGGGTCCAGCGTTCGACATGCTGGCCGCGGCAGGCGATGCGCAGCACGTCGTCGGCCTGCGGGAACAGGCGCTGCTGCTCTGCCGTCATCCGCTGGCCATAGAGCAGGTTGGCGGGCTGGCCGTCCTCGAGCTTGGGGTCATGGGCATTGGCCGCGTCGATGGCGGTGAAGGCATGGTCGAGGCGTGTGGTCATGGGCGTCTCCGGGCTTTGGGACAGGATGCGCGGGCGGGGCACGGGTGGCAAGCGGGGAAGGGGGGCCAGCCCTCCATCGCGTGCCGCGATCCCCCCGGGATATTTGCGGACCGCCGCAGGGGACGGGGTCAGGGCAGGGCGAAGAGGTCGGGCAGGTCGGTGCGGCCGTCGAGCAGCATCTGCGCGGCCAGATCGGCGATCAGCGGCGCCATGCCGAAGCCGATCTTGAAGCCGCCATTGGCGATCAGATGGCCGGGCCGGCCGGGCCAGGGGGCGAGGACGGGGGCGCGCGAGCGGGCGCGGGGGCGCAGCCCCGCCCAGATGTCGAGGACCGGGGCCTGGCCCAGGGCCGGGCAGAGCGCGATGGCGCGGGCCAGCAGGTCCCGGGCCTGGTGGTCGGGGCGGTCGTGGTCGTAGCTGTTCTCCGAGGTCGAGCCGATGGCCGTGGTGCCGTCCGCATGGGGCACGATGTGCAGCCCGTCGGCGAAGACCTGCGGGCTGTCCGGCGCGGCATGGGCCAGAAGCAGCGACTGGCCCTTGACCCCCTGGCCGATCCGCCGGTCCAGCGCAGCGTTCAGGTCCTGCAGGCCAGGCGTGCCGGTGGCCCAGATCGTGGGAGCATCGTCGGGCGCGGGGTCGGGGGTGGGGTCGGGGGCGGGGCGGGCCTCGAGGATCTCGCCGCCCCTGGCGCGGATCGCGGCGGCCAGCGCCGCCAGCGCCGCGCGGGGGTTCAGGCGTGCCGTCAGCGCGTCCTGCAGCCAGATGCCCGAGGGGCTGTCGGGGATCAGCGCCGCCTGCGGATCGCGGGTCAGGGACATGCCCATGTCCCGGGGCCACTGCTGCGCGGCGGCGGCGATGCGGTCCTGCAGGCGCTCGGCCGTCGGGGCATCCGGCACGGGTTGCAGCCGCCCGGTCCGCCCGTAGCCCGAGGGCAGGCCCGCGGCATCCTCGACCTCGGCCCAGAACGCCGGGGCGGCCAGCAGGCTTTGCAGCTGCAGCGCCTTCTTGGGGTTCCAGTTGTCCGGCGCATGGGGGGCCAGCGCGCCGACATGCCCGCCCGAGGCGCCCGCGCCGATGTGCCGCGCCTCGAACACCCGGACCCCGGCGCCCCGGCGGGCCAGCATCCAGGCGCAGGACAGCCCGAAGATGCCCGCCCCGGCCACATGGATCACCCTTGCCAAAGCCGCGCCCTTTCCCGAAAGCTTGCCCGATGGATGCCATAGCCGATCCCCGCCCCGATGACGAGCCTGCCCCAGACCTGGATTGGCGCGACGGCGGCGTGCCGGTCTCGACCCGGTTCGACGATCCCTATTTCAGCCTGGCGGGGGGCCTGGCCGAGACGCGGCATGTCTTTTTGCAGGGCAACGAGTTGCCCGACCGGCTGCGCCCGGGCTTTCACGTGGCCGAACTGGGCTTCGGCACCGGGCTGAACGCGCTGGCCCTGGCGCAGGTGGCGCGGGTGCCGGTGTGGATGACCAGCTTCGAGGCCTTTCCGATGACGGTGCAGCAGCTGGCCCGCGCCCATGCCGCCTTCCCCGAGCTGGACGCGCTGGCCGCTGAGCTGCGGGCGGGCTGGGGCCTGCGCACCTGCCGCGTGGGGCTGGTCGAGCTGAGTGTCGTGACGGGCGATGTGCGTGAGGTTCTGCCCGGGTGGGAGGGGCTGGCGGAGGCGTGGTTCCTGGACGGGTTCTCGCCCGCCAAGAACCCCGAGATGTGGGATGCGGCCCTGATGGCCCAGGTCGCGGCCCACACCGCGCCGGGGGGCAGCTTTGCCACCTATACCGCCGCGGGCCATGTGCGCCGCGCGCTGCAGGCGGCGGGGTTCGAGGTCGCCCGCGCGCAGGGCTTCGCGCGCAAGCGGCACATGAGCCGGGGCGTCCTGCGGGGGTAGGGCGGGCGGAGGTCCGGATCGGGACCCCGATCCCGGGGGCTCTGGCAATCGGGCGCCGGGGTGCTTATCTGCGGGCCGGACGCGGGTCGCCCGGCGGCACGGACCCCAGCCATCATCAGCAGGAGACAGGCGCATGGGCGCGATCATCGACATCGACCATCTGTCGAAGGACTATGGCAGCGGCACCAAGGCGCTGGACGACGTGACCCTGTCCATCGACGAGGGCGAGATCATCGCCCTGCTGGGGCCGAACGGGGCGGGCAAGACGACGCTGATCTCGATCATCTGCGGGCTGGTCACGCCCACGGGCGGCACGGTCCGGGTGGGCGGGCACGACATCCGCACCGACTGGCGCGCCGCGCGCCGCCTGATCGGGCTGGTTCCGCAGGAGATCGCGCTGGAGCCCTTCGAGAAGGTCATCAACTGCGTGCGCTTCACGCGCGGGCTGTACGGGATGCCCGCCGACGACGCCTATATCGAGCGCATCCTGCGGTCGCTGTCGCTGTGGGACAAGCGCGATGCCGCCACGCGCGAGCTGTCGGGCGGCATGAAGCGCCGGGTGCTGATCGCCAAGGCGCTGTCGCACCAGCCGAAGGTCCTGTTCCTGGACGAGCCGACCGCCGGCGTCGATGTCGCGCTGCGGCGCGAGATGTGGCAGGTGGTGGGCGATCTGCGCCGCGAGGGCGTGACGATCATCCTGACCACCCATTACCTGGAAGAGGCCGAGGAGATGGCCGACCGCATCGGCGTCATCGCCAAGGGCCGGCTGCTGCTGGTCAAGCCCACCGCCCAGCTGATGGGCGAGTTCGGCAAGAAGACCCTGTCGATCGAGCTGGACGCGCCCCTGGCCGCCATTCCCGACGATCTGGCGGGCCGCGCGCTGAGCCTGTCCCCGGACGGGCGGCGGCTGGCCTTCGACTATGACACGCGGGCCGAACGTACCGGCATCGCGCGCCTTCTGGGCGATCTGGCCGCGCGCGGCATCACCGTGCGCGACGTGTCCACGCGGCAATCCAGCCTCGAGGACGTTTTTCTGTCTCTGGTTTCCGAGGACGCGGCATGAGCATCAACTGGAATGGCGTCTGGGCCATCTTCCATCACGAGATGATGCGGTTCTTCCGCACCATCTGGCAGTCGCTGGCATCCCCGGTGCTGTCCACGGTCCTTTATTTCGTGGTCTTCGGCGCGGCCATCGGCGGGCGCATCCAGTCGGTCGAGGGGGTCGAATACGCGGCCTTCATCGTGCCCGGGCTGATGATGCTGACGGTGCTGCAGCAGGCGGTCAGCAACGCCAGCTTCGGGATCTATTTCCCCAAGTTCTCGGGCACGATCTACGAATACCTCGTGTCCCCGGTCGGCTGGATCGAGGTCACAATGGGCTTCGTGGGCGCCGCCGCCGTCAAGTCGATCATGATCGCGCTGGTGATCCTCGTGACCAGCTTCGTCTTCGTGGGCGTCCACATCCTGCACCCGGTTTGGATGGTGGCGTTCCTGGTGCTGTCCTCGGTGGGCTTCAGCCTGCTGGGCTTCATCATCGGGCTGTGGGCCAAGTCCTTCGAGCAGCTGCAGATCGTGCCGATGATGATCATCATGCCGCTGGTCTTCCTGGGCGGGGCCTTCTACTCGGCCAGCATGCTGCCGCCGTTCTGGGAAGGCGTGGCCAAGCTGAACCCGGTCCTCTACCTGATCTCGGGGTTTCGCTGGTCGTTCTTCGGGCTGGCCGACGTGCCGGTGGGCGTGTCGCTGGTCGCGGTGGCGATCATGGTGGTGGTCTGCCTGGGCATCATCCGCTGGATCTTCGCCACCGGCTGGCGCCTGCGCGAGTGATCGCGCGGCGCGCCCTCAGCCCCGGATGCTGCCGCAGATGCGCGCCTGCGGGTCCAGCCGGACATATTCGCGGGCGGTGATCACCTGCATCTCGATCGAGCGGTTCCAGCCGCCGAACCAGCGGTCGCGGATGCCGTTGCGGTAGAAGTTGCCCATGATCTGGTCGACATAGGGCGGGATGATCTGCGTGTTCGGGATGCGGGGCGCGTGAAAGCCGATCCGTGCGCGCGGGCCCAGACAGGCATTGGGCAGCGTCGTCAGGATCGTGCAGGCCGACCGGCAATAGCCGCGGATGCGCACGGTCTTGCCCGAACGCTCCAGCTCGGACCGGCGCTGGACCATCTGCAGCACGTTGCCGCCCCGGTTGTTGGTGATGTCGATGAAGCTCTGCTGGGCCTGGGCGGGCGGGGCCGTGGTCAGGCAGGCCAGCGCCAGAAGCGGCACGGCCAGCAGGGCAAGGGGGCGTCGGATGCGGGTCATGGGACCACCTTTGGCGAAAGCGCGGGGGAACTGAAATCACGTTCCGGCGAACGCCCGGCGGGGCGGCCCGGTTGCGCCCGCGCAGGCCCGGGCTTTTCCCGCCGCCCCGAATCACCTATGTGCGGGGGATGCAGCAGAACCCGCCCGACCTTCGCCCCGACCTTGCCCGCGCCCGCATCCCCGATCAGCGGCGCGACGGCCAGCCGACCATCGGCATGGTCAGCCTCGGCTGTCCCAAGGCGCTGGTCGACAGCGAGCGCATCCTGACCCGCCTGCGGGCCGAGGGCTATGCGATCAGCGCCGACTATCACGGCGCCGATGCGGTGGTGGTCAACACCTGCGGATTTCTGGACAGCGCCAAGGCCGAATCGCTGGACGCCATCGGCGAGGCGCTGCGCGAGAACGGCCGCGTGATCGTCACCGGCTGCCTGGGCGCCGAGCCCGACTACATCACCGGCGCGCATCCCAAGGTGCTGGCCGTGACCGGCCCGCATCAGTACGAACAGGTGCTGGACGCGGTCCACAAGGCGGTGCCGCCGTCCCCCGATCCCTTCATCGACCTGCTGCCCGCCAGCGGCGTCAGCCTGACGCCGCGCCATTACAGCTATCTCAAGATCTCGGAGGGCTGCAATCACCGCTGCAAGTTCTGCATCATCCCCGACATGCGCGGCCGTCTGGTCAGCCGCCCGGCCCATGCCATCATCCGCGAGGCGGAAAAGCTGGTGCAGGCGGGCGTCAGGGAGCTGCTGGTCATCAGCCAGGACACCAGCGCCTACGGCCTCGACCGCAAGCACGAGACCGAGCGGGGGCACCGCGCCCATATCACCGACCTGGCGCGGGACCTGGGCAGCCTCGGGGCCTGGGTGCGGCTGCACTACGTCTATCCCTATCCGCATGTGCGCGACCTGATCCCGCTGATGGCAGATGGCTTGGTCCTGCCCTATCTGGACATCCCGTTCCAGCATGCCCACCCGGATGTGCTGCGCCGCATGGCCCGGCCCGCCGCGGCCGCGAAGACGCTGGACGAGATTGCCGCCTGGCGCGCGGTCTGTCCCGACATCACCCTGCGATCGACCTTCATTGTCGGCTATCCCGGCGAGACCGAGGCCGAGTTCCAGACCCTGCTGGACTGGCTGGACGAGGCGCAGCTGGATCGCGTCGGCGCGTTCCAGTACGAGAACGTCAAGGGCGCGCGGGCCAACGACCTGCCCGACCATGTGCCCGCCGAGGTCAAGCAGGACCGCTATGACCGCTTCATGGAAAAGGCCCAAGGCATCAGCGCCGCGAAACTGGCCGCCAAGGTCGGCACCCGGATGCAGGTGATCGTGGACGAGGTCGACGCCCAGGGCGCCACCTGCCGCACCAAGGCCGACGCGCCCGAGATCGACGGTAACCTGTTCATTGATCAGGGGTTTGACGCCCTGTCCCCCGGCGATATGGTGGAGGTCACGGTGGATGAGGCGGGCGACTATGATCTCTGGGGAACCCTCGCGCATGGATGACGCGATGGCGCGCGTGATCACCACGCTGGCCATCAGCCCGGCCTTCGATCCAGCTGGCCAGCCGCGCAAGCCGGGCGCGCTGTGCATCGGCGCGCAGAAGGCGGGGACCAGCTGGCTGGCGCAGATGCTGGGCCAGCATCCGCAGGTCTGGATCCCGCCCTTCAAGGAGGTGCAGTATTTCAACCACCTGCACATCCCCGAGCACCGCAAGTGGATCGGCTGGCACTATCGCAACAAGCCGCAGGAGATCCGCCAGCGCCACGTGACGCGCAAGGTCGAGATGCCGCCGGAATTCGACGCCTACCTGAATGCCGTGACCAGCGGCAGGATGTTCCACAACCAGTGGTACAAGCGCATCTTCGCGCCCGCGCCCACCCATGCCATGCCGATGGACTTCACCCCCGAATATTCCGGCCTGCCGGACGAGGGCGTGCAGGCGGTCCGCGATTTCCTGCCCAAGGCCCGCGTGATCTATCTGATCCGCCACCCGGTCGACCGCGCCATCTCGCAGCTGCGCATGAACCTGCGCCGCGAGAAGCGGAGCCCCGCGACCGAGGCGGACTGGCTGGCCGAGGTGGCGAACCCGGTGCTGGACGAGCGCGGCGATTACGCGACCTATCTGCCGCGCTGGCTGGCGCGCTATCCCGACATGCTGGTCATTCCCTTCGGCCGCATCGCCCGCGCGCCCCACGAGGTGATGGACGCGGTCGAGGCCCATCTGGACATCGGGCCCTGCTTCTACGGCAACCTGACGCAGAAGGTCTTCGCCAACCCCGCGGGCCTGATGCCGCCCCCGCAGGCGGTGGCCGCGCTGGAGGCCCGGCTTGCGCCCCAGGTGCAGGCGATCCGCGACCTGATGGGCGACGATTTCGTGGCCGAGATCCGCTGATCTTCCATCAGCGCGCCTGATGGCTTACAAGACGGCAAATCTCAGGAGCATTCCCGATGGCATCACATCAGTTCGTCTATCACATGGACGGCGTGTCCAAGACCTATCCCGGCGGCAAGAAGGTCTTTGAAAACATCAAGCTGAACTTCCTGCCCGGCGTCAAGATCGGCGTCGTGGGCGTCAACGGCTCGGGCAAATCCAGCCTGATGCGCGTCATGGCGGGCATCGACAAGGACTTCACCGGCGAGGCCTGGGCCGCCAAGGGCGCGACCGTGGGTTACCTGCCGCAGGAGCCGCAGCTGGACGAGAGCCTGGACGTGCGCGGCAACGTCATGCTGGGCGTGGCCAAGAAGCAGGCCAAGCTGGACCGCTACAACGAGCTGGCGATGAACTACTCGGACGAGACCGCCGAGGAGATGTCGGCCCTGCAGGACCAGATCGACGCCGAGAACCTGTGGGATCTGGACAGCCAGGTCGATGTCGCGATGGAGGCCCTGCGCTGCCCGCCCGACGAGGCCGATGTCGCAACCCTGTCGGGCGGCGAACGCCGCCGGGTGGCGCTGTGCAAGCTGCTGCTCGAGGCGCCCGACATGCTGCTCTTGGACGAGCCGACCAACCACCTGGACGCGGAAACCATCGCCTGGCTGCAGAAGCACCTGATCGAATACAAGGGCACGATCCTGACCGTGACCCACGACCGCTATTTCCTGGACGACATCACCTCGTGGATCCTGGAGCTGGAGCGGGGCCGGGGCTTGCCGCACGAGGGCAACTATTCGTCCTGGCTGGAGGCCAAGGCCAAGCGGGTGGCCCAGGAGGCGCGCGAGGACAAGTCCAAGCAGAAGGTGCTGGAACGCGAGCTGGAATGGATCCGCGCCGGCGCGAAGGCCCGCCAGGCCAAGCAGAAGGCCCGCGTCAACGCCTATAACGAGATGGCGAACAAGACCGAGAAGGAACGCATCGCCAACGCCCAGATCATCATCCCCAATGGCGAGCGCCTTGGCGGCAAGGTGATCGAGGTCGTGGGCCTGAAGAAGGCCATGGGCGACAAGCTGCTGATCGAGAACCTGGATTTCACCATCCCCCCCGGCGGCATCGTGGGCGTGATCGGTCCCAACGGCGCGGGCAAATCGACGCTGTTCCGCATGCTGACCGGGCAGGAGCAGCCCGACGAGGGCACGATCACCCTGGGCGACACGGTCCAGCTGTCCTATGTCGACCAGTCGCGCGACGCGCTTGGCGACGGCAAGAACGTGTGGGAGGAGATCAGCGGCGGGGCCGAGCTGATCGCGTTGGGCGATGCGACGATGAACAGCCGCGCCTATTGCTCGGCCTTCAACTTCAAGGGCAGCGACCAGCAGAAGAAGGTCGGCACCCTGTCGGGCGGCGAACGCAACCGCGTGCACATGGCTAAGCTGCTGAAGGCGGGCGGCAACGTGCTGCTGCTGGACGAACCGACCAACGATCTGGACGTCGAGACCCTGCAGGCGTTGGAAGCGGCGCTGGACGATTTCGCGGGCTGCGCGGTGATCATCTCGCACGACCGCTTCTTCCTGGACCGGCTGTGCACGCATATCCTGGCCTTCGAGGGCGACGCCCATGTCGAATGGTTCGAGGGCAATTTCGAAGCCTACGAGGAAGACAAGATCCGCCGCCTCGGCCCGGATTCGGTCAACCCCAAGCGGGTGAAGTACAAGAAGTTCACGCGCTGAGGCGCGATCGGCGGAACGCCCGGGGGCGTCGCGGTCGCGGCGCCCCCGGTTTTCTGCATCCCTTTCAAAAGGGCGGGGCCGTCGAACGGGGGCCCGCCCTGCATCACAGGAGGCCCGGATGGCCACGATCTCGATCGACTACGGCAAATTCATGCTCAAGGCGGGCCAGCTGTCCGGAACCTGGACGGCGCGCGCCTTCCTGCGCCAGGGCGCGGGCGGCCGCGGCTTCGCCCATGAGGCGACCGGCAAGGATGCCGAGTTGGCCATCGAAGCGCTGAAGGCGCAGATCGACGAAGAGATCCAGCAGCGCCTGTCGCGCCGCCGCCACGACGAATCGATGGGCTTCGACGTGCCCACCGTCGAGGACTATACCGACGGGCTGCGCGGGGCGGGCTTGACCGACAAGCAGCTGGTGATGCTGCGCGCCCATGCCGCGGCCGGGGATGCGGGCCTGACCGCGCAGGAGCTGGCCGAGGTCGCGGGATACCGCACCTTCGCCACCGCGAACCTGCATTACAACAAGGCCGGCAAGCTGATGGCCGAGGCGATGGACGTGACCGCGCCCGAGACGGGCCCCGCCGAGGATCAGGTGCTGACCGGCGTACTGGCCCGCAGCGGCGCAGCGCGCGAGGATGGCGAGTTCGTCTGGGTCATGCATCCCGAACTGCGCGAGGCGGTCAAGGCCACCGCCATCTGACCCTGCCCCGGGGGCCGCAGGGCGGCCCTCAGCGCGTCTTGCCGGCGAAGCCCGGCGGGCGCTTGGCGATCCAGGCCCAGAAGGGCGCCAGATCGGGATGCTCGCGCAGCGCCTCGATGGTGTTGACGTTGCGGGCCAGCTCGGTCTCGCGCAGGGTCTTGTGGATCGTCTTGTGGCAGATGTGGTGCAGCAGCACCGTGGGTCCGCCCTTGCCGCCCCGCAGCTTGGGGACCAGGTGATGGCGGCTCTGCGGCACATCCGACGGGATGGGGCGCAGGCACAGGGGGCAGACGGGGACCTCGGCCAGCGCCTCGGGATCCTCCGCGCCGGGCAGGTCTGACGGCAACGTGACGCCGCCGTCCAGGGATCGTGATTTCCGCATCGTCAGCCCTCGCGTTAGGCCCTTCATATGACCATGCCCCGATGAGAGGACAAGCCATGCCGACCCGGCGCATCCTTCTGGCCGCCACCGCCGCGGCCACGGCCCTCGCGGCCCTTCCCGCCTTGGCGCAGGCCCCCGCCCGCGCCAACCCCATGCCCGAGGAGCTGCGCCGCGCGCTGGAACGCGACCCGACCGCGCCGGTGCTGGGCAACCCGGATGGCGACATCACCCTGACCGAGTTCTTCGACTACAACTGCCCACATTGCCGCACGATGCTGCCGCTGGTCCAGCAGCTGGTCAGCAGCGACCCGAACCTGCGCGTGGTCTATCGCGAATGGCCGGTCTTCGGTGCCGGATCGGATTTCGCGGCCCGCGCCTCGCTGGCGACGCTGCCGATGGGGCGCTACTGGCAGATGCATGCGGGTCTGCTGACCATGCGCGGCCGTGCCGAGGAGGCGACGGTGATGCGCGTGGCCCGCGACATCGGCCTGGACGAGGCCGCGCTGCGCCAAGGCATGCTGGCCGAGCCGATCGAGCGGCACATCAACACCAGCGACATGCTGGCCGATCACATGGGGCTGGCGGGCACGCCCAGTTTCATCTGCGGCGACGAGGCCGTCTTCGGCGCCATGACGCTGGACGAGCTGCGCGAGCTGGTCGCGCGCGGGCGCCGGACGATGGGCGTGGCCAGCTAGGCGGTCGCGCTTTCGGCCTCTTCGGGCGGGGCGGCATCCGCGCGCCGTCCCCAGGCCGCATCCTGCATCTCGCGCAGGCGGCTGGCGGTGCGTTCGAATTCGAAGCTGCCCTCGCCCTCGTTGTACAGCTGCTCGGGCTCGTCGGCGGCGCTGGCGATCAGGCGGACCTTGGCCTCGTAGAGGGCGTCGATCAGCGTGACGAAGCGCCGCGCCTCGTTGTAGTTCGAGGCCGACAGGCGCGGCACGCCGTCGATCAGCAGCACATCCACGGCGCGTGCCACCGCCAGGTAATCCGCCGGGCCCAGGGGGCGCCCGCACAGGTCCCAGAAGCTGGACCGCGCCACCCGCCCCGCATGGGCGGGCAGGGTGACCTGCCGGCCCTGCACGGCGATGGTCAGCGGCTCCGGGGTCGCATCCCCGGTCAGGTCGGACCAGACGCCGTCCAAGGCCGCCTTGGCCTGCACATCGGCGGGGGCGAACCAGACCGGCCCGCCCTGGCGGTTCTGGCGATAGTCGGTCTGGCTGTCCAGGCAGACAACCTCCATCCGCTCGCGGATCAGGCCGATGAAGGGCAAAAACAGCTGCCGGTTCAGCCCGTGCTTGTAGAGATCCTCGGGCACCCGGTTCGAGGTGGTGACCACCGTCACCCCTTGGTCGAACAGCACCTGGAACAGCCGCCCCACGATCATCGCGTCGGCGATGTCGGTGATCTGCATCTCGTCGAAGCACAGCAGCCGGGTCTGGCGGGCGACGCCCTCGGCCACGGGGCGCACGGTGTCCTGCTGGCCGCGCTTGCGCGCCTCGTTCAGACCGGCCTGGATCTCCTGCATGAACTCGTGGAAATGCACGCGGCGGCAGGGGATCTGGCCCGCCGCCTCGGCCATCAGGTCCATCAGCATCGACTTGCCCCGCCCCACCCCGCCCCAGAGGTACAGCCCCTTGGCGGCGGGCGCGGGATCGGGGCTGCCCACCCCCAGGAACGCCCGCCAGGCCGAGCGCTTGGGTGCGGGGGCGGCCTGCATCTGGTCCAGCACATGGTCCATGTGGGGCAGCACCTGCTGCTGCGCGGGGTCCGCGCGCAGCTGCCCCGCCGCCACCTTGCGGGAGTAGAGATCGCTGACCTGACCCATGCGGCATGCCCCCTGATTGACCCCGCACCCCTGCCACAGCCCGGCGCCGTGCCGCAAGGGGCCAGCAGGCTTGACCCGGCCTGCCGCGCCATGCGACCCGGGATCCCAGCCCCCCGAGGAAGGTGTCCGAATGACCCGCGCCCCCGACCCGACCGCCCCCGACATGATCGCGGGCCTGCCCGTCCTCTTCGTCATGGCGGCCGAGGCGGAATACGGCCCGACTTTGCGCGCCCGCATCCGGCCCCTGATGACCGGCGTGGGGCCTGTCGAGGCCGCCGTGGAACTGACTGCCGCATTGGCCGCCCTGACGGTGCGCCCTCGGCTGGTCGTCTCGCTTGGATCGGCGGGATCGGCGCGGCTGGCGCAGGGGCAGGTCTATCAGGTGGGCGCGGTCGCGTGGCGCGACATGGATGCCAGCGCGCTCGGGTTCCCGCGCGGCTGCACGCCGTTCCTGGACCTGCCGCGGGTGATCGACATCCCCCATCGCATCCCCGGCCTGCCCGTGGCTAGCCTGTCGACCGGCGCCGACATCGTCAGCGGCCCCGCCTACACGGCCATCGCCGAGGACATGGTCGACATGGAGACCTTTGCCCATCTGCGCGCGGCGCAGCGTTTCAGGGTGCCGCTGATCGGGCTGCGCGGCATCTCGGACGGGGCCGAGGCGCTGGAGGGCCTGGCCGACTGGACCCGGCACCTGCAGCTGATCGACGGCCGCCTGGCCGCGGCGATCGACCTGCTGGAGGCCGCGCTGGCCCGCCGGGACCCGGCGCTGGCCCTCGGGGCGTGACATCCGGAACGCTTGTCCTTCGCCCCCCGGCACCCTAGACCGGGGCGGGGACATCATCCGGGCACAGACAGGCATGAGACGCGGCGCAGGCAATCAGGAAGACCGGCCCACCAGCAGGCAGGTGGGGGCGCTTGGCGCGCTGTGGCCCTTCGTGCGGCCCTATCGCCTTCAGGTGATGCTGGCGATGCTGGCGCTGGTCGTGACCTCGGGTATCAGCCTGATCCTGCCCTTGGCCGCGCGCCGCGTGGTCGACAATTTCGACGACGGGGCGGGGCTGCTGGACCGCTATTTCGGCGCCGCGCTGCTGATCGTGGCGGCGCTGGCCCTGGGCACGGCGGCGCGCTATTTCTTCGTGACACGCTTGGGCGAGCGGGTCGTGGCCGACATCCGGAAGGCCGTCTATGCCCGCGTCATCACCCTGTCCCCCGCCTTCTTCGAACGCGTCATGACCGGAGAGATCCTGTCGCGCATCACCACCGACACGACGCTGATCCAGTCGGTCGTGGGCTCGTCGCTGTCCATCGCGCTGCGCAACATGCTGATCCTGGCGGGAGGCATGGCGATGCTGGCTTGGACCTCGGTCAAGCTGATGGCGATGGTGCTGCTGATCGTGCCCGCGATCCTGATCCCGATCATCCTGCTGGGGCGGCGCCTGCGCGCGCTGTCGCGGGCCAACCAGGACTGGATCGCGGCGTCCTCGGGCACCGCGTCCGAGACGCTGCTGGCCGCCCAGACCGTGCAGGCCTATACCGCCGAGGCGCGCAGCATCGCCCGTTTCGACGAGGTGACCGAACAGTCCTATCGCGTGGCCCGGACCCGCATCGCCACACGCGCGGTGATGACCGCCATCGTGATCTTCCTGATCTTCGCGGGCGTCATCGGCGTGTTGTGGATCGGCGCGCGCGACGTGCAGGAGGGCGCGATGACGGCGGGCCAGCTGGTGCAGTTCGTCATCTACGCGATCCTGGTGTCCAGCGCGACCGGCGCCCTGTCCGAGATCTGGGGCGAATTGCAGCGCGCCGCCGGCGCGACCGAGCGTCTGGCCGAGCTGCTGTCGGCCGAGGACACGCTGGTCGATCCGCCCCATCCGCAGCCCCTGCCGCAGCCCCTGCGCGGCCAGATCGCGCTGCAGGGGGTGGGGTTCCGCTTTCCCACGCGCCCCGATGCGGCGGCCCTGGACGGGATCGACCTGACCATCCGCCCCGGAGAGACGGTGGCGCTTGTCGGCCCCTCGGGCGCGGGCAAGACGACGGTGATCCAGCTGATCCAGCGGTTCTGGGACCCGGCCGAGGGGCGGGTGACGCTGGACGGGATCGACCTGCGCGACCTGGCCCGCACGGACCTGCGCGGCCAAATTGCGCTGGTGCCGCAGGACCCGGTCATCTTCGCGGCCTCGGCGGCCGAGAACATCCGGCTTGGCCGTCCCGAGGCCAGCGATGCCGAGGTGCAGGCGGCGGCCCGGGCGGCCCATGCGCACGAGTTCATCGCCGCCCTGCCGCAGGGCTACGAGACGGCCTTGGGCGAACGCGGCGTGATGCTGTCGGGCGGCCAGCGCCAACGCGTGGCCATCGCCCGCGCCATGCTGCGCGACGCGCCGATCCTGCTGCTGGACGAGGCGACCAGCGCGCTGGACGCGGAATCCGAATCGCTGGTGCAGGCGGCGGTCAACCGGCTGGCCCAGGGACGCACCACGATCGTCGTGGCGCACCGCCTGGCGACCGTGAAGCAGGCCGACCGGATCGTCGTGCTGGATCAGGGCCGCATCGTGGCGACGGGCAGCCATGACCAGCTGGTGGCCGAGGGCGGGTTGTACGCGCGGCTGGCGCGGATGCAGTTCACCGACGGCCCGGGCCGGCAGGGCGACCCGGCGCTGGCGCGGACCGCCTGAGCGGCAGGCCTCAGCGCGGCGCGGCATAGACCGCCACCCAATAGGTATTCCGCCCGTCCGGCCCAAGCGCCTGACCCACGCCGAAATCGCGCATCTGCGGCAGCAGGATATTGGCCCGGTGCCCCGGCGAGGCGGTCCATTCCGCCAGCACCCGCGACAGCGAGAACGGGCCCGCCGCGATATTCTCGGCCGAGATGGCGGGCCGGTAGCCCGCCTGCTTCAGCCGCATCGCGGGGCCGGTGGTGGTGGTGCCCAGATGGGTCATGCGCCCCCGCCGGGCCATGTCGCAGGCATGGGCGGCGGCCACCCGGGACAGCAGCGGATCGGGGGTGACGGCAACCAGCCCGGCAGGCCCGCGCAGGGCATTCGTGGCGGCGGCGCCCGCGGCGGTCTGGGCGGCACCCGCGGGCCGGCAGAGGGCCGCGCCGGGCGGGCCGACCTGCACGGCATGGGGGTCCTTGGGGGGCGGTGTCGCGGCCTGCGGGCTGCATGCCGCCGCCAGAAGCCCGGCCACTGTCAGGGCCAGGACCCTGTGTTTCATGCGCATCCTCACCCCCGCCCGGTCCGCCGGCATCCCCCGCCACCCTACGCATCCAAGCGTTAACAGGCGGTTTCTCTCCTCCGCCGCCGGGCAGGGGGGTGCGGCACGGAACCGCACCCTTCCGTTCGTCGTTCGTCCGGCGAGTTTGCAAAAGGACGATCAGGACATGGCCATCTGGGATTTCGTGAAAGATGCCGGCAAGGCTGTCTTCGGCAAGGCCGAGGCCGCGCCCGCCCCCGCGGCAACCCCGGCGGACGCCGCCCCGGCCACCCCCGCCGCGAAGGCGGATGCGGACGTCGAGACGCAGCGCAAGGTCGCGGCGCTCAAGGCCGAGCTGCAATCGCTGAACCTGGATGCCGGCGACGTGCATCTGCGGCTGCGCGGCGACACGGTGGTGGTCGAATCGCGCGGGGCCGACCGCGAGGTTCTGGAAAAGCTGATCCTGGCGGTCGGCAACATCCAAGGCATCGCCAAGGTCGAGGCCGATCTGCCCGAGGATGCGCCCGCCCCCGTCTTCCATACGGTGAAGAAGGGCGAGACCCTGTCGGCCATAGCCAAGGACCATCTGGGCAGCGCCGCGCAGTACAACGCCATCTTCGAGGCGAACCGGCCCATGCTGAGCGATCCCGACAAGATCTATCCCGGCCAGGTGCTGCGGATCCCCGCCACGGCGTGATCCGCCACCGGCCTGACGCCGCGTCGACCCCGGTCTGACGCGGCGTTTTTACGCGGGCAATCGCGACCGGCCCTTGCTCCGTTCGATTGAATGGTTCCATCCTGCGGGCCGGGAGGGGCCGCATATCGTCGGTCCGGCGAGGAGGGGACCACATGGCCAAGTTCAGCAGCTACGACGACCGCGATCGGATCGAGGCCGAGAGCCGCTACGAGGACCGCGACCTGCCGGTGACGATCTACGAGTTTCTGGCCCGCACCGCCGCGCGCGTGCCGACCCGACCGGCGATCTCGTTCCAGTTGCTGTCGGGGCCGCGCGATCCGTCCGTCACGCTGAGCTGGCAGGACCTGCTGGAGCGGGTGACCGAGACCGCGAACCTTTTCCGCAGCCTGGGCGTGGGGCCGGACGACACCATCGCCTATCTGCTGCCCAACAGCATCGAGACGCCGGTCGTGCTGCTGGCCGGGGCCACGGCGGGGATCGTCAATCCGATCAACCCGCTTCTGGACACCCGCCAGATCGCCGGGATCCTGCGCGAGACGCGGGCCAAGGTGCTGGTGACGCTGCGGGCCTTCCCCAAGACCGACGTGGCCCAGAAGGCCGCCGAGGCCGTGGCCCAGGCCCCCGACGTGACCCATGTGATCGAGATCGACCTGAACCGTCATCTGCGCGGCATCAAGCGCTTCATCGTGCCGCTGATCCGGCCCAAGGTGAAGGTCCGCCACAGGGCCAAGATCCTGAACTTCGAGGCGGCGGCCAGCGCGCACAGCCACAAGCAGCTGGATTTCGACGATGTCCGGCAGGACCGGGTCGCGGCCTATTTCCACACCGGCGGCACGACCGGCACGCCCAAGGTGGCGCAGCACAAGTATTCCGGCATGATCTACAACGGCTGGCTGGGGGGCACGCTGCTCTTCGACGAGACCGACGTGCTGATGTGCCCGCTGCCGATGTTCCATGTCTTCGCGGCCTATCCGGTGCTGATGTCCTGCATCTCATCGGGTGCGCACATGGTCATGCCGACGCCTGCGGGGTATCGCGGCGACGGCGTCTTCGACAACTTCTGGGGCCTGATCGAGCGCTGGCAGGCGACCTTCCTGATCACCGTCCCCACCGCCATCGCGGCCCTGATGCAGCGCCCCGTGAATGCCGATGTCAGCAGTCTCAAGACCGCGATCTCGGGATCGGCTCCGCTGCCGATCGAGCTGTACAACCGCTTCAAGGCCGCCACCGGCGTCGAGATCGCCGAGGGCTATGGCCTGACCGAGGCGACCTGCCTGGTCAGCTGCAACCCGGTGGACGGCAAGAAGAAGGTGGGTTCGGTCGGCATCCCGCTGCCCCACACGCATGTGCGGATCCTCAACCATAGCGAGGCGGGCCAGGTGCAGGAATGCGCCACCGACGAGGTCGGAGAGATCTGCATCGCCAATCCCGGAGTCTTCCCCGGCTCGACCTATACCGAGGCGGACAAGAACCACCGGCTGTTCTGCGACGACGTCTATCTGCGCACCGGCGATCTGGGGCGGCTGGATGCGGACGGCTATCTGTGGATCACGGGCCGGGCCAAGGACCTGATCATCCGGGGCGGCCACAACATCGATCCGGCCGAGATCGAGGAGGGGCTGCTGTCCCACCCGGCGGTGTCCTTCGTGGGGGCCATCGGCCAGCCCGACGCCTTCGCGGGCGAGCTGCCCTGCGCCTATGTCGAACTGGTCGCGGGGGCCGAGGTGTCGATCAAGGAGCTGATGGAGCACGCCAGGACGCATATCCACGAGCGCGCGGCGATCCCCAAGCATGTCGAGATCCTGCCCGAGCTGCCCAAGACCGCCGTCGGCAAGATCTTCAAGCCCGAGCTGCGCAAGCTGGCGATCACCCGGGTCTTCGATGCGGTGCTGGAGGGGACCGGCGCCCATGTCACCGCGGTCCAGGAGGACAAGAAGCGCGGGCTGGTGGCGCGCCTGTCGCATGCAGGCGCCGACGAGGCCGAGGTGGCCGCCCGGCTTGGCGAGTTCACGACGCCTTGGGACTGGGACAGGACCTGAGATCTGGGGGCCTGAGGTCGGGCCCCGAGATCCGGGCCGGGGCGGTCAGGCGCCCCGGTCCTGTTCGTTGTTGGCCCAGAGATAGCCGATGAAGGCCCCCTTGATCAGCCGCAGCAGCGCCAGCGTCATCAGCGTCATGATGATGCCGGTGATGGCCAGCAGGGTCAGCGGCTCGGGGCGCCAGACGGTCCAGACGATGCCCAGAAGCGGGATCAGGACCAGAAGCATGATCGTCATGGTGAAGAAGGCCGGGCCGTCCGCCGCCGGATAGCGGCCGAGCGGCGCCTGACAGTGGTCGCATTCGGCATTCACCGTCAGGAAACCCTGCAGCAGCTGCCCCTCGCCGCAATTGGGGCAGCGGTTCGCCAGCCCCCGCAGGACTGCCGTGCGGGGATCGCGGGGCGGGCTGTCGGGGGTGGGAGTGCCTGCGGCCCGGCTGGCCGGAGGGGGCATCATCGATGCCCGGAAATCCGGGTCTTGGTCATCCGGAGGGGATTGCGTCATGACGCCTCGCTTGTCTGGATCAGGGGCAACACCCGGGCCGCGCGCATGGTTGCGCCGGATCAGCCGTTTTCCCGCAGGATGCGGCCCGCCAGATAGAGCGAGCCGCAGATGAGGATGCGCGCCGCCGGGTCGGTGGCGGTGATGGCGCGCAGCGCCGCCGCCGCATCCGGGGCGGTGCGGGTCGGGATGCCGACGGCGGTCGCCGCTTGGGCCGTGTCCGAGGCGGGCAGGGTATTCGGCTCTCCGGGGATGTCGATGGCGGTGAGGCTGGCGGCATGGGCGGCCAGCGGGCGCAGGTAGCCCGCGACATCCTTGGTGTTCAGCATGCCGCAGACCAGATGGGTCGGGCGCTGCGGCATGGCCGCCAGCGTCGCGGCCAGCGCCAGCCCGCCCGCCGGATTGTGCCCGCCGTCCAGCCACAACTCGGACGCGCCCGCCAGATCGACCAGCGGGCCGTGGCGCAGACGCTGCATCCGGGCGGGCCAGTCGGCGGTCGTGACGGCGGCGCGGGCCTGCGCCTCGGTCGCGCCGAGCGCGCGCAGGGCGGCCAATGCGGTGCCGGCGTTCTGGATCTGGTGCGGGCCGATCAGGTTCGGGCGCGGCAGGTCCCACAGCCCGTGATCGTCCTGAAAGACCATGCCATCGCGTTCGGGCTGGATCATCCAGTGCTGGCCATGGGCCAGGATGGGCGCGCTGAGGCCCATGGCGCGGGCCTCGATCACCCGCAGGGCGGCGTCCTCCTGGGCGGCGATGACGACCGGGACGCGGGGCTTGAGGATCCCGGCCTTCTCGGCGGCGATCAGCGGCAGGGTGTCGCCCAGATATTGCGTGTGGTCGATCGAGACGGGGGTGATGACCGTCAGGCGCGGCGAAGCGATCACGTTGGTGGCGTCCAGCCGCCCGCCCAGGCCCACCTCGAGGAGGGTGTAGTCGGCCGGGGTCCGCGAGAAGGCCAGGAAGGCGGCGGCGGTGGTGATCTCGAAGAAGGTGATCGGCTGGCCGTCATTGGCGGCCTCGCATTCGGCCAGAGTGGCGCTAAGGGCCTGATCGTCGATCAGCGCGCCCGACAGCCGGATGCGTTCGTTGAACCGGGCCAGATGCGGCGAGGTATAGGCATGGACGCGCGCGCCCCCGGCCTCGAGCCCCGCGCGGATCATCGCCTGCGTGCTGCCCTTGCCGTTGGTGCCCGCGATGTGGACGACCGGCGGGATGCGGTGTTCGGGATGGCCCAGGGCCGCCAGCAGGCGGTGCAGGCGGTCCAGCGACAGGTCGATGACCTTGGGGTGCAGCGCCATCAGGCGGGACAGGATGGCGTCGGAATGGTCCATGATACAGCCGGGGGCCAGCCCCCGGACCCCCGGGATGTTTTCGTGAAGAAGATGCCTTACGCCGGTGTGGCGGGCGCGGGCGGGGCGGGGTCGATGACGGGTTCGGGGCGGGGGCGGGCAGGTCGGCGCGGGTGGGGGCGGGCAGGCCGCCCAGCATCCGCAGGATCGAGACCAGCTCGTCGCGCAACTTCAGGCGGTGGGTCACGCGGTCGAGCATGCCGTGTTCCAGCAGGTATTCGGCGCGCTGGAAGCCCTCGGGCAGCTTCTCGCGGATGGTCTGTTCGATGACGCGGGGGCCGGCGAAGCAGATCAGGGCATTGGGTTCGGCGATGTGGATGTCGCCCAGCATCGCGTAGCTTGCCGTGACCCCGCCCGTGGTCGGATGGGTCAGGACGACGACATAGGGGATGCCCGCCTCTTTCAGCATCTCGACCGCGACGGTGGTGCGGGGCATCTGCATCAGGGACAGGATGCCTTCCTGCATGCGGGCGCCGCCGGCGGCGGAGAAGAGGACGAGGGGCTTTCTGACCTTCACCGCGCGTTCGGCGGCGGCGACGATGGCATTGCCGACATACATGCCCATGGATCCGCCCATGAAGCTGAAATCCTGGCCGACCGCGATGACCGGGGTGCGGCCGACCTCGCCTTCGGCGACCAGCATCGCCTCCTTCTCGCCGGTGGCCTTCTGGGCGGCCTTCATGCGGTCGGGATATTTCTTCTGGTCGCGGAACTGCAGCGGGTCGGAGATCGGGTCGGGGACCTTCACCTCGACGAAGGCGCCGCCGTCGAACAGCGCGCCGAAGCGTTCGCGCGGGGTGATCGGCATGTGGTGGTCGCAGGTGGTGCAGACGTTCAGGTTGTCCGACAGTTCGCGATGGAACAGCATCGTCCCGCATTCGGGGCATTTGGTCCACAGATTCTCGGGCACCTCGCGGCGCGAGAACAGCGAGTTGATGCGCGGGCGGACGTAGTTCGTGATCCAGTTCATCGCGAATGGCCTTGGCTGTTTCAGGCCCCCAGATAGGCCGGCAAGCGGGGAATTGCAATTGCCGGGGGGGCGGCGGATATTGCCCGCCATGTGGGCCACCCTGTTCTTTCTGACGCATACGACCCTGTCGCTGGTGATCATCGCCCGCGTGCTTCTGCGTCCCCGGGTCGAGCCCTCGGTCCGGCTGGTCTGGATCATGGTGGTCGAAGCCGTGCCGCTGCTGGGGATCGCCGCCTACCTGCTGTTCGGCGAGGTGCGGATGAACCAGGCCGAGGTGCAGCGCATGGCCGACGTGCGCGACCGCCTGACCGGGCTGAAGACCCCCGTGCCCGCCGTCCTGGCCGAGCCGCCCGATCCCGCCGGCCCGATCATCGCCGCCAATGCCGCGGTGGGCGGCATGCAGGCGGTGGACGGGAACCGGCTGGTACTGCTGGAGGAGAGCGATGCGGCCATCGACCGGCTGGTCGCGGCAATCGACGCGGCGCGCGATCACGTCCATGTGCTGTTCTACATCTGGCTGCCCGATGCCAGCGGCACCAAGATCGCGGCGGCCATCTGTCGGGCCGAGGCGCGGGGCGTGCAATGCCGGGTGATCGTGGATGCGCTGGGCTCGCGCGCGCTGGTGCGCTCGGTCCTGTGGGACGAGATGAGCCAGGCGGGGGCGGAATGCGTCACCGCCTTTCCCTGGGGCCTGCCCTTCATCAGCGTGCTGTTCCAGCGGCTGGACCTGCGCAACCACCGCAAGATCCTGGTGATCGACAACCGGCTGGCCTTCACCGGCAGCCGCAACTGCGCCGACATGGCATTCGCGGTGAAGGCGCGCTTCGGCCCCTGGATCGACATCCTGGTGTCGGTCGAGGGGCCCGCCGTGCGCCAGCTGCAGGCGGTCTTTCTGGGCGACTGGATGAGCTATACCGGCCGCGACCTGGGGCCGATGCTGCAGCCGGTCGCGCCGGTGGCCGATCCGGGGCTGGCCGCGCAGGTGGTGGCGACGGGCCCCGACCTGCGGGCGGGCAGCGTGTCCGACTGCCTCAATGCGATGCTGCATGCGGCGCGCGACAGGGTGGTGATCACCACGCCCTATTACGTGCCCGACGCGGCGCTGGATGCGGCGATCCGGGCGGCGGCGCGGCGGGGCGTGCAGGTGACCCTGATCCTGCCCGCGCGCAACGACAGCCTGATCGTGGGCGCGACCAGCCAGGGGTTCTACTATGGGTTGCTGGCGGCGGGGGTGCGGCTGATGCTGTTCCAAGACGGGCTTCTGCATTCCAAGATCCTGACCGTGGACGGGCGCATGGCGATGATCGGCAGCGCCAACTTGGACCGGCGCAGCTTCGAGCTGAACTACGAGGTCAACATGGCGGTCTTCGACCCCGAATTCGTGGGCATGCTGGATGCGCGGCAGGCCAGCTATGTCGACCGCGCCCGCGCCATCAGCCTGGACGAGGTCCGCGACTGGAGCGCGGGGCGCCGGATCCGCAACAACCTGCTGGCGCTGGCCTCGCCGCTGCTGTGACGGACCACCAAGGGAGATGCCGATGACCCACCCCGATCCTGCCGCCCCCGATCTTGCCTCGCGCACCTGCACGCCCTGCGCGGCGGGAACCGCGCCCCATGACGCGGCCACCGCCGACCGGATGCTGGCCGGGCTGACCGGCTGGCGGATGTCGGACGATGCCCGCGCCATCACCCGGCGCCTCGAGGTCAAGGGTTTCGCCAAGGCGGTCGAGCTGGCCAACCTGGCGGCCTGGCTGGGCAACCGGCAGGGTCATCATCCCGACATCGCCTTCGGGTGGGGATACTGTGCCGTCACCTTCACCACCCATGCCGCCGGCGGGCTGACCGACAACGATTTCATCTGCGCCGCGCGGCTGGATGCCTTGCTGGCCTGACGGGGCCGCTCTATGGGTTGTCCTGCAAGGACCGCCGGTCTATTCCCGGGGAACGTGTAATGGGTTGGACCGCATGACGAATCGCCGCCACGCCGAAACCGGGCCGGGACGGGCCGCAGCCGCGCGGGTGCCGGGCCTGAACCGGTGCGGGCACCGCCCTGCCGCAGCCGGCCTATCGAACCGGGGGACGATCCATGGCCACGCATGACAAGGGCTGGCTGTCCGGGCGCATCCGCCGCAACGCCTTCCGCCAGTGGAACCGCTTTCTCAAGACCGTGACCCTGCGCCAGCAGCCGGTCGACCACGACCTGCGCGACGAGGCGCGGGACCTGCAGCAGGTGCTGGCGCGCTTTCTGCAGATCGCCGATGCCCGGGCGGTGCGGGCGGGCAACTCGCTGGCGCGGATCGACCTGCCGGCGGGGACCGACTGGCGCTGGCGCCCGCAGGTGATGTCCTCGCGCAGCACGCTGCCGGCGCTGATCTCGCCCCCGGACGGCAAGTGGCTGTCCGAGGAGGTCGCGCTCTATCACGACTGCCCCGAGCGGGCGCTGATCCTGTGCCAGACCCGCAACCGGCTGGCCACCGACCTGGCCGAATACGGCATCAAGCTGGAGGTGATGGGCTTCTCGGGCAGCTACCTGTCCTTTTCCCTGGCCCTGCCGCCCGAGGCGCTGGAAAACCTGGGCGGGCATTACATCGTCCGGCTGGACGCCATGCTGCAGGCCGAACGGCCCATCCGCGTCTATTCCCGGCTGAACATCCAGCAGGGGCCCAACACCGAGACGCTGCTGCGCCAGATGGGCGACCCGATCGAGGGACCGGGCTGCCAGCGGGTGGTCGAGTTCGACCTGGGCTATGCCGAGCTGTCGCAGCGCTCGGTCGACAAGGCCTGGCTGGACGTGATCCTGGAGGCGCCCTACATGAACGCCGTCTCTCTGCGGGACGTGATCCTGTCCCGCCACCCCCGCGCCCATATCTGAGGAGGCCGCGATGCCGCAATTCGAAAGCTATGGCCTGAAGGGCGGCGTCTGGCGCGGACGGCTGACCGATCCCAAGGGCCCGCCGGCCCGCATCGTGCTGGTCCAGCACGGCGAGGTCCTGGCCGAGGCGCGCCTGTCCGAGACGGGCGAGGCGGAATGGCGGGTCGAGGTCGACCTGCCCGCGCAGGCCCTGGGCGACGGGATCCAGACCCTGCTTCTGAAGACCGACAGCGGCGAGGGCGGCACCGACAGCACGCCGGGCGGGCATGTGCTGGACCGGCTGACGCTGATGGCGGGCCGGATGCTGGACGACGACATGACGGCCGAGATCTCGGCGCTGCGGGCCGAGCTGGAGCTGGTCAAGCGCGAACTGCGCCGCCTGGCCACCCGCGACACCGCCGGCTAAAGGCCGCGTCCGCTTGGGAAACGGCGGGCCTTAAGGCCCGTTTGTCATGCAGCTGTCACGGCCCGGCCATGCTTCCTTGCGAAAACCGGGGGGCGTGGCTATATCGCGGCTTCGCAACCCGTTGCGCTTTCACAGGAAGGTTGGCCGATGACCCTGCCGCAGACGCCGCATTACCTGATCGACATGGGCCTGTTGCGGGCCAACATGGAAAAGGTCGCCCAATTGCGCGAGGCCTCCGGCGCCAAGGCGCTGCTGGCGCTGAAGTGCTTTGCCACCTGGTCGGTCTTCGACCTGATGCGCGACTACATGGACGGCACGACCTCGTCCTCGCTGTATGAACTGCGCCTGGGGCGCGAGACCTTCGGCAAGGAAACCCATGCCTATTCCGTGGCATGGGCCGATCACGAGATCGACGAGGCCGTGTCCTATGCCGACAAGATCATCTTCAACAGCCTGACCCAGCTGGACCGCCACGGCGCCCGCGCGCAGGGCATCGCCACCGGCCTGCGCCTGAACCCGCGTTTCTCGACCAGCGGCTTCGATCTGGCCGACCCGGCGCGGCCCTTCTCGCGTCTGGGCGAATCCGATCTGGACCGTCTGGAGGATGCGCTGGACCGGATCAGCGGCGTCATGATCCACTACAATTGCGAGAACGGCGACTTCGACCTCTTCGACCGCCAGCTGACCCGGATCGAGGCCGAGTTCGGCGGGCTGCTGGAGCGGCTGGATTGGGTGTCCCTGGGCGGCGGCATCCACTTCACCGGCGAGGGCTATCCGCTGGACCGGCTGGCCGACCGGCTCAAGGCCTTCCAGGACCGCTATGGCGTGCAGGCCTATCTGGAGCCGGGCGAGGCCAGCGTCACCAAGACGACCACGCTGGAGGTCAGCGTGCTGGACATCCTCGACACTGGCAAGCAGGTGGCCATCGTCGACAGCAGCACCGAGGCGCACATGCTGGACCTGCTGATCTATCGCGAGGATGCCAAGCTGCCGCAGGAGGGCGACCACGTCTATCAGGTGGCGGGCAAGACCTGCCTTGCGGGCGACATCTTCGGCGAGGCGCGCTTTGCCAGGCCCCTGCAGATCGGCGACCGGATCAGCATCTCGGACGCGGCGGGCTACACGATGGTCAAGAAGAACTGGTTCAACGGCCTGGCCCAGCCCTCCATCGCGATCCGCGACGAGGATGGCAGCATCCGCACCGTCCGCGACTTTTCCTATGACGAATTCAAGGGCAGCCTGTCCTGACGGCGCCCCCTCTGCGACCCCGCGACAAGGAGACTGACTTGGCGAAGAAGAACGTGCTCATCATCGGTGCCGGTGGCGTGGCCCAGGTCGTGGCCCACAAGGTCGCGCAATGGGCGGATGAATTCGGCGACCTGCATATCGCCAACCGCACCCAGGCCAAGGCCGATGCGATCATCCGGACCCTGCGCGACAAGGGCCATGACATGCCCTTCGCCAGCCACCCGCTGGACGCGATGGATGCGGGCGCGGTCGAGGCGCTGATCCGCAAGGTCGACGCGGCCATCGTCATCAACGTGGGCACCGCCTTCATCAACATGACCGTGCTGGAGGGCTGCATCCGCACCGGCGCCGCCTATGTCGACACCGCCATCCACGAGGATCCCGCCAAGGTCTGCGAGACGCCGCCCTGGTACGGCAACTACGAATGGACCCGGCGCGAGGACGTGGCCAAGGCCGGCGTCACCGCCATCCTGGGCGCGGGCTTCGATCCGGGCGTGGTCAATGCCTATGCGCGTCTGGCCGAAGACGAGTATTTCGACACGGTCGACAGCATCGACATCGTGGACATCAACGCCGGATCCCACGGCCGCTGGTTTGCCACCAACTTCGACCCCGAGATCAACTTCCGCGAGTTCACCGGCACGGTCTATTCCTGGCAGAAGGGCGCGTGGCAGGAAAACCGCATGTTCGAGGTGGGCCGCGAATGGGATCTGCCCGTCGTGGGCAAGCGCACCGCCTATCTCTCCGGCCATGACGAGGTCCATTCGCTGTCCGCGCGCTATCCGCAGGCGGACGTGCGCTTCTGGATGGGCTTCGGCGAACATTACATCAACGTCTTCACCGTGCTGCAGAAGCTGGGCCTTCTGTCCGAGCAGCCGGTGACGCTGGATGACGGGCGGCAGGTCGTGCCGCTGAAGGTCGTCAAGGCGGTCCTGCCCGACCCGGCCAGCCTGGCGCCCGATTACGAGGGCAAGACCTGCATCGGCGATCTGGTCAAGGGCACCCGCGACGGCAGGCCGGGCGAGGTCTTCATCTACAACGTCGCCGACCACAAGGAGGCCTTCGACGAGGTCGGCAGCCAGGGGATCAGCTATACCGCGGGCGTGCCCCCGGTGGCGGCGGCGATCCTGATCGCGCGCGGTCCTTGGGACGCGGGCAAGATGGCCCATGTCGAGGACCTGCCCGCGCGGCCCTTCCTGGAGCTGCTGGGCGAGATGGGCCTGCCCACCCGCGTCATCGACGCCTCGGGCGACCATCCGTTGTAAGGGGCGGCCGTCACGGTCCGTCCTGACGAAATCGTGTGATCTTTGAGGCCCAAGGCGCGGCGGGTCGGAACAACCGGCCCGCCGCGCGCGTTCGCCGCTGAAACTGCGCCAGCGTGACGGCGTCGATCGGGGGTCTTATGCCACGTCCCAAGGGACAGATGTTTCCGGGCTTCACGGAAAGCGAAAACAGCCGCATGCCGCGACTGGCCAACTGGGCGATCATCGGAATCTTCATGATCATGGCCTTTTCGGCCGTGGCGGCAGGCCGCGATTTCCTGATGCCGGTGACCATGGCGGGGCTGCTGTTCTTCGTCTTCACGCCGATGCGCCGCTTTGCCGAGCGCCGGGGCATTCCCGACGTGCTGACGGCGGCGGGGATCACGCTGTCGATCCTGCTGACCGTGGCCGTCGTCGCCTATGCCGCCAGCGGGCCGCTGAGCCGGGCGATGAACAACATGCCCACCATCAGCGCGCAGCTGGAAACCAAGTTCGAGAACGTCCAGGAAAGCCTGTCGGGCCTGCGCGACGCGGCGCAGCGCATCGACGAGGCGCAGTCCGCGAACGATGCCGAGGACACGCGCCCCGCCATCCGCATCGAGCCCGAGGGGCAGACGACGCTCGGCATGGTCGCGACCACCACGCCGCTGCTGCTGGGGCAGGTGGTCTTCACGCTGATCCTGCTGTTCTTCATGATCGCCTCGGGCGACCTTCTCTATCTCAAGATCGTGCAAAGCTTCGACCGGCTGCGCGACAAGCGGGGCGCCTATCTGGCGCTGCGCCAGATCGAGGATTCGCTTGGCAACTACCTGGGCGCGATCACCATCATCAATGCCGGGCTGGGGCTGGCCGTGGGCTTGGCGATGTGGGCCTGGGGCATGCCCGGCGCGCTTCTGTTCGGGCTGGGCGCCTTCATCCTGAACTTCATCCCCTATCTGGGCGCCATCGCCGGGGTGGCCATCGCCGCGCTGGTGGCGCTGGTGGTGATGCCGGGCGTCTTCTGGCCCGCCATGGTCGCGCTGACCTATCTGGGCCTCACTTCGCTGGAGGGGCAGATCATCACGCCCTATTTCGTGTCGCGCCGGCTGCAGATGAACACGGTCGTGGTCTTTCTGGCCGTGGCGCTGTGGGCTTGGCTGTGGTCGGTGATCGGCATGGTCATCGCCGTGCCGGTGCTGGTCGTCATGCGCGTGCTGGCCGACCATGTGCCCGGATGGGAGAAGTTCGGCAACTTCCTGGCCGGAGAGGCGCCGCCTGCTCTGGCCAGCGAGGACGAGGACGAGGCGCGTGATCTGGTCGAGGCCGGGGCCGTGGCCGAGGACGAGCCGACCGCCCGCGTGGCGACCGCCGAGGTCTTCGATACCCCGCCGCACGATCCTCGCGTCTGACCAAGCGCAGGGGGCCGGCGGACCCGGCCTCCTGCATCCTGTCCGGATCAGCCGGCGGGCAGGGTCGGGGCGACCTCGTTCACGGCGGCCTCGATCTGCTGGCAGGTGACCTCGACGGTGTTCCCTTGGCTTTCGGCGGCGTCGGCCAGCGACAGTTCCGCCTCGCCCACGGCGACCATGCCCTCGGTGCCCTTCTCCTCGGCGGTGGTGCCGGCGGTCGCGTCGCCCTCGGGCAGCATGGCGATCAGCTGGCCTTGGGCCGTGACGGCCTCGGCGCCGGTGAAGCCCTGATCTTGGCAGTATTGCAGGATGCCCAGCTGGTTGCGGGCGGCCTCGTAGGTGGCGTCGGTGTCGATGTCCTGCGCCAGAACGGCGGCGGGCAGCAGGCCCAGTCCCAAGGCGACGGTCAGGGTGCGGATCATGTCATGTCTCCATCTTCTGTGGTCGTGACGTCCACCCGGCGAAAGGCCGGGCAGCGAGGCGCCCTTGCTAGACCTGCCGTTGCGGGAATGCCCAGAGCGCGGGGCCAAGACCGCACGGCGGCAGCGAAACCCCGCCGGAATGGGCGGTGCGGGGCGGGGGCGGCCGGGCGGATTCCAGCCACCGGGCGGTGAGGGGCCGCGCTTTCCGCGCACGATCGCTTGAGGCCAGGCAGGCAAAACCTGCCATGCGCTCAACGGCTTGGCGCAGGACACGCGGGGGTGATCGCCCCGTGAGTGAACTTCGCGGCCCGCGCATCCGTTGACTGTCCAATCGCGGCAACGCTGCCGCACCCCGAACAACGGACTGGAGACCGCAATGACCAATCCCGTCAAGACGATCAAGCTGGGCGGCAAGGCCGCCGCTCTGGCCATGCTGATGGCCACCGCATCCTTCGCGCAGACCGCCACGACCGAGGCCCCCGCCGGCATGACCACCATGGAGGCGGTCGAGTTCCCGACGCTGACCACCGTCGACACCGACGAGGCCGTGGCCGAGGAACTGGTTGCGCAGGGCTATGAGAACATCGTCATCGTCCGCACCGACGATGCGCTGGCCGTCACGGCCGAGCGCGGCGGCGTGCCGACCGAGATGGTCTTCAGCCCCACCGAGGGGACGCTGGTTCTGATCGACGGCGTCGCACCGATGGCCCCCGAGACCGACGCGGCGCCGGTCGGCACCGTAGCCTCGACCGATGGCGACGAGCCCGTGTCCGAGACCGTCGATTCGACCAACTTCAGCGGCCAGGACGACGTGTTGCTGGACACGCCCACCGCCTCGATTGAGGGTGACGAGGTCGATCCCGTCGCCGAGACGATCCCGGTGGATCCGAGCGCGCCCACGACCGGCGAGACCGGTCAGGCCGAGGATGGCGGCGCCGAGACGGACGGAACGGCCGATGATGAAGGCGTCGACGGCTGATCTGCACCGCACGAGACGACGGAAGGACCGGGCCCCTGCGCCCGGTTTTTTCATGCGCGGGGCAACGGGGTCAGACCAGCCCCAGCAGCAGCGGCACGGCGATCAGCGCGGCCAGCGCGGCGGTCTGGACCAGCAGCATGCCGATGGCGGCCGGGCCCACCTCGGCCAGCCGCACCAGCGAGGTCTTCATGCCCACCGCCGCCACCGCCGCGACCAAGAGCGCCCGCGACAGGGTCGAGGCCACGTCTACCACCACCCCGGGCACGACATGCGCCGAATTGGCCGCCGCCAGGATCAGGAAGGCCAGCACGAAGCCCGGCAGCAGGGGCGGGCGGGTCTGCGTGCCGGAACTGGCGCGGCGCAGGACCAGCGCCGCGATCAGCACGACCGGGGCCAGCAGGGTCACGCGGATCAGCTTGACCACCGTGGCCAGGTCGCCGGTCTCGTCCGAGACGGAATAGCCCGCGCCCACCACCTGCGCCACATCATGGATCGTGCCGCCCAGGAACAGGCCGGTCTGGTGCGGATCCATCCCAAGGGCCGAGGCCAGCATCGGATAGACGATCATCGCCACCGTCGACAGGGCGGTGACGGTGATGACGGTAAAGGACAGGTCGCGCTCGGTCGTCTCGCGCGCGGGCAGGACCGAGGCGATGGCCATGGCCGCCGAGGCGCCGCAGATCGCCACCGACCCGCCGGTCAGCAGCCCGAAGGCCCGGTCCTGACCGACCCTGCGGGCCAGCGCGACCGAGGCCAGGATCACCGCGCCGATGGACAGGGCCAGCAGTCCCACGAAGTGCCAGCCGATCGCCGCCACCATGTCCAGCGAGACCCGCAGCCCCAGCAGCGCCACCCCGATCCGCAGAAGCCCGCGCGCGGCAAAGTCGATGCCCGGCCCGGCCAGGCTGTCCTCGGCCAGCCCATGCAGCGGCATCCCCAGCAGGATCGCCATCAGCATGACCGGGGCGCCGTAATGGCTGGAGAGGAACTGCGCCGCCATCGCGACGGTCACCGCCAGCATCAGGCCCGGCGCCAGCAGGCGGGCGCGGTCGGGCAACTGGGCAAGGCGGGGCAGGGGCATCGGCATCCCGGATCAGATCGGAAGGGTGGGGACGAGGGTCGCCCCCAGAAAGGTCGACCGGGGGCCATGACGGCCCCCGCCCGGGGTCACTGGATGTCGCGGGCGCGCTCGGCGGCCAGCTCGGTCTCGGCCTGGGACACCGCCTCGCGGAAGGTGGCCAGGATCTCCTCTCCGCCGTCCACGCTGCCGGTGAACCAGTCATAGACCGGGGCCGCGGCCTCGGTGAAGGCGGCGCGCTCCTCGGCGGTGGGCACATAGACCTCGCCGCCGCCGGCGGTGAACTCCTCGTAGGCGGCGATGGACTTGCGCTTGGGCGAGGCGAAGGTCGCCTGCTGCAGCTGGTAGAAGCCGTCGACCACGATGGCGCGCATGTCCTCGGGCATGGCCATGAAGGTCTCGTTCGACATCCACCACATCGCGCCCATGTAGGCGTGCCCGTCCAGCGTCAGGTATTGCAGCCCGGCCTCGGGGAAGCGCATCGACATGATGTCGGTGATGCCGTTCGCGGTGCCCTCGACCACATTGGTCTGCAGCGAGGTGAACAGCTCGGCCCAGGGGATCGGCGTGGGCGAGGCGTCCAGCGCGCGAACCAGTTCCTGCGGCAGGTCGGCCACCACGGTGCGCATCTTCAGCCCCGACAGGTCGGCAGGCGTCTGGATGCGGCGTTCGGTGTTGGCGAAGTTGCGCCAGCCGCCGGTATTGCCGATGGTCATCAGCCGCAGCATGTCGCCGCTGTCGGCCAGCGCCATGTCGCGCAGGGTGCGGGTGAAGTCGCCCGACAGCACCCGCTCGGCCACCCGGTCGTCGGCCATGATGTAGGGCAGGTCCAGCACCTGCAGATAGGGGAACAGCCCCGCCGCCCCGTCCGAGGTCGAGATGTAGACGTCGATGGACCCGTCGGCCACGCCCTGCAGGCATTCCGCCCCGTTCGAGCAAAGCTGCGTGCCCATGAAGATCTCGACGGCGATGGCGCCGTTCGAGGCCGCCTCGACATGGGATTTGAAGACCTGCAGGCCGTCGTAATCCTCGTCGTTCTCGTTGGAATTGGCGACGGCGCGCAGGGTGTACTCCTGCGCCATGGCCGGGGCGGCCAGCATCAGCGCGGCGGCCAGGGTCAGTGCGGGTTTCAGCATGGTATCCTCCCTAGGTGGTCTTAATCCGCGAACCCGGTCAGGCGCGGAATGGTCATGGAAATGGCCGGGACATAGGTGATCAGGAAGATCACGAAGACCTCGACGGCCAGGAACGGCAGGATGGCGCGGGCGATGGTCATGACCTTCTCGCCCGATACGGCCGAGGCCACGAACAGCACCAGCCCCATGGGCGGCGTCGCCAGCCCCACCGTCAGGTTGACGCACATGATGATGGCGAAATGCACGCTGTCCACCCCCATGCCGGTGAAGACCGGGCCCAGGATCGGCGCCAGGATGATGATCGCCGGGCCCGCGTCCAGGAACATGCCGACGACGAACAGCAGCAGGTTGATCATCAACAGCAGCAGCAGCGGGTTGGCGGTCAGCGTCAGGATCCAGTCGGCCATCATCTGCGGCGTCTGCGACAGCGACACGACCGTCTTGAACGACATGGCCGCGCCCACCAGCAGCAGCACCACGGCCGAGGTCAGCGCGGCGCGGCCCAGCACGTCGGGCAGGTCGGTGACCGTCATGGTGCGCAGCACGAACAGGCTGATGATCAGCGCATAGACCGCCGCCACCGCCGCCGCCTCGGTCGGCGTGAAGACCCCGCCCAGGATGCCGCCCAGGATGATGACCGGGGTCATCAGCGGGAAGAACGCCTTGAGGCTGGCTTGGCCCCGTTCCGGCCAGGTCTGGCGGCGGGCGGCGATGGGAAAGTCGTACTTGTCGGCCATCAGCTTGACGACCGCCATCAGGCCAAGACCCACCAGGATGCCCGGCACGATGCCCGCCAGAAACAGCGCCGCGACGCTTTCGCCCATCACATAGGCATAGATGATCATGATCCCCGAGGGCGGGATGATCGGCCCGATGACCGAGCTGGCCGCCGTGATCGCGGCGGCGAAGCGGCGGGTATATCCCTGCTTCTCCATCGCCGGGATCAGCATCGACCCAAGCGCCGAGGTATCGGCCACCGCCGAGCCGGACAGGCCCGCGAACAGCATCGAGGACAGGATGTTCACATGCGCCAGCCCGCCCCGGAAATGGCCCATCAGGGCCTGGGCGAACTCGACCAGCCGCAGGGTGATGCCGCCGCGGTTCATCAGCTCTCCGGCCAGCATGAAGAAGGGGATGGCCATCAGCGGAAAGCTGTCCATCCCGTTGTAGAGGTTGCGGTAGAGCAGCGTCAGGTCGCGCTCCTGCCCGTTCAGCCACAGGATCAGGCCGGGGGCGGCCAGCATGCCGAAGACCACCGGCAGGCCGACCATCAGGAAGAGCAGGAACAGCGGCAGGAACCAGATCAGCGCCATCATTCCGCCCCCCGCAGGCCGGGATCCAGCCCCTCGATCGGCGGGAGGTCCCGCACCCCCGCCAGATCGGCCAGGGTGCGCAGGATCAGTTCGACATTGACCGAGATCATCAGCACCAGCCCCACCGGGATCGAGGCCATCATCCACGCCCGCGGCACCCGGTACCAGGTGCTGAAATCGACCGAGGTGGGGATGAACAGCGACGCGCTGGCGAAGCGGCCGCCGAGGCCGGTGACCTCGCGCCAGCCGATCTGCACGGCCACGACCAGCACCAGGAGCGACAGGCCCAGCAGCAGCAGGTTCAGGATCCGCGCCAGCGTGGCGGGCAGCATCGCGGGGATCATGTCGATCGCCACGAAGCCGCCGCGCCGGAAGGCCGTGGGGGCCATCAGCCCGGTCATCCACAGCATGCAGAACCGCGCGGCCTCGTCCGGCCAGGCCAGCGCGCTGTTCAGCCCATAGCGGGCGACGACCTGCGCGATGGTCACCGCGACCATCACCCCGATGGCCAAGATGCCCACCGCGCGCCCCGCGCGCAGCAGATGTTCGTTGATCCAGGACAATGGCCGGATCACGGCATGTAGCAGGCTCATCCGGCCCTCTCCCCCCATGTGCAGTCGCAGTGCAGTCGCGGTGCCGGGGCGCCTCACCCCGCCCGGCACCGATCGTTCAGGCCGGCGCGATGCCGGCGACGCGCCCGCCGTAGAAGGCCAGCGGCGCCCCCTCGCTGACCAGCGCGTGCAGCACGCGGCCCAGGATGATCACGTGATCGCCCGCCTCGTGCATGTCGAACTGCGCGCAGTCGAACCGCGCCAGGCAGCGGTCCAGCACCGGCACGCCCTGGGCGTTGCGCGCAAGCCCCGCCTCGTCCAGCGCATTGCGGTTGCGCGCCACGGCCCAGGCCAGGTCGGCCTGGTCGGCGGACAGGACATGGATGGCGAAATGCGCGGCCGCGGCAAAGTCCGGCAGGCGCGAGCTGGCCCGCGCGGGCGACCACATCACCAGCGGCGGGTCCATCGAGATCGACGAGAAGCTGTTGGCGGTCATCGCGGCGCAGCCCTCGGGGCTGGCGGCGGTGACGATGGTGACGCCGGTCGCGAAGCGCCCGAAGGCGTCGCGCAGCAGCCGCCCGTTCTGCGGGTCGGGAACGAAGCTGTGCGGCGTGGCCTGCGTCATGGCACCTCTTGCCCGAGGGCGGCTTGGTAAAGCTGGAACCACTGGACGCGGCTCAGATCGACCTGTCCGGCATCTGCGATCCGCGCGATCCGCGCAAGCGAATTGGTGCCCAGCACCGGCAGGATCCGCGCCGGGTGGCGCAGCAGGAACGCCACCGCGATGGCCGACCGGTCCACATCGAAGACCTGCGCCATCGCGTCCAGCGCCTGCCCGAGCGGGCCCTGGTCCGTCATCAGCCGACCGCCGCCCAGGGGCGACCAGCCCATGACGACGTCGCGGCGGCGCTGGTGGAAGGCCAGATCGCCGTTGGTGAAGGGCGCGGTCGCGGCCAGCGAGATCTCGATCTGGTTGGTGACCAGCGGCGCCTGCATCGCGCCCTGCAGCAGGTCCACGTCCCAGGGGCGGAAGTTCGACACGCCCACCGCGCGGACCTTGCCGCTGGCGACCAGATCGTCCAGCGCGGCGCCGGTCTCGTCCGCATCCATCAGCGGGTCGGGGCGGTGGATCAGCAAGAGGTCGATCCGGTCCGTGCCCATGTCGCGCAGCGAATTTTCGACCGAGGCCCGGATATGGTCGCCCGAGCTGTCGTAATGCTTGCAGGCGGCATCCGAGTATTTGCCCATCGGCGCGACGATGTCGCATTTCGTCACGATCTCGATCCGGTCGCGCAGGCCGGGCGCGGCGCGCAGGGCGCGGCCCAGGATCGCCTCGGCGGTATAGCCGCCATAGATATCGGCCTGGTCCATCGTGGTGATGTCCTGGGCCAGGCAGGCCTCGACCTTGGCCTGCACATGGGCCGGGCTGGTGTCGGGATCGTCGCCGATCCGCCACATGCCATAGACGAGCCGCGACAGGCTCAGATCGTCGGTCAGGGTCACGCGGTTCATCATCAGCGCCTTTCGCCGGTGCCCAGGGGCGTTGGGGGGGTGGTGGCGGGGACGCGGCACTGCGCGCGGTTCAGCTGGCAGGTCCGCATCTGCGGCAGCACGCGGCTGCCGAAATGGTCGGCCTCGTCCAGATGGGGATAGCCGGACAGGATGAAGGCGCGGATGCCCATCTTCTGCAGCTCCTCCAGCTTGGTCAGCACCTGATCGGTCGAGCCGACGATGGCCGCGCCGCAGCCCGACCGGGCCCGGCCCACGCCGGTCCACAGGTTCGGCTCGACATAGCCTTCCAGATCGGCCAGCTCGCGGTTGCGGGCCTGCCGCGCCACGCCAAGCGAGCCCGAATCCAGTGCCCGCTCGCGGATCGCGCGGCCCTGGTCGTCGTCCAGCTGGCTGACCAGGTCGCGGGCATAGTCGCGGGCCTCGGCCTCGGTGTCGCGCACGATGACATGGGCGCGAAAGCCGTAATCCAGCGTGCGACCGTATTTCTCAGCCGCCGCATGGGCGGCCTTCATGCGGTCGGCGATGTCCTCGGTCTTTTCGGGCCACATCAGGTAGACATCGCAATGCTGCCCGCAAAGGTCCAGCGCATCGGGGGAATAGCCGCCGAAATACAGCATCGGTCCCCCGGTCTGGTAGGGCCTGGCCGGATCGGTCGCCACGTCGGTGAAGTCATAGACCTGCCCGTGATAGTCGATCCGGTCCTGCGTCCAAGCCTGCTTCAGGATCTCGACCACCTCGCGCGAGCGCTGATAGCGGAAGGGGCTGGGCGCGGTCTCGCCGGGGAAATCGCTGCTGATGATGTTCAGCGTCAGGCGGCCCTCCAGCATGTGATCCAGCGTGGCGATGGTTCGGGCCAGCATGATCGGCTGCATCTCGCCGCAGCGGATCGCGGCCAGCAGGTTGATGCGTTGGGTGATGGGCGCGCAGCCCGCCACGAAGGACAGCGTGTCCTGACCCACCTGATAGCTGGACGGGCACAGGATGTTGCCAAAGCCCTGCGATTCGGCCGCCCTGACGATGGCCGAGCAATGCGCCCAGGACGACCGCAGCGACCCGTCGGGCACGCCCAGATGGCGGTAATCGTCCGAACAGAGCGCCGAGAACCAGGCGACCTCGACCTCGCTCAGATCGGCCGAGGTGACGGGAACGACGGTCATGATTTCCTCCCAGGACAGCGCCGGATTTCCCTTTGCATAGCCCTGTCCATAATGTAAATCAATGGTGCATCAATTCAGGCGGGGCATCGTGGCCGAACCGGGCGAACATCGCAGCGACGCGCTGCCGATCCATCTGCAGATCGCCGAGATGATGATTCGCGACATCGCCGCGGGCCGGCTGGTCGACGGCCAGCGCCTGCCCCCTGAACGCGAGATGGCCGCCGCGCACGCCACCACCGTGCGCACCCTGCGCAAGGCCCTGGCCGAGATGGAGGAGCAGGGCCTGCTGGAGCGCCGTCAGGGATCGGGCAACTATGTCCGCGCGGGCGGGCCGACCCGGGCGGTCTATTCGATGTTCCGGCTGGAACATGCCGTGGGCGGCGGGGGCCTGCCGCGCGCCCGCATCCTGTCGGTCGATCGCCTGCCCAAGGACGCGGACCAGCCCGTCTATGGCAGTTCGGACCACGGCACCCGCTTCCGACGCCTGCGCTTTCTGGACGACGTGCCCATCGCGGTCGAGGAGATCTGGCTGGACGCGGGCGCAGGCGCGGTCCCGCCCGAGATGGTGCAGGATTCGCTGTACCTGACCTACAAGCGGGCGCTGAAGCTGTGGATCACCAGGGCCGAGGATCGCGTGGGCCTGGGCATCGTGCCGGACTGGGCGCCGCCCGCCTTCGCGCCCCCGCCGGGGCAGGTGACCGCCTTCATCCGCCGCCTGTCCTGGGCGCAGGGGGCCCGTGCGGTCGAGTTTTCCCGCACCTGGTACGACACCGAACGGGCGCTGTATGTCCAGCGCCTCATCTGAGGAGATTGCGATGACCACGATGGCGCCCTTGGGCCTGCGCACGATTACCTATGGCGTGATCGGCTGCGGCATGATGGGCCAGGAACACCTGCGCAACATCGCGCTGCTGCCCGGCACCGCGATCGGCGCGATCTTCGAGCCCGACCCCGCCATGCGCGCCCGCGCCGCCGCGCTGGCGCCCCGCGCGCGGCTGGTCGACAGCATCGATGCGCTGCTGGCCGATCCCGATCTGGATTGCCTGCTGATCGCCAGCCCCAATTTCCGCCATATCGAGCAGCTTCAGGCCATCGCCGCGCGCCGCCCCCTGCCGGTGCTGGTCGAAAAGCCGCTGTTCACCGATCCGCGCGATCTGGCGGCCGTGCGGGCCTTCGCCGACCGCTATCCCGCGCCGGTCTGGGTGGCGATGGAATACCGCTACATGCCGCCCGTCGCCCGCCTGCTGGCCATGGCGCCCGAGGCCACCGGCGGCATCCGCATGCTGAGCATCCGCGAGCACCGCTATCCCTTCCTGTCCAAGGTCGATCACTGGAACCGCTTCAACCGCTATACCGGCGGCACCTTCGTCGAGAAATGCTGCCATTTCTTCGACCTGATGCGGCTGGCCATCGGGGCCGATCCGGTGCGGATCATGGCGACGGGCGGGCAGGCGCTGAACCATCTGGACGAGGATCACGGGGGCCGGACCCCCGACATCTTCGACCACGGCTATGTCGCGGTCGAGTTCGAGGGGGGCGTGCGCGCCATGCTGGAGCTGTGCATGTTCGCGGAAGGGTCGCGCTGGCAGGAGGAGATCAGCGCCGTCGGCCCGCGCGGCAAGATCGAGGCCTTCGTGCCCGGCCCGACCCGCTTCTGGCCCGACGATCTGGGCGCGGCCCCGGTGGCGCAGGTCGTCGTCTCGCCCCGCGATCCCAAGGGGCCGCAGGTCCACGCGATCCCCGTCGATCCGGCCCTGCTGGAGGCGGGCGACCACAACGGCTCGACCTTCTACCAGCATCAGCGCTTCCTGGACCTGGTGCGCGGGCAGCGCCGCACCCCCGAGGTGACGCTGCAGGACGGGATCTGGGCCGTGCGCATGGGACAGGCCGCGCAGGCCGCGATGTCCGAAGGGCGGGTGATCACCTTGTGACGGGCCGCACAGCCGCTGTGCGTCGGAAGCCGTCGCCTTTCGGACGGCATTGGCGCTAGGATCGGCGGCAGCGACCCGCCAGAGACCTGAACGAGGCATCCATGCGCCACAACACCGCCCGCAGCTATGGCTCGGTCACCCGGACATTCCATTGGCTGACCGCGCTTCTGATCCTGTCCAATATCGGTCTGGGCCTCTGGGCCGAACGCATCCCGCTGGAGGCGATGGCGCTGAAGGTGCAGGTCTTCTCGCTCCACAAGACCTTGGGCCTGGCGGCGCTGGCGGTGGCGCTGGCGCGGATCGGATGGGCGCTGAGCCAACCCCGCCCCGCGCCCGTCCATCCCGACCGCCGGGCCGAGACGCTGCTGGCCGAGGCGGTGCACTGGACGCTTTATGGCGCGATGGTGCTGGTCCCCGTCACCGGCTGGATCGGACATGCCGCGACCGATGGCTATGCCCCGATCCTCTGGCCCCTGGGGCAGGGCCTGCCGCTGGTGCCGAAATCGCCCGCGCTGTCGATGACCATGGCGGGGGTGCATCACATCCTGGCCTGGATGCTGATGGGCTCGATCCTTCTGCACGTGGCGGGCGCGCTGAAGCACGCGCTGATCGACCGCGACGGGGTGCTGGCGCGGATGACGCGCGGGCGGCCGGCGGGGCAGGGCGCGGCCGGCCGCCACCTGATGCCCGCGCTGGTCGCGCTGGCGGTCCTTGGCGCGGGTGCGGCCTATGCCGTGGTGACCCGCCCGCAGGACGCGGGCCCGGCCACGGTGCTGGACCAGGCCGCATCGGACTGGCGGGTGACCCAGGGCGATCTGGGCTTTGCCGTGGTGCAGATGGGATCGCAGATCGAGGGCGGCTTTTCCGACTGGACCGCCGCGATCGCCTTCGATCCCGACAGCGGCACGGGCGAGGTGCGCGTGACCATCAACATGGACAGCGTCACCATCGGCACCGTGACCGACCAGGCCAAGGGCTCGGATTTCTTCGACGTCGCCACCAACCCCACCGCCGTCTTCGCGGGCACCATCCGCCCCGAGGGCGAGGGCTATGTGGCCGAGGGTCCGCTGACCCTGCGCGGTCAGGAGACGCCCGTAACCCTGCCCTTCACGCTGCAGATCGACGATGCGGGCGTGGCGCGGATGCAGGGGCAGGCCGTGATGGACCGCCGCGACTGGCAGATCGGCGCGGGCTATGCCGACGAATCGACCGTGGGCTTCGAGGTGCAGCTGACCGTCGCCCTGACCGCCGCGCGCTGAGGCGGCCCTGACGGGGATGTGCGCAGGGGGACAGGGCCTGTTCGCCCATCGCCAGTTGCCCCCCGGGCCCGTTCCGGCAAGGATGGGCGCAGCTTTACAGGAGAAGACCATGCTCAAGACCACCGCACTGACCGCCGCCTTCGCCCTTGTCGCCGGCGCTGCCCTGGCCGAGCCGCAGGCCTATACCTTCGACACCTCGCACAGCCAGATCGTGTTCGACTACAACCACCTGGGCTTCTCGACCACGACCGGCATGTTCGGCGACATCACCGGCCAGATCAGCTTCGATCCCGAGGATCCCGCCGCCTCCTCGGTCGAGGCCAGCTTTCCCGTGGCCTCGCTGATGACCGGCTTTGCCGGCCGCGACGAGCATTTCCAGTCGCCCGACTTCTTCGGGGCCGAAGGCGCCGCGCCCGAGGTCACCTTCGTCTCGACCGGCATCGAGGTCACCGGCGACACCACCGCGATGATCACCGGCGACCTGACCCTGAACGGCGTCACGCAGGAAGTCGTGCTGGACACCACCCTGAACCAGCAGGGCAACCACCCGATGGAGAACAAGCCCTGGCTGGGCTTCGACGCCACCACCACGCTGCTGCGCAGCGACTACAACATGGGCATGTTCGCCCCCGCCGTGTCCGACGAGGTCCAGGTGACGATCTCGGTCGAGGCGATGGCCGCCGAGGGCTGATTTCCCCGCCTTTCGCAGGCAAAGACCGGCCCGTGACGCCCCCCGCGTCACGGGCCTTTTGTGGTGTGGCGGGGTAGGGTGCTTCCAGTTGCGTGCGAACCTGCCCTCTGGAGGACGCGGCTTCTTCGCAGGACCGGCAAATCTCGGGCAGCGAGGCAGCCATCGAGGGATGGCTGTTCCACGTCCGGACATGAAGGGCCGGTCTGGGAAACCGAGATAACAGGCCAAGGCCTCGGCGCCCGGTCCGCTGCCAAGTGAGGCGCAATTCCTGCAACCGATTCTTCAACCAAGAGACCCGTGACCCTTCGCGGCGTGTCGTGCCGAAGGAGGGAGATGTCGCTGCCTGAGACAAGGTCGCTCTCGAGTCCCCTGGGGTGCCAAAGGTGGCGCGGGCGCAATTAAAGGTTGCATGACGGAATTTTTACATTCTATGCTGAACGTATCAGTTTTGAAAGGTTCGGCCATGGATCACCCGCTGAAATATCACGGCGTTGTCGCCGTCCTCGCATCGCTTGTCGGATTGTCGCTTTATGGTGTGCCCGGAGCGGCCTTGGGCCTTCTCGTCGGGCCGTTCGTGCTTGCGGTCGTGATGGGCGTCATGGGATTTGCCCTCAGCGTGAAGACCTCGGTCGAGAGGAGCGCGACAGGGCCGATGGGTCGGCACCGGAGCTCCCCTGCCGTTCAGGGAGTCGCCCCGCGCGACCTTCGGCGGGGATCGGACAGGTACTGATCGCGGCAGGCGCTCGGAGACACAGGCTGTAGAAGCTCCATCATTTCCCCGGCGCAGGCCTCCAGCGCGTCGCGATCTTCGTTGTAAGGACAATTCCCGCGAACCCGGCCAAGATGCCGTGTTCGCGGTCTTTTACTGCCTGTGAGCTAAGGTTTCCTGGATCCATGCGGGGGGCAAGACGTGGCCCCCTTTGAACGATGACTTGCCGTTCGCTCAAACATCGCAGCGATCGGGAAATGGCCTGCCCAGACACGCCCCCTTCAAAGCATCGCAGCACGCGCTCCGCCGGATTTCATCGAATGCAGCCCGGACCCAGGCAGCCCTCGTTCCGGCGGCAACCCTCGCTTGAGGACCAGAAGGACGGAAGATACCCTCGCCTGCGCGCTCGTCCGACAGAACATAGTGGTGACCCCGACTGGATTCGAACCAGTAACCTGCCCCTTAGGAGGGGGCTGCTCTATCCAGTTGAGCCACGGGGCCATGCCGCCCTCTGTCTACCGGCCCGGGGATGCGTTTGGCAAGCGTCGGGTGGCGGGCACTGGCGGGGGGATGAGCGCCGGATCCGGGATCATGCGGCGGTTGTGGGCGTCCCTGACCTTCGCTAACATCGGTGGGTACAAGTCAGGAACGTCCCCCTCATGATCCCCACGCGCCCCCGTCGTCCCCTGACCCTCCGCGATGTGTCCGAGGCCTCGGGCGTGTCCGAGATGACCGTCAGCCGGGTGCTGCGCAACCGGGGCGACGTGTCGGCCGCGACGCGCGAGAAGGTGCTGACGGCGGCCAAGGCGCTGGGCTACGTGCCCAACAAGATCGCGGGCGGGCTGGCCAGCCAGCGGGTGAACCTGGTGGCGGTGGTCATCCCGTCGCTGTCCAACCTGGTCTTTCCCGACGTGCTGGGCGGGATCTCGGCGGAGCTGGACGATACCGGGCTGCAGCCGGTGATCGGGGTCACCAACTATTCCCCCGCGCGCGAGGAGATGGTGCTGTACGACATGCTGTCCTGGCGGCCTACGGGGGTGATCCTGGCGGGGCTGGAACACAGCCGGGCGGCGCGGGCCATGCTGCAGAACTCGGGCCTTCCGGTGGTCGAGATCATGGACATCGACGGCGAGGGGATCGACACGCTGGTGGGCATCTCGCATATCCGCGCCGGGCGCGAGATGGCGGCGCGGATCCTGGCCGCCGGCTATCGCCGCATCGGCTTTGTCGGCACCCACATGCCCGAGGATCACCGCGCCCGCAAACGCCTGCTGGGCTTCGAGGAAGGGCTGGCGCTGGCCGGGGTCCAGCTGGAGGCGCGGGAATACTATCAGGGCGGATCCAGCCTCCTGAAGGGGCGCGAGCTGACCGACCGCATCCTGACCCGCGCGCCGGACCTGGATTTCCTCTATTTCTCGAACGACATGATCGGGGCGGGCGGGCTGCTTCACTGCCTGGACAAGGGCATGGACATCCCGGGCCGGATCGGGCTGGCGGGCTTCAACGGCGTCGACCTGCTGGACGGGCTGCCGATCCGGCTGGCCACCACCGATGCGCGGCGCGTGGATGTCGGGCGGCGCGCGGCGCGGCTGGTGTCCGGCAAGGATGTCGCGCCCGAGAACCGCATCATCGCGCTGACCCCCACCTTCCTGCCCGGCGACACGATCCGCGCCGTTCCGGCCTGACCGGTTTGCCGCAGGGCTTCGGGTTGTGACCGGGCGGGCTTCGGCCTATCTCTGGGCCATGCGTATTCCCCTGATCTCCCGCCTTCTGTCCCGCAAGCCGCGCGTCGCGGTCATCCGCCTGTCCGGCACCATCGGCGGCGCGGGCCGGGGGGGCGGGCTGAACGACGCGGCCCTGGCCCCCCTGATCGAGCGTGCCTTCAGGCGCGGCAAGCCGCTGGCGGTGGCGCTGGTCATCAATTCGCCGGGCGGATCGCCGGTGCAATCCTCGCTGATCGCCGCCCGCATCCGGCGGCTGGCGGACGAGACCGGCACCCCCGTCCATGCCTTCGTCGAGGACGTGGCGGCCTCGGGCGGCTACTGGCTGGCCTGCGCGGCGGATGACATCTGGGCCGATGACAGCTCGATCCTGGGCTCGATCGGGGTCATCTCGGCGGGCTTCGGCTTCCACGAGCTGATTGACCGGTGGGGGATCGAGCGGCGGGTGCACACGGCGGGCGAATCGAAATCGACGCTGGATCCGTTCCGCCCGCAATCGCCCGAGGATGTGGCGCGGCTGCACAGCATCCTGGAGCCCATCCACGCCGCCTTCAAGGACCATGTCCGGACCCGGCGCGGCAGCCGCCTGGCCGCTGATCAGGATCTGTTCACCGGCGCCTTCTGGGCCGGGCGCGAGGCGGTGCGTCTGGGGCTGGCTGACGGCATCGCCCATCCGGTGCCTCGGCTGAAGGCGCTCTACGGCGACAAGGTCCGCTTCGAGGTCCATGGCATGCGCCGACCCCTGCTGCGCCGCCTCGGGCTGTCCGCCGAAGCGCTGCTGGACGCGGCCGAGGATCGCGCCGCCTTCCAGCGCTTCGGAACCCGGGGATGAGCCTGCGCGTCATCGTCCTGTTCCTGCTGGTCATGGTCGTCATCGCCCTTCTGGGCGGTCCCGGCGCCCGGCGCATGTTGAAGAAGATTTTCGGGGTCGGGCGACGTGATAAATGAGATTCTGCTGGTGCTGGGCGGCTTGGCCCTGCTGGTTCTGGGCGGCGACCTGCTGGTGCGGGGCGCGGTCAACTTGGCGCTGAAGCTGGGCATGACGCCCCTTGTGGTCGGCCTGACCGTGGTGGCCTTCGGCACCTCGGCGCCCGAACTGCTGGTGTCGCTGTCGGCGGCGCTGCAGGGCTCCAGCGGCATCGCGATGGGCAATGTCGTCGGCTCCAACATCGCCAACGTGCTGGTGATCCTGGGGGTGACGGCGCTGATCTCGGTCATCGTGACCAAGGGGCACGACCTGCGCGAAAGCTGGGCGATGATGATCGGCGCCTCGGTCCTGTTGATCGCGCTGTCCTTTGCCGGAGAGATCGGGCGCCTGCAGGGCGTCATCCTGCTGCTGGCCCTGGGCGCGGTGCTGTGGCGGCAGCTGAGCACCGGACGGGCCGAACCCGGCGAACTGGAGGGCGCGGCCCTGGGCGCGGGCTGGGGCAAGATCATCTTCTGGCTGGTGGCCGGCCTGATCGCCCTGCCGATCGGGGCCAACCTGCTGGTCACCGGCGCGACCGTCATCGCGCGCGAGTTCGGCATCAGCGAAACGGTGATCGGCCTGACGCTGGTGGCCATCGGCACCTCGCTGCCGGAACTGGCCGCCTCGGTCGCCGCCGCGCTGCGGGGCCGGGCGGACATGGCGCTTGGCAATGTCGTCGGCTCGAACATCTTCAACATCCTGGCGATCCTGGGCATCACCACCGTCGTGGCGCCGCTGACCGTCCCGCCCGAGATGCTGCGTCTGGACCTGTGGGTCATGCTGGGATCCTCGCTGCTGCTGGCCCCGTTCCTGTTCCGCAGCCTCAGCCTGACGCGGATCGTGGGCGCGGTCTTCGTGCTGGTCTATGGCACCTATGCCTGGATCCTGCTGTGACGGGGCGTCGGCCATGAGGGGCGCGGCCCTGGTCACCGGCGCCGCCCGCAGGCTGGGCCGCACCATGGCGCTGGCCTTGGCCGCGCGCGGCCATGACGTCGCCATCCATTATGCGGGCTCGGACGAAGAGGCCCGGCAGACCGCCGCCGAGGCACGGGCCCTGGGCGTCCGGGCGCAGGTTTTTCAAGCCGACCTGCTGGACGCCGACGCCACGGCGGCGCTGGTGCCGCAGGTGGCGCAGGCCCTGGGGCCGCTGACGGTGCTGGTGAACAACGCCTCGATCTTCGAACATGACACGATCCACAGCGCGACGATGGTGGGATGGGACCGGCATCTGGGGTCGAACCTGCGCGCGCCCTTCCAGCTGATCCAGGCCTTCGCCGCCCAGGCCCCCAAGGCCGTCCCCGACGAGAACGGCGAGCCGCAGGCGCAGGCGCTGGTCGTCAACATGGTCGATCAGCGGGTGCTGAAGCCCACGCCCGAATTCATGACCTATTCGCTGGCCAAGGCGGCGCTGTGGGCGCTGACGCGCACCGCCGCGCAGGGACTTGCCCCCGACATCCGCGTGAATGCCATCGGCCCCGGCCCGACCCTGATCGGCGCCCGGCAGAGCGCGGATCATTTCGCCGCCCAACGCGCCGCGACGGTGCTGGGCCGGGGCAGCGATCCGCAGGGCATCACCCAGGCCCTGGCCTATCTGCTGGACGCGCGGGCGGTGACCGGACAGCTGATCTGCGTCGATGGCGGCCAGCACCTGGCATGGCGCACTCCGGACATGCTTGACGGCGACTGACGCACGTTGCGGCACGGGGCGCGGCGTCTTGTCCACGCGCCGCAGAGACCGCGTGCAAGATGCGGATTCTGCAAGATATTTCCGTCCAGTCCCAAAAGAGGATATATATTCTCCAGCAAAATCAACGGCCTTCGGATATGCCTAGTTATTGGGCAAGGTCACGGAACTGTAACGATTGCTGGCCTGCCACCCCTCTCCCCACAGCTCGCCCACAGGATTATCCACAGATTTGGTGGAAAGCTTCCTGCTTGCGCCCGGTCCCCGGAACTTGCAGCGACGGGCCAGAATCACCACTCTGAAAGACATGACCCAGAAAACCGGCCACGCCCTGATCCAGGACTATCTCAAGACCCTCGACGCCAGCCCCGGCGTCTACCGGATGCTGGATGCGGCCCAGGCCGTCCTCTATGTCGGCAAGGCGCGCGACCTGCGCGCGCGGGTGTCGAACTATGCCCGCCCCTCGGGGCATTCGGGGCGCATCGCGCGGATGATCCGCGAGACGGCCAGCATGATGTTCCTGACCACCCGCACCGAGACCGAGGCCCTGCTGCTGGAGCAGAACCTGATCAAGCAGCTGAAGCCGCGCTACAACGTGCTGCTGCGCGACGACAAGAGCTTTCCCAACATCCTGGTGGCCAAGTCCCACGGCTTTCCGCAGATCAAGAAGCATCGCGGCGCGAAGTCGGAAAAGGGCGACTATTACGGCCCCTTCGCCAGCGCGGGCGCGGTGAACCGCACGCTGACGCAGCTGCAGCGGGTCTTCCTGCTCAGGAACTGCACCGACAGCACCTTCGAATCGCGCACCCGCCCCTGCCTGCTGTTCCAGATCAAGCGCTGCAGCGCGCCCTGCGTGGGTCGCATCACCGAACCCGACTACAACGCGCTGGTCAGCGATGCGGAGCGTTTCCTGCAAGGCAAGACCACGACCATCCAGTCCGATCTGGCCGCCGAGATGGCCAAGGCCGCCGAAGAGATGGAATACGAACGCGCCGCCGCGCTGCGCGACCGCATCAAGGCGCTGACCGCCGTGCAGTCGGTGCAGGCCATCAACCCCAAGGGCGTGTCCGAGGCCGACATCGTGGCCCTGCACATGGAGGGCGGGCAGGCCTGCGTGCAGGTCTTCTTCATCCGCGGCAACCAGAGCTGGGGGAACCGCGACTTCTATCCGCGCCTTGGCGGGGCCGAGAGCCCCGACGAGGTGATGCAGGCCTTCCTGGTGCAGTTCTACGACGACAAGCCGCCGCCGCGGCAGATCCTGCTGTCGCATGCGCCCGAGGATCCGGAACTGGCCGCCGACATCCTGTCGGACCGCGCGCGGCGCCGGGTCGAGGTGCTGGTCCCGCAGCGCGGCGAGAAGTCCGACCTGGTGACCAACGCCCTGCGCAACGCCCGCGAAAGCCTCGCGCGCCGCATGTCGGAAAGCGCGACCCAGGCCCGGCTGCTGGAGGGGCTGGCCGAGGCCTTCGACCTGCCCGGTCCCCCGCGCCGGATCGAGGTCTATGACAACAGTCACATCATGGGCACCAATGCCGTCGGCGGCATGATCGTCGCGGGCCCCGAGGGCTGGATCAAGAACCAGTACCGCAAGTTCAACATCAAGGGCACCGAGATCACGCCGGGCGACGATTTCGGCATGATGAAGGAGGTGCTGATGCGCCGCTTCCAGCGCCTGCTGAAGGAGGATCCCGACCGCCAGACCGAGGCCTGGCCGGACCTGCTGCTGATCGACGGCGGCGCCGGACAGGTGAGCGCGGTCGAGGGGATCATGGCCGAGCTGGGCGTCGAGGACATCCCGATGATCGGCGTCGCCAAGGGCCAGGACCGCGACCACGGCAAGGAGGAGTTCCACCGCCCCGGCAAGCGCCCCTTCGCGCTGCGCATGAACGACCCGGTGCTGTATTTCGTCCAGCGCCTGCGCGACGAGGCCCACCGTTGGGCCATCGGCACCCACCGCGCCAAGCGCGCCAAGGCCGTGATGGCCAATCCCCTGGACGAGATCGCGGGCATCGGGGCCGCCCGCAAGCGCGCGCTGCTGACCCATTTCGGCAGCGCCAAGGCGGTGAGCCGCGCGGGCCTGACCGACCTGCTGGCGGCGCCCGGGATCTCGGCCGCGATGGCACAGAAGGTGCATGACCACTTCAATCCCCGGGGGTGAGGGGGCGCTTGTGCCGGCGCAGGCCGGGGGCAAGCCCCGTCGCCGGATGGTCCCTCGGACCCGTGGCGTGACCCGCCGGCGACCCCCGGGATATTTTTGGACCAGTGCAGAGGGGGGAGTTCGGGGCGGGCGATCACAGATGCGGGGGTCGGAGAGGCGGGGCGCCTTGGGCCTTTCCAAGCGCGGCGACAGGGACTAGCGTGCCCCCATGCGCTGGAACCTTCCCAATCTTCTGACCCTTCTCCGTCTGCTGGCCGCCCCGGGCGTGCCGCTGATGTTCCTGTACTTCCATCGGCCCTGGGCGGATTGGGCGGCGCTGGCGCTGTTTCTGCTGGCGGCGATCACCGACTGGTTCGACGGCTACCTGGCCCGCGCCTGGAAGCAGGAGAGCCGCTTCGGCGCCGCCATGGACCCGATCGCCGACAAGGCGATGGTGGTGATCGCGCTGGTCGTGATCACCGGCTATTCCGGCATGAACCCCTGGCTGATCCTGCCGGTGACGGTGATCCTGTTCCGCGAGGTCTTCGTCTCGGGCCTGAGGGAATTTCTGGGCGACAAGTCGCGCATGCTGGCCGTGACCAATCTGGCCAAGTGGAAGACGACGCTGCAGATGGTCGCGATCTCGGTCCTGTTCCTGGCGACGGGGCTGGCCTATGTCGAACACGGCCATGCCCCCCGCGTGGGCGAGACGGGTCTGGTCTGGTCGGGCAGCTGGGCGGCGCTGGCGACCTATGCCGGGCTGACGCTGATCTGGATCGCGGCGGCACTGACCGCCTGGACGGGCTGGGATTACTTCGTCAAGGCGCGGCCCTTCCTGAAGGATCCGGGCCATGACGATTGAGATCCTGTATTTCGCCGCCCTGCGCGAGCGCGTGGGCCATCCGCGCGAGACGGTGACCAGCGACGCGCGGACGCCCCGCGATCTGGTGGCCGAACTGGCCGCCCGGTCCGACGGCCATGCGGCGGCCTTCGCGGACATGGCCGCGCTGCGCTGCGCCGTGGACCAGCAGCTGACCGATCTGGACGCCCCCTTGGGGCAGCCGCGCGAGGTGGCCTTCTTTCCCCCGATGACCGGCGGCTGAGGCCTCGTGTCGGCCCGGGTCCAGACCGCGCCCTTCGATCTGGCGGCCGAGCTTGCGGGCTTCGGCGCCGGGGCGGGCGCCGTGGTGACCTTCACCGGCCTCGTGCGCGACGACACCGGCCGGATGGCCGCGCTGGAGATCGAGCATTATCCCGGCATGACCGAACGCGCGCTGGCCGAGTACGGGCAGGCCGCCGCCGCCCGCTTCGCCCTGATCGACTGGCGCATCGTGCATCGTCATGGCCGCATCGGGACGGGACAGCCCATCATGATGGTGGCCACCGCCGCCCGCCACCGCCGCGCGGCCTTCGAGGGGGCGGATTACCTGATGGACTGGCTGAAATCCCGCGCCCCCTTCTGGAAGCGCGAGATCGCCCATGACGGCGCGGCGCGATGGGTCGCCGCCAAGACCGGCGACGAGGATGCGCTGGCCCGGTGGTGAGCGCATCGCGTCCCGTCCCCAGGGGCCGCAGGCCATGATCCGGCCCCGGCTGCAAGCGCTGCTGCGCGAGAATGCCGAACTGCTGATCTATGCGGCGGTGGCCCTCTTCGGCCTGTGGGTGACCTTCTGGGGCGGCTGGTTCTTTGCGGTCCTTGGTGGCGGCGTGGCGGCGGTCGGCGCCAGCCTGGCGCTGGGGGCGCTGCGGCGGGGGCCGTTCCGGCGTCCCGTCGGCGCGCCGGGCGTGGTCGAGATCGTCGAGGGCGCCATCCGCTATTACGGCGCCACCGAGATGGGCGGAGAGATCCCGCTGCGCGATCTGGTCGAGATCCGGCTGCTGCGGCTGGAGGGGCGCGCCCATTGGCGGCTGCGCAGCCAGAGCGCCGAGGCGATGCTGATCCCGGTGGATGCCGCGGGCTCCGCGGCGCTGGCCGATGCCTTCACCGCGCTGCCGGGGCTGCACATGGGCGCCGTCTCGGCCGCGCTGGCGCAGGTGGCCGATCAGGGCGACGCGATGCGCACCGTTTGGCGCAGGCCCGTCTGACGCGGCTTGACTTGGCCCGCGGGCATTGCCACCTGTGGCCGACCGAAACGCAAGAAAGGCCTCTGCCCCATGTCCATACCCCAGCAGGGCGGCGGCCCCATCGAACATCGCGACCAGCTGGCCGCCTATATCGCCAGCGGCGAGAAGCCCAAGGCCGACTGGCGCATCGGCGTCGAGCACGAGAAGTTCGGCTATGACGATGCGGGCAAGATGCCGCTGCCCTACGAGGGGCCGGTGTCGATCACGGCGATGCTGGAGGGCCTGCGCGACCGCTTCAACTGGACCCCGGTGCTGGAGGCCGGCAAGCTGATCGGGCTGGAGCGCGACGGCGCCAATGTCAGCCTGGAGCCGGGCGGGCAGCTGGAACTGTCCGGCGCGCCGCTGGAGACGATCCACCAGACCTGCGACGAGGTGAACGGCCATCTGGCCGAGGTCGAGGCCGTCGCCCATGACATCGGCGCGGGCTTCATCGGCTTGGGCGCGGCGCCTATCTGGGCGGCCTCCGACATGCCCATGATGCCCAAGGGGCGCTATCGGCTGATGACTGACTACATGGGCCGCGTGGGCACGCTGGGCACGCAGATGATGTACCGGACCTGCACCGTGCAGGTGAACCTGGACTTCGCCTCCGAGGCCGACATGGTGCAGAAGATGCGCGTGGCGCTGGCCCTGCAGCCGGTGGCGACCGCGCTGTTCGCGAACTCGCCCTTCCTGGACAACACGCCCAACGGGATGAAGTCCTGGCGGGCGCATATCTGGCAGAACCTGGATGCGGCACGGACGGGCATGCTGCCCTTCGTCTTCGAGGACGGCTTCGGCTACGAGGCCTGGGTCGATTACGTGCTGAACGTGCCGATGTACTTCGTCTATCGCGACGGGAAATACATCGATGCCTTGGGCCAGAGCTTCAAGGATTTCCTGAACGGCCGCCTGCCCGCCCTGCCGGGCGAGGTGCCGACCCTGTCGGACTGGGCCGATCACATGACGACCGTCTTCCCCGAGGCGCGGGTCAAGAAATACATCGAGATGCGCGGCGCCGATGGCGGCCCGTGGCGGCGCCTGTGCGCGCTGCCCGCGCTGTGGGTGGGCCTGACCTATGACCAGGGCGCGCTGGACGCCGCCTGGGATCTGGTCAAGGGCTGGAACGCCGAGACACGCGAGGGGCTGCGCGTGGCCGCCGGCCGCGACGGGTTGCAGGCCGAAGCCGGCGGCGTGAAGATGCACGATCTGGCCCGCGAGGTGCTGGCCATCGCCGAAGGGGGCCTCAGGGCCCGCGCCCGGTCCGGCAATGACGGGCTGGTGCCGGACGAGACGCATTTCCTCAATGCGCTGAAGGAAAGCGTCGACAGCGGCAAGGTGCCCGCCGACGAGCTGCTGGAGAAGTATCGCGGCGACTGGGGCGGGGATCTGTCGCGGATCTACGACGAATATTCCTATTGATCGGATAGCGTCCTGCGATGGACGGGGGGCGCTTCGCCCCCCCGGACCCCCCGAGGATATTTTCATGAAGAAGACGTCGGGGCGCACGGGAAGGTGAGGGCCGCCGCTGCGACTTTGGGTTGAACCAGAAGACGCCCGGTGGCACCCCCACGGGACATTCCGGTGAGGAGGAGCCGTCATGCGTGGTGGTGATGTGATGCAATGGATCGGGCGGCTGGTCGCGGTCGTCTTCGGGCTGGGGGTGCTGGCCCTGCTGGGCGCGGTGGCCGTGCTGGTCGGCCAGGCCGAGGGCGTGCCGCCGATGCCGGTCTTCCTGGGGCTGGTGGGGCTGGTCGTCCTGATCCTGCTGGCGGGGGCCTGTCTGGCGCTGATCTCGATCGCCGTCTCGGCGCGGCGGGGCGCCGAGGCGCTGCGGCTGCTGGCGGGGGGCGAGGCTGCCGCGCTCGAGACCGTCGCGCCCGAAGCCGAACCCGAGGCCGAGATGCAGGGACCGTTCGGCCCGGCGGGGCTGCCTCAGGCGATGGCCGCGCCGCCACGTGCCACGCCGCGCCCGAACCGGGTGCTGGTCGCGGAACGCTAGGCGCTACTTGCGGCCGATGCGGGGCTCGGTGCCCGACAGCAGGCGCCGGATGTTGGCGTGGTGGCGGATGAAGATCAGCGCCGCCATGAAGGCCGTGACCGCCGCGATATCCGCCCGCCCCATGCCCCAGGCCATGACCGGGGTCAGGGCGGCGGCGATCAGCGCGCTGAGGCTGCTGATCCGGGCGACGGCGGCGACCAGCGCCCAGACCGCGCAGGCGATCAGGCCCAGGGGCCAGTGCAGCGCGGCCAGGGTGCCGAGGAAGGTCGCCACGCCCTTGCCGCCCCTGAAGCCCAGCCAGACCGGGAAGCAATGGCCCAAGAAGGCCGCCCCGCCCGCCAGCAGGCCGGCCGTCTCGTCGCCGAACTGGCGGGCCAGCAGGACCGCGATGGCGCCCTTGCCGCTGTCCAGCAGAAGCGTGGCCAGCGCGGCGGTCTTGTTGCCCGTCCGCAGCACGTTGGTCGCGCCGATATTGCCCGAGCCGATGGCGCGCAGGTCGCCCAGACCCATGGCCTTGGTCACGACGATGCCAAAGGGCACCGCGCCCAGAAGATAGCCGAAGAGGGTCCAGAGGATCATGCGAGGTCTCCGAAGACGGGGGTGCCCGCGACCCAGGTGCCCAGGACGCGGCCCTGCATCCGGGCGCCGTCGAAGGGGGTGTTCTTGGATTTGGACAGCAACGCGAAGCGGTCCAGCACGAAGGGCGCGTCGGGATCGAAGAGGATCAGGTCGGCGGGTGCGCCCTCCGACAGCCGGCCGCCGGGCAGGCCCAGGCGGCGGGCGGGGTTCAGCGACATCGCCCGGAACAGCTGCGGCAGGGTCAGGCCGCCCTGGTGATAGAGGCGCAGGGCGGCGGGCAGCAGGGTCTGCAGGCCCACGGCGCCGGGGGCTGCCGCCTCGAAGGGCAGGCGCTTGGATTCCTCGTCCTGCGGCGTGTGGAAGCTGGCGATGGTGTCGATCAGCCCCTCGGCCACGGCCTGGACCATGGACAGGCGGTCATCCTCGGACCGCAGAGGCGGCGTGAAGCGGAAGAAGGTGCGGTAATCGCCCACGTCGAATTCGTTCAGCGTCAGGTGGTGGATCGAGATGCCCGCCGTCACGTCGAAGCCCGCCTCGCGCGCGCGGATCAGGGCGGGCAGGCTGGCCGCCACCGTGATCTGGTCGGCGTGATAGCGCCCGCGCGTCATCGCGACCAGCGCCAGGTCGCGGTCCAGCCCCATCACCTCGGCCATGGGCGAGACGGCGGGGATGCCATAGAGGGACGCGAACTTGCCGCTGGTCGCCACCGCGCCGTGGGTCAGGCCGGGATCCTGCGGATGGCCCATGATCAGCGCGTCCAGACCGCGGGCATAGGTCATGCAGCGCGACATCAGCTTGCTGTCGCGCACTACGCGCACCCCGTCGGTGAAGGCCACCGCGCCCAGATCGGTCAGAAAGCCGATCTCGACCATCTCGCGGCCCTCGCGGCCCTTGGTCAGCGCGGCCATGTGGCGGATGTTCACGGGGGCGTCGGCGGCGCGGCGGGCGACGAACTCCAGCGCCTCGGGCGTGTCGAGGGGGGGCGTGGTGTCGGGGCGGGCCACCAGGGTGGTCACGCCGCCCGCCGCCGCCGCGCGCCCGGCGCTGCGGAAGCTTTCCTTGTGCCGCTCGCCCGGCTCGCCGATCTTGACGCCCCAGTCGATGAGGCCCGGCGCCAGCGCACGGCCCTGCGCGTCGATGACGGTCGCGCCTTCGGGGGCGGGCTCCTCGGGGGCGCCGCGTCCGGCGATCACGCCATCGGTGACGCGCAGGCTGCCCAGGGCATCCGTCTGCGCCTCGGGGTCGATCAGGCGGGCATTGCGGAAGATCAGGTCCATCACGGCTCTCCGACGGCGGTGCGGCCACGGCTGGCGCGCAGGTTGCGGGCCAGAAGGTCCAGCGCCGCCATGCGGACGGCGACGCCCATCTCGACCTGGTCCTGGATGACGCTGCGGTTGATGTCGTCGGCCAGCGTGCCGTCGATCTCGACGCCCCGGTTCATGGGCCCCGGATGCATGACGATGGCATCGGGCGCGGCGAGGGCCAGTTTCTCGGCATCCAGCCCGAAGCGGTGGAAGTATTCGCGCTCGGACGGGATGAAGCCGCCATCCATGCGCTCCTTCTGCAGGCGCAGCATCATCACGACATCGACGCCCTTCAGTCCCTCGCGCATGTCCTCGTAGAGCTCGACCCCCATGTCGCCGACGCCGGCGGGCATCAGCGTGGCGGGGCCGATCAGGCGGATGCGGTTCTCCATCTTGCCTAAGAGGATCAGGTTGGACCGGGCCACGCGGCTGTGGGCGATGTCGCCGCAGATGGCGATGGTCAGGCGGTGCAGCCGCCCCTTGGCGCGGCGGATGGTCAGCGCGTCCAGCAGCGCCTGCGTGGGATGTTCGTGCCGCCCGTCGCCCGCATTGATGACCGCGCAGTTCACCTTTTCGGCCAGCAGGTTCACCGCCCCGGATTGCGGGTGGCGCACGACCAGCAGGTCGGGCTGCATCGCGTTCAGCGTCAGCGCGGTGTCGATCAGCGTCTCGCCCTTCTTCACGCTGGACTGGCTGACGGCCATGTTCATCACGTCGGCGCCCAAGCGCTTGCCCGCCAGCTCGAAGCTGGCTTGGGTGCGGGTCGAGTTCTCGAAGAACATGTTGATCAGCGTCATGCCCGCCAGCGCGTCGGAATGCTTGACCGTGCGCCGGTTCAGCGCCGCGTAATCCTGGGCTAGGTCCAGCAGCTCGGTGATCTCGTCGGGCTTGAGATGGTCGATGCCCAGAAGGTGGCGGGCGCGAAAGCTCATGGCGGCCTCTTGCGTCGGGGATCCGAGGGGTCCGGGGATCTATTGCAGATGGCGCAAGGGGCGGCAAGCGCCGGCGGTGGGCCGTCCGGCCCCCGTCGCGTTCCGCGACTCCCCCCGGAGGATATGTGCGGAACGCCGCAGGAGGGGTGCAGATCGTGCAATCTGGGCTCTTGCCGGATGTCGCGCGCGGGGCTATGGCAGGGCCATGCAACGGCACCGGTACCGCCCCCATATCCTTGCGACGCTGTCGCTTGGCCTGCCGCTGATCGGCAGCCATCTGGCCCGCATGGCCATCGGGGTGGGCGACACGGTCATGATCGGCTGGTACGGGGTCGAGCCCCTGGCGGCGCTGGTCATCGCGACCTCGTTCTTCCACATCCTGTTCTTCCTGGGCATGGGCTTCGGCACCGGCCTGATGGGGCTGATCGCCAGCCACATCGCCTCGGGCCGCGAGGTCGAGGTGCGGCGCGGCGCCCGGATGGCGCTGTGGCTGTCGGCGGGCTTCGGGCTGGCCGTCATGCCGCTGATGTGGTGGTCCGAGCCGATCCTGCTGAGCCTGGGCCAGACCGCGACCGTGTCGGCCCTGGCGCAGGAATACCTGCGCATCGCGGGCTGGGGACTGGCCGTCGTGCTGGGGCAGCTGACGCTGGCCTCGTACCTGGCGGCGCTGGAGCGGACGCAGATCGTCATGTGGGTGACGCTGGCCGGGCTGCCCCTGAACCTGTTCCTGAATTGGGTGCTGATCTTCGGCAATCTGGGCGCGCCCGAGCTGGGCGTGCAGGGCGCGGCCATCGCCAGCGTGACGGTGCAGGTGATCCAGCTGCTGGCGCTGGTGGGCTATGCCGCCTGGCTGCCCATCGCGCGGCAGTACAACCTGTTCCAGCGCTTCTGGCGGCCCGACTGGCAGGCCATGCGGCAGGTGGCGCTGGTCGGCTGGCCCATCGGCCTGACCATGGTGGCCGAGGGCGGGCTGTTCGTCGGATCCAACATCATGATGGGCTGGATCGGCACGTCGGAACTGGCCGCCCACGGGATCGCGCTGCAGATCACCTCGGTCACCTTCATGGCGCATCTGGGTCTGTCCAACGCCGCCACCGTGCGGGTGGGCCAGGCCAAGGGGCGCGGCGACCGGTCGTGGATGCGCGACGCGGCGCTGACTATCTGCTGGATGTCGCTGGTCTTCTCGGCCATCTTCATCGCGATCTACCTGCTGTTCGCCGAGGCGCTGGTGCGGCTGTACCTGGACCCCGCCGATCCGCAGGCGCCGCAGATCGTGGCGCTGGGGGCGATGCTGCTGATGTATGCGGCACTGTTCCAGCTGACCGACGCCTTCCAGGTGATCGCGCTGGGCTTCCTGCGGGGCGTGCACGACACCAACGTGCCGATGTGGATCGCGGGCTTCAGCTATTGGGTCATCGGCATGCCGGTGGCCTGGGCGCTGGCCTTTCCCCTCGGCTTCGGACCGGCGGGGCTGTGGCTGGGCATGTGCGCGGGGCTGACCGTCGCGGCGGTGCTTCTGATGCGCCGCTTCTGGCGGGGCCATGCGCGCGGGGACTGGACCCGCGCGCCCGCCCCGGTCTAACCTGCCCCGAAAATAGGAGCCGCCCATGCGCCCCGTCTTCGTCCAGTTCCGCTGCGAGCCCGGCACGACCTATCAGGTCGCCGAGGCGATCTATGACCGCGAGGTGGTCAGCGAGCTGTTCTCGACCTCGGGCGATTACGACCTGATCGCCAAGGTCTACATCCCCGAGGACGAGGATGTCGGCCGCTACCTGTCCGACCGGCTGTTCGACATCCCCCATATCAGCCGCACGCTGACCACGATGACCTTCCGCGCCTTCTGATGCCCCGTTTCGCGCCCCTGCCCGCCAGCCTGCCGCAGACCGTCCCCTTCATCGGCCCCGAGACGCTGGAGCGGCGGCGCGGCGCCCCCTTCGCGGCCCGCCTCGGCGCCAATGAAAGCGCCTTCGGCCCCAGCCCGCTGGCGGCGCGGGCCATGCGCGAGGCGGTGGGCGGCATCTGGAAGTACGGCGACGCCCCCGGCCATGATCTGACGCAGGCGCTGGCCGCCCATCTGGGCGTGCAGCCCGCCAACATCATGCTGGGCGAGGGGATCGACGGGCTACTGGGCACGCTGGTGCGGCTGATGGTGGCGCCGGGCGATGCCGTGGTGACCTCGGACGGGGCCTATCCGACCTTCAACTATCACGTGATGGGCTTCGGGGGCGTGCTGCACAAGGTGCCCTATCGCGACGATGCCGAGGATCCGCAGGCCCTGCTGCAGGCCGCCCGTGACACGCAGGCGCGGCTGATCTACCTGGCCAATCCCGACAACCCGATGGGCAGCTGGCACAAGGGCGCAGTGATCGCGGCGATGCTGGACGAGTTGCCCCCCGACGGCTTGCTGGTGCTGGACGAGGCCTATGCCGAATTCGCCCCCGCCGAGGCCATCCCCGAAATCGACCCCGCCGATCCCCGGGTGATCCGGATGCGCACCTTCTCAAAGGCCTACGGGCTGGCGGGCGCGCGGATCGGCTATGCGATCGGCGCCCCGGACCTGATCGCGGGCTTCGACCGCATCCGCAACCATTTCGGCGTCAACCGCATCGCGCAGGCGGGCGCGCTGGCGGCGCTGGCCGACCAGGGATGGCTGGCCCATGTCGTGGCCTCGGTCACCGCCGCCCGCGACCGCATCGCCCGGATCGGCGCCGAAAACGGCCTGACCGCGCTGCCCTCCGCCACCAATTTCGTGGCGCTGGACACCCATCGCGACGGCGCCGTCGCCCGCGCCCTCGTGGCCGCGCTCGAGGCCGAGGATGTCTTCGTCCGCATGCCCGGCGTGGCGCCCCTGGACCGCTGCATCCGCATCAGCTGCGCCCCCGACCCGGAACTGGACGTGCTGGCCCAAGCCCTCCCCCGCGCCCTGGCGACAGCCGCATCTTCTTCATGAAAATATCCCCGCCGGAGGCTCCCGCGCATGCCACGGGCGCCCCGGCGGGGACCGCTCACATCGCCGCCAGCTGATCCAGCGCCGCGCGCAGGCGGGCGATGTCATCCTCCAGCGCCGCCAGCTTGGCTTGCGTCTCCTCGATCACCTCGGCCTCGGCATTCTGGGCGAACTTGGGATTGGACAGCCGCTTGCGCAGCCCGTCGGCATCCTTGTCGGCCTTGCCCACGGCCTTGGTCAGGCGCGCCGTCTCGGCCGCCACGTCGATCACGTCGCCGATGGGCAGCGCGAAGCTGGCCCCCTGGGCCGAGACGGCGATCATCCCCTTGCCCGCCGCGCCGTCCATGGGCGTATTCACCCGGGCCAGCCGCTCGATCAGGGGCGCATTGGCCATCAGGGCGGCGCGGGCCGGGGCATCCGCCTCGGTCACGATCAGGTCCAGCTTGGCGCCCGCCGGCACGCCCATCTGGGCGCGGGCGGATCGCACCGCCTCGATCAGCGCGATCACCCAGTTCATCCGGGCGTCGGCATCCGCGTCGATCAGCTCGGCGCCAAGCTGGGGCCAGTCGCCATGGACCAGCATCTTCGTGCGATCCCCGGTCAGCGCCCACAGCTCCTCGGTGACGAAGGGCATGATCGGGTGCAGCATGGCGTAGCACTGGTCCAGCACCCAGCCCATCGTGGCCCGCGTCTCCTCGGCATCCTCGCCATCGAACAGGGGCTTTGCGAATTCCACGTACCAGTCGCAGACCTTGCCCCAGACGAAGGCGTAAAGCCCCGTCGCCGCGTCGTTGAAGCGGTACGAGGCCAGCGCCTCGTCGGTGACCATCAGCACGCGCGCCGTCTCTCCGATGATCCAGCGGTTGACCGTGTTCGCCGGATCGGGCCGCGCCCCGCCGCCGCGCACGCCGTTCATCTCGGCGAAGCGGGTGGCGTTCCACAGCTTGGTGACGAAGTTGCGGTTCACCTCGACATGCTTCGGCCCCAGCTTGGGATCGCGCCCCATCGCCGCCATCGAGGTCAGCGTGAAGCGCAGCGCATCCGCCCCGAAGTCATCGACCAGCACGAGGGGGTCGATGACATTGCCCTTGGACTTGGACATCTTCGCGCCCTTCTCGTCGCGCACGAGGCCATGGACATAGACCGTGTGGAACGGCACGTCACGCGCCACCTCCAGCTGCATCATCATCATCCGGGCGACCCAGAAGAAGATGATGTCGAAACCGGTGACCAGCACGTCGGTCGGGAAGTACTTCTTGAGCTCCTCGGTAGGCTCCGGCCAGCCGAGCGTCCCGATGGGCCAGAGGCCGGAGGAGAACCAAGTGTCGAGAACGTCGGGGTCGCGTGAAAGTTCGATCCTTTGGACTGCCTGACGTATAGCATTACCTACGCCAAAAGCTGCTGGGTTCGGGCTCTTGCGCTGACCGCCATGCAGGGGATCAAAGAAATCAACCGGGCTAACTCGAATTTCGACAGCGTTTCCGTAATATTCCCTCGCTTGCTTCAAAGCGTCCTGTTCGGTTGCTGCGCAAAACTGCTGTGGCCTGTTATATGTCAGAGCAGCCATCCCATCTTTTTCGATGTCGTAGCCCTCTTCGATTCTCGGCCCATACCAAACCGGGATCTGGTGCCCCCACCACAGCTGGCGAGAGATCGTCCAGGGCTCGATATTCTCCAGCCAGTTGAAGTACACCTTCTTGTGCTGCTCGGGCAGGATCTGGGTACGGCCGTCGCGGACGGCCTCCAGCGCGGGGCCGACGATGCGCTTGGTGTCCACGAACCACTGGTCGGTCAGCATCGGCTCGATCACCACGCCCGAGCGGTCGCCGAAGGGCTGCGTGATGGGCTTGGCGTCCACCACGGGGCGGCGTTCCAGATGCTCGGCGCCGGTCTCGGGCTCGATCTCGCGGTGCAGGTAGGTGACGGCCAGCCCCTCGGCGGTGACCTGCTCGATCACTCGGCTGCGGGCCTCGAAGCGGTCCAGACCGCGCAGGTCGTCGGGCACCAGATTGACCGTCGACACGTCGCCCACATCCTCGCCCTTGGCCGCGCGCGAGGCGATGGCGGCGCTTTCCGCATAGGACAGCCCGTCGCCGCGCATCGCGCCCTTGGTGTCCAGCAGCGCATAGAGGGGAATGCCGTTGCGCTGCGCCACGCCGTAATCGTTGAAATCATGCGCGCCGGTGATCTTGACCGCGCCGGACCCGAAGCTGGGGTCGGGATAGTCGTCGGTAATGATCGGGATCAGGCGGCGGTGTTCCTTGGGGCCCACCGGGATCTCGACCAGCTGGCCCACGATGGGGGCGTACCGTTCGTCCGAGGGATGCACCGCCACCGCGCCGTCGCCCAGCATCGTCTCGGGCCGGGTCGTGGCGATGCTGATGTAGTCGCGCGTCTCGCGCAGGGTGACACGGCCATCCTCGTCGCGTTCCACGTATTCATAGGTGGCGCCCCCGGCCAGCGGGTACTTGAAATGCCACATATGGCCCGGAACCTCGCGGTTCTCGACCTCCAGATCGCTGATCGCGGTCTCGAAATGCGGGTCCCAGTTCACCAGCCGCTTGCCGCGATAGATGATGCCCTTGGTGTAGAGGTCCACGAAGACCCGGATCACCGCGTCGTGGAAGTTCCCCTCCTCGCCCGCGGGGGCACCTGGCGCGCCCGACATGGTGAAGGCATTCCGCGACCAGTCGCAGGAGGCGCCCAAACGCTTCAGCTGGTTGATGATCGTGTCGCCGGATTCCTGCTTCCACGCCCAGATCTTCTCGACGAAGGCGTCGCGGCCGATCTCGCGCCGGCCCGGTTCCTGACGCTCGGCCATGCGGCGCTCCACGACCATCTGGGTCGCGATGCCCGCATGGTCCTGCCCGGGCTGCCACAGCGTGTCGAAGCCGCGCATCCGGTGCCAGCGGACCAGGATGTCCTGCAGCGTGTTGTTGAAGGCGTGGCCGATATGCAGGCTGCCGGTGACGTTGGGCGGCGGGATCATCACGGTGAAGGTCTCGGCCCGCGAGGCATTGGCGCCGGCGGCGAAGGCGCCGAGGCGTTCCCATTCGGCGCTGATCCGGGCCTCGGCGGCCGTGGCGTCAAAGCTCTTGTCCATCGTCATCGCAAATCCCCTTGGTTGGGGATGGATTACCCAATGCGCGGCCAAAGGCCAAGAGATCCCGTCGCCCCGACGAATCCGGGAGCGGGTCGGGTCGGGTCAGGGCAGGTCGACGACCGGGGTGAAGCCGCCCCAGAACATCCGCTTGCCGTCGAAGGGCATCTGCGGAAAGTCGTGCCCCTCCATCCCCGCCGCCATCTGCGCGGCGGCGGCGTCGCAGGTGGCGCGATCGGGCCATTCGACCCAGCTGAAGACCGGCACCTCGTCGGGTTTGGCCTGCACGGCGCGGTGAAAGTCGGTGACCTTGCCATGGGGCACGTCCTCGCCCCAGCACTCGGTCTGGAAGGTGGCGCCCAGATCCGCGAACATCCGCGTCGCGCCTTGAGCCATCTCGATGTAGGCCTGCCTGGCGTCCGCCGGAACCGCCAGCACGAAGCCCTGCACATAGGCGCCCCGGCGGCTGTCGCCCACCGTCAGGATCGGCGCGAAGCCGCCCCACATCATCCGCATCCCGTCGAAGGGCATCTCGCCCATCAGCGCCATCTCGGGCTCCTGCCCCTCGGCCATCCTCGCGCCGGCCGCATCGGCGGTGGCGCGGTCGGGCCATTCGATCCAGCTGAACAGCGGCGCCTCGTCGTCGCGGGCCTGGGTGGCGCGATGGAAGTCGGTCTGCGTGCCATGCGGCACATCCTCGGCCCAGCACTCGACCATGCGGAGCGCGCCCAGACGCTGGAACATCGGCCAGGCCTGCCGCGCGTGATCGACATAGGTCTGCCGGTTGGCCACGGGCACGGCCAGCAGAAGCCCGGTGTAATAGGTCATCGTCATCCCCCTGTCTGACGGCGCGGGACAAGCGACCAACCCGCCGGACAGATTGTCGCAGGTCGGGACCGAAAAATCAATTTCGAGAGGGCTTGGACGGCCTAACCGGCACCATCCCGCCTGCCCTCGGCCACGCCTGCCCCGCCCTTCGGATCCCTGCGGCGCAGATGCGGCTTTTCCGCCTGCCGGTTTCGTTGAACTGACATGCGTTCCGGCATAGATACGGGCCTTGGCGCGCGATTCGTCCGGATGATCGGAACCCGGTGCCGCAACCCCGGGTTGAGCGTAGGCCGCCCGCTCCTGTCTGTGCGAAAGGAACCGCAATGGGACAACAGAAGACCGTCTGGGACAATCCGGCCGAGGTCATCCGACATCTGGCTCCGGAACATCCGGTCATGGTCTTCGCGCCGACGGTGCTGCAGGACCGTGCGCGGCAGTTCATCCAGGGCTTTCCGGGGCTGGTGACCTATGCGGTCAAGTCCAACCCCGACGAGGTGGTGATCCAGAACCTGGTCGCCGCCGGCATCCAGGGCTTCGACGTGGCCTCGCCCTTCGAGATCGACCTGATCGGCCGCATGGCGCCCCATGCCGCCCGCCATTACCACAACCCCGTCCGCGCCCGGTCCGAGATCGCGCATGGCGTGGCGCAGGGCATCCGCGCCTGGTCCGTGGACAGCCGGTCCGAACTGGACAAGCTGTTCGACCAGGTGCCCACCGAGGTGGACGGCCAGGGCGTCGAGATCTCGCCGCGCTTCAAGCTGCCGGTGCTGGGGGCCGCCTATGACTTCGGATCGAAGTTCGGCGCCTCGCCCGAGCTGGCGGCGGAGCTGCTGGCCGAGGTCGCGCGGCGCGGCTACATTCCTTCGCTGACCTTCCATCCGGGCACGCAATGCACCGACCCGATCGCTTGGGAAAGCTATATCCGGGTGTCGAAGGACATCTGCGACATGGCGGGCGTCAAGGCCGTCCGCCTGAACGTGGGCGGCGGCTTCCCCTCGCATCGCGTGATCGGGGTCGAGCCCGACCTGACCTCGATCTTCCAGGAGATCGCCGACACCACGACCGAGATGTTCGGCACCGACGCCCCGGCGCTGGTCTGCGAGCCCGGGCGCGGTGTCGTGGCCGATGCCTATGCGCTGATCACCCGCGTCAAAGGCGTGCGCGACGGCGGCCATGTGTTCCTGAACGACGGCGTCTATGGCGGTCTGGCCGAGCTGCCGATCATCGGCAATATCGACCGGATCGAGGTGCTGACCCCGCAGGGCCAGCCCCGCGCGGGCGACCATGCCGGTCGGGTGATCTTCGGTCCCACCTGCGATTCGGTCGACCGCCTGCCGGGCGAGCTGAGCCTGCCCGAGGACGTGGCCGAGGGCGACTTCGTCATCTTCCACGGGGCAGGGGCCTATTCGACGGTGACCAACACCCGCTTCAACGGCTTCGGCGCGATGACCCATGCCACGGTGATGGGCCTGTCCTAAGCTTTCGGTCATGCCCCCGTGCTAGAATCGGGGGCATGACGTCGAATCGCCCACCCCTGACCCATGTCGTGCTGATGGATGGCACCTTCGCCTCGCTGGCGGATGGCCGACGCAGTTCCATCGGGCGCGTCCACCGGCTGCTGACGGGCCGGTCGGGCCTGCCCCCGCCGCCGGGGCGCCTGCGGATCCGCTATGGCCTGGGGCAGCAATGGACCCGCTGGCGGACCCTGCCGGACCTGGTCATGGGCCGCATCCTCGAATCGCTGATCACCGACGCCTATGGCTGGCTGGCCTCGGGCTATCGGCCCGGCGACCGGATCTGCCTGCTGGGCTATTCGCGCGGCGCCTTCGCGGTGCGCAGCCTGGCGGGCATGATCAGCCGCGTGGGCCTCTTGCGGGCCGAGGCGGCGACGGAACGCCATATCCGCCTGGCCTGGCGCTATTACCACAAGGGTGGAGGGGCCGCGCAGATGCAGGCCTTCCGCCGCCGCCGCTGCCACCCCGAGGCGCCGGTGCGCCTCTTGGGCTGCTTCGACACGGTCAAGGCCCTGGGCGTGCCGCTGCCGGGGCTGTGGATGCTGACCGAGCCCCGCTTCCGCTTTCACGACGCCCATCTGGCCCGCGGGGTGGAACACGGCTTCCAAGCCCTGGCGCTGGACGAGACGCGCACCGCCTTCACCCCGCTTCTGTGGGACGACGACCATGCCGCCGGCCGGATCGAGCAGATGTGGTTCCGGGGCGCCCATCCCGATATCGGCGGGCAGCTGTCCGGCGTAGAACGCGCCCGGCCGCTGGCCAATATCCCGCTGGTCTGGATGCTGGAGCGCAGCGAATCGGTGGGCCTGCCCCTGCCGCCCGGCTGGCGCACCCTTTTCCCCTGCGACGCCACGGCACCCTCGGTCGGCACCTGGCGCCACTGGGGCAAGGCCTTCCTGGCCCGGTCCCCCCGGCAGGCGGGCCGCTATGCGACCGAGGCGTTGCACCCCACGGTGCCCCGGCCCTATCCCGGCCCCGCCCGCCTGACCGGCAGCCTCGCCGCCGCGCCTGGCCCCGTCACCCTCGGCCCCGCGCAGCAAGCCTGAGTCCGCTTCTGCAGCGGTCCCCAGATATCCTCGGGGGCCGCCCAAGACTGCGACATCGATCCAGGGACCGCCAAAAGACGAAGCACTTCGGGTCCCCGCCCGCCACCGAGGCGGGCCTCACGGCAATCAGGCCACGGCGTCCAGATCGCCCGCGGGCTGCACGCCCAGGGCGGCGCAGACGTCGCGGGTCAGCTCGGGCCGGTTCAGCGTGTAGAAATGCAGCCGGTCCACGCCGCCCGCGATCAGCGCCTCGCACAGATCCACGCTGAGGCTGGTGGCCAGGGTCCGCTGCGCCTCGGGGCCGTCCAGCGCCGCCATCTGGAACGCCTCCTCGGCCCAGTCCGGGACGGTGGTGTTGCAGGTCGCGGCGAAGCGCTTGGTCCCGGCCCAGCTTTGCACTGGCAGGATGCCCGGGATGATCGGCACGTCGATCCCGGCTGCGGCGCATTTGTCGCGAAAGCGGAAGAAGGTGTCCGCCTCGAAGAAGAACTGGGTGATCGCGCTGGACGCCCCGGCCTCGATCTTGCGCTTGAGCCAGGCCACGTCGGCATCGCTGTCCGGGCTGTCGGGATGCGGCTCGGGATAGGCGCCCGCGCGGATGGTCATGTCGCCGCGCGCGGCGATCGCCTCGATCAGCTCGACCGAATTGGCGAAGCCGTCGCCATGCGGCACGAACCCGTCCGAGCCCTTGGGCGCGTCGCCGCGCAGGGCCACGATCTCGCGGATGCCGGCATCGGCATAGGATTGCACGATCTCCATCGTCTCGGCCTTCGTGGCCTCGACGCAGGTCAGGTGGGCGGCGACCTGCAGCCCGAACTGGCGGTTGATCGTGGTCACCGCCTCGTGGGTCAGCTGCCGGGTCGTGCCGCCCGCGCCATAGGTGACCGACACGAACTCGGGCGCCAGCGGCGCCAGCACGCGCGCGGCCTCCCACAGCTTGAACGAAGCCTCCAGCGTCTTGGGCGGGAAGAACTCGAAGCTGATCTTCGGCGGGGTCATGGCGAATCCTCTCTGTTGGCGGGACTTGTGCCACGCGGCGCGGCGTGAGACAAATTCATAATCCTCAAGATAAACGTGAAAGCCGCTCATCATGCATCTGGAACTGCGGCATCTGCGCACCGTCCATGCGATCCACGAACAGGGCGGCCTGGCCCGCGCCGCCGAGGTGCTCAACATCACCCAATCGGCCCTGTCCCATCAGGTCAAGGCGCTGGAGGAACAGGCCGGCACCCTGCTGTTCGTGCGCCGCGCCAAGCCCATGCGCCTCTCCGCCGCCGGCATGCGCCTGCTGCGTCTGGCCGAGCAGGTGCTGCCGCTGGTCGCCGCCACCGAGGCCGAGTTCAAGGGCGTCGAGGCCGGGCGCATCGGGCGGCTGCACATCGCGATGGAATGCCATGCCTGCTTCGACTGGCTTCTGCCGGTGCTGGACATCTTCCGCCGCACCTGGCCCGACGTGGACGTGGACATCCGCCAGCGTCTGGCCTTCGGCGCGCTGCCCGCGCTGTTGCGCGAAGAGGTCGATCTGGTCATCTCGTCGGACCCCGAGGATCTGGCCGACGTGACCTTCCAGCCGCTCTTCGACTATGCGCCGACGCTGGTCGTGCCCGCGGGCCATCCGCTGATCGCCAAGGGATACGCCGATCCCGCCGATCTGGCGCCCGAGACGCTGATCACCTATCCGATGGACCGCAGCCGGCTGGACGTCTTCAGCCAGTTCCTGACGCCCGCGGGGATCGAGCCCGCCCGCGCCCGCACGGTCGAGCTGACGGCGGTGGCGCTGATGCTGGTCGCATCACGGCGCGGGGTGGCGGTCATGCCGGACTGGGTGCTGCGGCGCGAGGCGGCCAATCCGGAACTGGCCATGCTGCCCTTGGGCCCGCAGGGCATCCGGCGGCGCCTCTTCGCGGCGGTCCGCACGGCGGACCTGGCGCAGCCCTACATGGCCCATGTCCTGCGCCTGTCGCGCACCGAGCCCCTGCGGATGCTGCGCGGCGCGGTGGCCTGACCCGTTTCGCTTCACATTCCGGCCCGCCTCGCCTAAGAGGCGCCAACCCCAATCTCCGGAGCACCCGATGGCAAGCGCCAATCTGAACGTCATGATCAAGGCCGCCCGCAAGGCCGGGCGCGGCCTCGTCAAGGATTTCCGCGAGGTCGAGAACCTGCAGGTCAGCGTCAAGGGCGCCGGCGATTTCGTCACCCGCGCCGACCGCGAGGCCGAGCGCCTGATCAAGGAAGAGCTGATGAACGCGCGGCCCAGCTATGGCTGGCTGGGCGAGGAGACCGGCGCCGAGCCGGGCGAGGACCCCACCCGCCGCTGGATCGTCGACCCGCTGGACGGGACCACGAACTTCCTGCACGGGCTGCCGCATTGGGCCGTCAGCATCGCGCTGGAGCACAAGAAGGAAATCGTCGCCGCCGTCATCTTCGACGCCGCCAAGGACGAGATGTTCATCGCCGAGAAGGGCACCGGCGCCTACATGAACGATGCGCGCCTGCGCGTGTCGGGCCGCACCCGGCTGGCCGATTCGGTCTTTGCCACGGGCATTCCCCATGCCGGCACCGGGCCGCTGCCCGCGATGATCCAGGATCTGGCGCAGCTGATGCCGGTCTGCGCGGGCGTGCGGGGCTTCGGCTCGGCGGCGCTGAACCTGGCCTATGTGGCGGGCGGGCGCTTCGACGGCTATTGGGAACGGGGCACGAAATCCTGGGACGTGGCCGCGGGCATCCTTCTGGTGCGCGAGGCGGGCGGCTTCGTCCACGGCATCCGGGAGGGGGACGATCCGCTGGAATCGGGCCGCCTGGTGGCCGCCAACCCGACCCTGCTGGAACCCTTCGCCAAGATCATCCGCGCCCGCGACTAGGCCTGCGGCCCGCGACGGGGCGTCCAGGCCACAGGGGCAGAGTTGCATGACGTGCAACCCTGCCCTCCGCTTGACCTTGCTCCGGGCGGGGCGCAACAGGGACCATCCCCAGAGGCGCGCCCATGTCCGACGATCGATCCCACCCGCCTTACGCCGCCTCTGCCGCCGTCTCGGCGCCGCCGCCGATCCCGCCCCGGACCCCGCCGCCCGTCCGCGACCGCACCCGGCTGGCCATCGCGCTGATGTGCGCGGTCAGCCTGATCTTTGCCTTCCAGGACGTGTTCTCGCGGATCCTGGGGGGCGGCTATCCGCCCGTGCTGGTCGTGATGATCCGGTACTGGGTCTTCGCGGTCTTCGTGATCGCGCTGGTCGCGCGCCAGCCCGGCGGGCTGAAGCGCGCCATCCGCACCAAGCGCCCGCTGACCCAGATCGCCCGCGGCGTCATCCTGGCGCTGGAGGTCACGCTGATGGTCGAGGCCTTCGTGCAGCTGGGCCTGATCGAGACGCATGCCGTCTTCTCGGTCTATCCGCTGCTGGTCGCGGCCCTGTCCGGCCCGGTGCTGGGGGAATCGGTGGGCTGGCGGCGCTGGACGGCCATCGTGATCGGCTTCACCGGCATCCTGGTGATCCTCAATCCCGGCGGTGGGGTGGTCAGCGTGGCGGCGCTGCTGCCCTTCGCGGCCGCGCTGATGTTCGCGCTGTACGGCCTGCTGACGCGGCATGTGTCGCGCGACGATCCGGCGATGGTCAGCTTCTTCTGGACCGGCATCTCGGGCGCGGTGGCGATGACCCTGATCGGCATCTGGGACTGGCAGTGGCTGGCGCCGGTCGACTGGATCTGGATGGCGTGCCTGTGCGCCTGCGGCATGTCCTCGCATTACCTGATGATCCGCAGCTACGAACTGGCCGAGGCATCCGCCCTGCAGCCCTTCGCCTATACCCAGCTGGTCTGGGTCAGCTTCCTGGGCGTCTGGCTGTTCGACGAGACCTTGCGCAGCAATGTCGTGATCGGGGCGGCCATCGTGGTGGCGGCCAGCCTGTTCACTCTGTGGCGGCAGCGGAAGACATCGGCATAGGCCAGCCCTCGGGCAGGCGCGGGCCGATGAAGGGCCTGGGGTTGGGCCGGGCCGACAGGGCCAACGTCAGCCGCGCGGGCGGGGGCGGCACTGCCCCGCCGCCCGACAGGTCCCACCGGGTCAGCACCGGCGCAGGCTTGCCATGGATGCGGGCGCGATAGACGGGCAGCGCCTCGGCCACGCGCATGACATAGTTGCGCGTCTCGTCGAAGGGGATCAGCTCGACCCAGTCCACCGGATCGGCGTCGCGGCGCAGGTCGCCGAAATCGCCCAGCCAGCGCGCCGGACGCCCCGGCCCGGCATTGTAGCCCGAGGCGATCAGCGCCACCGAGGGCCCGAAGCGCTCCGTCAGCCCGATCAGGTACTGCGACCCGATCCGCGCGTTGTAGGCCGCGTCGCTGGACAGCCGCCCCAGGTCATAGGGGATGCGCAGTTGCCGCGCGACCTGTTCGGCGGTGCCCGGCATGACCTGCATCAGCCCCTGCGCGCCGACCGGGCTGCTGGCGGTGAAGTTGAACTCGGATTCCTGCCGGGCGATGGCCATGACCAACTCGGGCGGCACCCCAAGATCCTGACGCTCCAGCCCCGTCAGCGGGAAATGCGCGACGGGCCAGATCACCCCCTGGCTGGCCGACTGCTTGGCCAGCCGCAGCCCGTGCCAGGGCGTGCCCGCCTCGTACATCAGGCGCGACATGCGGGCGATGTCCTCGGGCGTCGAGGATTGCGCCAGATGCAGCAGGAAGCGCTGCGCCTCGTCCCGCCGCCCGCTGGCGATCAGCCACAGGGCGGCGCGGAACTGCCCGTTCTCGCGCAGCGCGCTGCCGCGCCAGTCGGGCAGGCTGTCGATGGCCGGGTCCGCCACGGCATAGTCGGCGGGCAGGGTGGCGCCGGTCTTCTCCATCGCCAGCTGGCCGTAATAGGTGCCGGGCAGGGCGGCGGCGGCCTGATAGGCGGCCTCTGCGGCGGCGGCGTCGCCAAGCGCCTCATGCGCGCGGCCCTGCCAGTAATGGGCGCGCGATGTGCTGATCGCCGCGCCGACCACGGTTTCCAGATGCCGGAAGTGATCCAGCGCCCGGGCGGGATCATCGGTCTTCAGCGCCGCGAAGCCCGCCAGCCATTCCAGATCGGGGTAACGGCGGTTGTCGGGCGTCAGGAAATGCGGGGATGCCAGCCGCAGCGCGCGCGGCCAGTCGCCGTTGCGCATGGCGAGGCGCGCGTAATCCACCCGCATCGAGGCCCATTGCGACGGATCGCGCAAGGCCTCCGCGCTGGTCGAGGCCGTCAACATCAGCGCCTGCGCCCCCTCGTGCTGGCGCGCGCCCACGCGCCAAGTGAAGCGGTCCATGGTCAGGCCCGGATCGGCGCGCAGGGGTTCGGGCAGGGCCAGGATCAGGTCGTCCACGCCGCCGCGCCCGGCCTGCAGGGCGATGCGGGCGCGGGGCAGGGGGCGGGCGTCCTCGGGCAGGCGGGCCAGCAGGCGCTCGGCCCCGGCCCATTCGCCCGCATCCAGAAGGGCGGTGACGCGGGCGGGGATCAGGGCGGCCAGATCGGGATGGGCGGTCAGCAGCGCGGCCTCGTCGGCGGCCGGCAGGGGCTGGCGGGCAAAGACGGCGGCGCGCATGGTCGCGGCCCGGTCGGGGGGCAGGACGGCACCCAGGGCCTCCATCCCGGCCATGGTCCGGGGCAGGCGGTCCGCGAACCACATCCGGATGTCGTCGGGATCGGCGCCGGGGCGCAGCTTGGCCTCTCCGCGCTCGATCAGCAGGTCGAGGCCGGGCCAGTCGCCGTTTTCCCGCAGGAAGGCGGCATAGTCGGGAAACTCGCCATAGCCCGCGCGCAGGGCGTGCCAGCCGACCAGCGCCTCGGCCAGGGGACCCGCGCGCAGGGCGGCGTCGCGGGCGGTGACCCAGTCCCGCGCCTGCACGGCGGCCAGGGCCAGCGCCATCGCGCCCGGCTCCTCGGCCCGCGGCGGCGGGGCCAGGGGCAGGACCAGCAGAAGGCCCACGGCCATCATGTCACGCAGAAGTCGCATCACCACCCTGTGTCATGGTCAAAGCCCGCCCGTGCAATTCACAACCTTGGCAAGTCCCCCGCCCGGGGATAGGGAGGGCGCCGAACCAGAAGATCCCACCAAGGAGCGTGTCATGTTCAAAGGGTCGCTGCCAGCCCTCGTCACGCCGTTCACTCCGGACGGCGAGCTGGATCTGGACACGCTGAAGGCGCTGGTCGAGTGGCATGTCGAGCAGGGCACGCACGGTCTGGTCCCCGTGGGCACCACCGGCGAAAGCCCGACCCTGACCCATGACGAGCACCGGCTGGTCATCGAGGAGGTCGTGCGTGCGGTGAATGGCCGCATCCCGGTCATCGCCGGGGCCGGGTCCAACTCGACCCGCGAGGGCATCGGGCTGCTGCAACACGCCGCGTCCGTCGGCGCCGATGCGGGGCTGGTCGTCACGCCCTATTACAACAAGCCGACCCAGGCCGGGCTGATCGCGCATTACACCGCGCTGACCGAGGCCTGCGACCTGCCGATCATCATCTACAACATCCCCGGACGCTCTGTCATCGACATGATGCCCGAGACGATGGGCGTGCTGGCCAAGATCCCCTCGATCATCGGGGTCAAGGACGCGACCGGCCGGCTGGAGCGGGTCAGCTGCCAGCGCATGACCTGCGGGCCCGACTTCGTCCAGCTGTCGGGTGAGGATGCGACGGCCTTGGGCTTCAACGCCCATGGCGGCGTGGGCTGCATCAGCGTCACCGCGAATGTGGCGCCCAAGCTGTGCGCCCAGTTCCAGGAGGCGACGCTGCGCGGCGACTATGCCGCCGCCCTGGCGCTGCAGGACCGGCTGATGCCCCTGCATCTGGCGATCTTCGTCGAGCCGGGGCTTGTCGGCGCGAAATACGCCATGTCGCGGTTGGGGCTGTGCCACGAGCGCGTGCGGCTGCCGCTGACGCCGCTGACCGAGCCCACGCGGCACCTGATCGACGCGGCGCTGGAGCATGCCGGGCTGGTGTGATCTGCGTCCCGCGACGGCGTGGGGCAAGAGCGGGGGCCAGCCCCCGCACCCCCGGGATATTTCTGCCAAGATGAAGGGGAGGCGGCGGGGCTGTCGTCCCCGTTGGGGCAGGGTCAGGTCAGGCCGGCGCGCATCATCAGGCGGCGCAGGGGGGGAGGCCGTGCAGCCCGCCGAGTGCGGCGGCGCGCAGGTCGCGCAGGGGGCGGGCCTGCACCTGGCTGGCGCGGTTCAGGGCGTCGATGCCCATCAGCCTCGCCTGCGCCTCGGGGCGGCGGGTCCGGTCGTAGCGGGCCAGCGAGGCGGAGCCGCCCGGATCCTCGCGGCTGAGGTCCAGAAGCGCGGAGAGATCGGCCAGGCTCATGTTCAGGCCCTGTGCGCCGATGGGCGGCAGGACATGGGCGGCCTCGGCGATCAGCGCGGTGCGCGGCCCCGCGAAGCGATCCGCGATCTGGCTGATGATCGGCCATTCGGTCAGGCCCGTGGCCTGGGTCAGGTGCCCCAGCACCCCGGCCGAGCGGGCGTTCAGCGCCACCTGGAACTCCTCGCGCGGCAGGGCCTTCAGGCGCGCCGTCTCGGCCCCGCCCTCCATCCAGACCACGGCCGAGGACGGCGTGCCGTCGCGGTCGGGCAGGGGGACCAGCGTAAAGGGCCCGCCCGAGCGGTGCACCTCGGTCGAGATGTTGTGGTGCGGGCGGTCATGGGTGACGGCGAAGGCCAGCGCCTTCTGGCCGTAGCGCCGCGTCCGGGCGCCGATGCCAAGCGCGCGGCGCACCGGGGAATCGCGCCCGTCCGCGCCGATCAGCAGGCGGGCGCGCAGGCATTGGCCGTCGGTCAGGGTGACCACGGCGCCCTCGCTCCGGGGCAGCACGGCGGCGGTGCCGGTGCCCGGGCGGAAGCGCACATTGGGCATCCCTGCCAGCCGGGCCGAGATCTCGCGCCGCAGCAGCCAGTTGGGCAGGTTCCAGCCGAACGGCTGGTCGCCGATCTCGGCGGCGTCGAAGTCGCGGATCAGCCGGGGCAGGGGCTGCGCGCCCCCGGCATCGACGATGCGCATGATCTGCAGCGCGGTCGCATGGGGGGCCAGCCGCTCCCACAGCCCGATGCGCTCCAGAAGCCGGACCGAGGGCATCAGGAAGGCGGTCGAGCGCAGGTCGGCGCCCGCCGCCCCCTCCTCGGTCACCGGGGGCGCGGGATCGACGCAGAGGGTCGAGAACCCCTCGGCCCCGAAGGCCGCCGCCGCGATCAGCCCGGCGATGCCGCCGCCCGAGATCAGGATGTCGATGTCGTCGATGGTCGTGCCGGTCATGGAGGCATCCCCGCTTGCGTGTCGGGCCATCCTGCCCCCGGGCGCGTCAGGGGGAAGGGGGGACGCTGTCGCAGGCCAAGTCAAGCCCGCGCAGGAAGCCCGTCAGGTCATGGGTCTGGTGCTGGACATGGGGCCCGGGCGCGCCGGTCAGCGCCTCGGGGCCGTGGCGGCCGGTGCCCACCAGAACCGTGCGCATCCCGAGGCTGTGCGGCACGATCAGGTTGCGGGGGTCGTCCTCGAAGAAGGCGGCCTGGTGCGGGTCGATCCTGGCCGCCGTCAGCACGCGGTCGAAGGCCTCGGCCCCGGGCTTGGGGTGAAAGCCGGTCTCCTCGATGCCATAGACCGCCTCGAACAGGTCCTCGGGCAGGTGGCGGGCGGCCAGCACGCGCCGGGCATAGGCGGCATCGCCATTGGTGTGGATGATCCGCCGCCCCGGCAGGGCCGCGATGGCCTGCGCCAGATCGGGATCGGGGGTCAGCACCGAGAAGTCGATGTCATGCACGTCGGCCAGATAGTCGGCCGGGTCCATCGCATGCTCGGCCATCAGCCCGGCCAGCGTGGTGCCGTGCAGCCGCCAGTAGTCGGCCCGCAGACGGTTGGCGTGATCCTGCGGGACGCCCAGGCTGCGCATCATCCAGGCGGTCATCCGCGTCTCGATCTGCGCGAACAGCTGCGCCTCGGGCGGGTAGAGGGTGTTGTCCAGATCGAAGATCCAGACCCGAACGTTTGAAAAATCCATGCGCAGGGCATAGCCGGACCGGCGCGCGCTTGCAATTTGCAAGCGCAGGGCCAATCGTCGGGTCCATGAAAGATGCCTATTCCCTGATCCTGACCGCCATCGAGGGCGGCACCTATCGGCCCGGCGACCGGCTGGTCGAATCCGAGCTGGCCGAACGCTTCGGCGTCAGCCGCACGCCTGTGCGCGAGGCCCTGCAGCGGCTGGAGACGCAGGCCATGCTGGTGCGCGACGGGCGCAGCCTGATCGTGGCCTCGCTGGATCACAACCAGCTGGCCGAGCTGTACACCGTGCGCGCCGAGCTGGAAGCGCTGGCCGGGCGCCTGGCCGCCCGCCACGCCACCCCCGAGGAGGTGCGCGTGCTGGCCCAGATGGTCGACGAGGACCGCCGCGCCAAGGGCGACCCCGAAGTGCTGGCCCGCAGCAACAAGCGCTTCCACCGCCAGATCCACCTGGCCTCGCACAACCGCTATCTGGTCCAGCAGCTGGACCTGGTGCACCGGACGATGGCGCTGATGGCGCGGACCTCGCTGGCCGCCGAGGGGCGCGGAGAGACGGCGCTGGCCGAGCATGGCCGCATCGTGGAGGCGATCGCGGCGGGCGACGGGCAGGCCGCCGACCGCGCGCTGCGCCAGCACATCTCGATGGCCTGGGAGACGCGGCTGAGGCTGGAGGCGCGGGCCGGTGGCTGAAGCCCCGACGACCGTGATGCCGTCCGCAATCCGACTGATCGAGACGCAGGCCGACCTGGACGCGGGCTGCGCCCATCTGGCGGCCATCTGCCCGGTCTGGGCGCGGGTGCTGCCCGACCTGGGGCCGCTGCCGCTGCGCCGAAGCGCTGACGGCTTCGCGGCCATGGCCAGCGCCATCGTCGGCCAGCAGATTTCGGTCGCCGCCGCCGGGGCGATCTGGGCGCGGCTGCAGGCGGCGGGCCTGACCGACGAGGTCGCGATGCGCGACGCCTCGGACGAGGATTTGCGCGCGGCGGGCCTGTCGCGGCCCAAGCAGCGCTATCTGCGGGGCATCGCCGGGGCCGGGCTGGACTGGGCGGGGCTGCGCGCGCTGCCCGACGACCGGGCGGTGGCCGCGCTGGTGGCGCTGCCCGGCGTGGGCGTCTGGACCGCCGAGATCTACCTGAAATTCGCGCTGGGTCGCGCCGATGTCTTCGCGGCGGGCGATCTGGCCCTGCGGGAGGCCGCGCGGATCATGTACGACCTGCCCGCCCGCCCCGGTACTGCCGCGCTGCGGGCGCTGGCCGAACCGTGGCAGCCGTGGCGCGCGGTTGCGGCGCGGGGGCTGTGGGCCTATTACCGGCTGGCCAAAGGACGCGAGGGAACAACATGACCGAGACGCTGACATCCGCCCGCAAGGGCCCCGCCAAGGCGACCTCGGTCGTGGTCTTCCTGCATGGCTACGGGGCCGACGGCTCGGACCTGCTGGGACTGGCCGATCCGCTGGCCCCGCATCTGCCGCAGACCGCCTTCTACGCCCCCGACGCGCCCGAGCCGTCGCGCAACAATCCGATGGGCAACCAGTGGTTTCCGATCCCTTGGCTGGACGGCTCGTCCGAGGCGGATGCCCGCTCCAGCATGGGCCGGTCGGTCACGATGCTGGACGCCTTCCTGGACCGCGTGCTGGCCGACGAGGGGCTGACGCCCGAGCGCATGGTGCTGGTGGGTTTCTCGCAGGGCACGATGATGGCGCTGCATGTCGCCCCGCGCCGCGCGCGGGCGGTGGCGGGGATCGTCGGCTTCTCGGGCCGGCTTCTGTCGCCCGAGACCCTGGCCGAAGAGGCGCGGGTCAAGCCGCCGGTCCTGCTGATCCACGGCGACAAGGACGAGATGGTCCCCTTCGACGACATGGCGCTGGCGGGCCAGACCCTGCAGGAGGCGGGCTTCACCGTCTATGGCCATGTGATGGAGGGCACCGGCCACGGCATCGCCCCCGACGGGCTGTCCGTGGCGCTGGCCTTCCTGCGCGAGCGCCTGCCCGACTGATCCCCGACCGACCGGGGGCGTCCCCCCGTCCCCCTCGCGACGGCATGACCGGCGGCCTCCCGCCGCCTGTCATGCTGCCGTCATGCCCGGCAGCTATTGGCTGAGTTGTCGCGAATAGATGCGGGGGGCTTGCCAGATGCCCGACGCCAGATATAGTCGACGCAACGGATCTGACGGGCGCCCCGGTCAACCCCTTGGGGCAGACGGGAAGTCGCTATGCTGGACGACCATCACCACACGGATTTCAGAACCCAGTTCGTGCGCGAACCGGCCAGCCTGCGCCACTACCCGGCGCTTGTGCTGAATGCCGATTACCGTCCGCTGAGCTACTATCCCCTGTCGCTCTGGCCCTGGCAGGAGGCGATCAAGGCGGTGTTCCTGGACCGCGTCTCGATCATCGCGGAATACGACCACGAGGTGCGAAGTCAGCGACAGGCCTTCCGAATCCCTTCGGTCGTCGTGCTGAAGGATTATGTCCGACCCCAGAAGCGCGTGGCATTCACGCGCTTCAATCTTTTTCTGCGCGACGAATTCTGCTGCCAGTATTGCGGCGCCAAGGGCGATCTGACCTTCGACCATGTGGTGCCCCGGTCGCGGGGCGGGGTGACCAGCTGGGAAAACGTCGTCGCCGCCTGCTCGCCCTGCAACCTCAGGAAGGCCAACCGCAGCCTGCGCCATTCCGGCATGCACCTGCGCAAGCCCGCCCGCCAGCCCTCGGCCGACGAGATGCACGCGATTGGGCGGCGCTTCCCGCCCAATCACCTGCACGAGAGCTGGATGGATTTTCTCTACTGGGACGCGGAACTGGACAGCTGATGCGGCGGACCTGCCGCCGGGCGGTCAGCCGTCGTGATCGTGGCCGTTCCGCTGCCCCAGATGCAGCAGCAGCGCGGCGCCAAGCGTCACCAGCAGGATCGCCGCAGGAGGCATCCCCGCCGACAGGCCGAACCACAGCGTCAGCCCGGCAGCCAGGATGACGGCGGCGATCAGCATCAGGAAATGGGTCAGCGGCATGGGACACTCCTCTCCTTGGACCTTAATATGGGCCGGGGCGGCGCAATTGAAAAGCCCACCCATCGGGGGATGGGCGCTTCGGCGCCCGCGCCTTGGGCATTTGCGCGGTTTTGACGCAGGAATGGCGCGCGCCACCCTTGACCGGCGGTCCGGGCGACCCTAGATCAGGCGGTCGAGGACGACCTCCCCCAGATCGGGATGCAGCACCGGGACGACCCGTAGACTGGAACGAGGTAACCGTCATGCCCTGGCTTCTTCTTCTCACCGCCGGCCTGCTCGAGATCGTCTGGGCCAGCGCGATGAAATATTCGCAAGGCTTCACCCGCGTCACTCCCACGGCCATCATGCTGGTCGCGATGATCGCGTCCTTCTGGCTGCTGGCGATGGCGATGCGGCAACTTCCCTTGGGCACCGCCTACATGGTCTGGACCGGCATCGGCGCGGTGGGCAGCTTCATCGTCGGCGTGGTGTTCCTGGCCGAGCCGGTGACCGCCCTGCGCCTGGCCGCCGCCGGGATGATCGTCGCGGGCATCGTGACCATGAAGCTGGCCTCCTGACCGCCGGTGCCGGTCCTTGCGTCCCGCGGCGGCCGGGGGCGCTCGCGCCCCCCGGACCCCCCGCCGCCCGCCGTTTCGGACAGGAAACAGCCGCGATCGGCGCGTGGCGGTAATTTCCTTCCGCCCCCGGGGATGCTAAAGCCACCTTCAGCCAAAGGAGATCCGCCATGCCTGCCTATCGTTCCCGCACCACCACCCATGGCCGCAACATGGCCGGCGCCCGTGGCCTGTGGCGCGCGACCGGGGTGAAGGAGGGCGATTTCGGCAAGCCGATCATCGCCATCGTCAACAGCTTCACCCAGTTCGTGCCCGGCCATGTCCATCTGAAGGACCTGGGCCAGCTGGTCGCCCGCGAGGTCGAGGCGGCGGGCGGCATCGCCAAGGAATTCAACACCATCGCCGTCGACGACGGCATCGCGATGGGCCATGACGGCATGCTCTATTCGCTGCCCTCGCGCGAGATCATCGCCGATTCGGTCGAATACATGGTCAACGCCCATTGCGCCGACGCGATGGTCTGCATCAGCAACTGCGACAAGATCACGCCCGGCATGCTGATGGCGTCCCTGCGGCTGAACATCCCCACCGTCTTCGTCTCGGGCGGCCCGATGGAGGCCGGCAAGGTCGTCCTGCAGGACGGGCGCGTCAAGGCGCTGGACCTGGTCGATGCCATGGTCGCGGCGGCCGATGATTCGGTCTCGGAACAGGATCTGGCGGCGATCGAGCAGGCGGCCTGCCCGACCTGCGGGTCCTGCTCGGGCATGTTCACCGCCAATTCGATGAACTGCCTGACCGAGGCCCTGGGCCTGTCGCTGCCCGGCAACGGGTCCACGCTCGCCACCCATGCCGACCGCAAGCGCCTCTTCGTCGAGGCGGGCCACCTGATCGTGGATCTGGCCAAGCGCCATTACGAGGACGACGATTACGGCGTCCTGCCGCGCAACGTTGCCAGCTTCGCGGCCTTCGAGAACGCGATGACGCTGGACATCGCGATGGGCGGATCGACCAACACCGTCCTGCACCTGCTGGCCGCCGCGCACGAGGCCGAGATCGACTTCACGATGTCCGACATCGACCGCCTGTCGCGCAAGGTGCCGGTCCTGTGCAAGGTCGCCCCCGCCAAGTCCGACGTGCACATGGAGGACGTCCACCGCGCCGGCGGGATCATGGCGATCCTGGGCCAGCTGGACCGCGCGGGCCTTTTGGACACCTCGGTGGGCAGCGTCCATTCCGGCACGCTGGCGCAGGCGCTGGACCGGTGGGACGTGTCGCGCACGACCGCGGCCTCGGTCCACGACTTCTACCGCGCCGCGCCGGGCGGCGTGCCCACGCAGACGGCCTTCTCGCAGGCCAACCGCTATGACGAGGTGGATCTGGACCGCGAGGGCGGGGTGATCCGGTCGTCCGAGCATGCCTTCTCGCGCGATGGCGGGCTGGCGGTGCTCTACGGCAACCTGGCCGAGGACGGCTGCATCGTGAAGACGGCAGGCGTGGACGATTCGAACCTGACCTTCGAGGGGCCGGCCCATATCTTCGAAAGCCAGGACGATTCGGTCAGCGCCATCCTGACCGGCAAGGTCAAGTCGGGCGAGGTCGTGCTGATCCGCTATGAAGGCCCGCGCGGCGGTCCGGGCATGCAGGAGATGCTGTACCCGACCAGCTATCTGAAATCGAAGGGTCTGGGCAAGGAATGCGCGCTGGTCACCGATGGCCGCTTCTCGGGCGGCTCGTCGGGGCTCTCCATCGGCCATGTCTCGCCCGAGGCGGCCGAGGGCGGCACGATCGGCCTGGTGGAACAGGGCGACCTGATCCGCATCGACATCCCCAACCGCAAGATCGAGCTGCTGGTCGATGACGCCACCCTGGCCGCGCGCCGCGCTGTCCGCGACGCCGAGGGCTGGAAGCCCGCCAAGCCCCGCAAGCGCAAGGTCACCACGGCGCTCCGCGCCTATGCCTCCATGACCACAAGCGCCGCCAGGGGCGCGGTCCGGGTGATTCCGGAGTAAGCGTCTTCTTCACGAAAATATCCTCAGGGGGTGCGGGGGCAGACTGCCCCCGCCTCTACCCCAACGGCCCCGGGCGCCGCTCCTCGGACAGCATGACATTCGCCTCGACCTGCCCCACGCCGGGCAGGGTCATGATCCGGCGCCGCAGGATGCGCTCGAAATCCGAAATGTCCCGGGCGGTGATCCGCAAGCGATAGTCGAACTGGCCCAGCACGTGCTGGACCAGCTGCACCTCGGGGATGGCCGTCACGGCGCGCTCGAAATCCTCCAGGCTGATGCGCCCCTTGGCGGCCAGCCGAATGCCCAGGAAGACCGTGACCCCGAAGCCCAGGGCCGCGTGGTCCAGCACCACCCGCCGCCCCGCAAGGACCCCCTGATCGGTCAGCCGCCGGATGCGGCGCCAGGCGGCGGGCTGCCCGATCCCCACCGCGCGGCCCACATCGGCGGCGCTGGTCGTCGCATCGCGCGACAGCACCCGCAGGATCGCCAGATCTGTCGCGTCCAGGTCCGTCACAGCGCCAGCTCCCCGCTGTCCTTGATGGTCGCGACCAGCATCAGCGCATCCAGTTCCGAGATATGCGGCAGGGTCAGGATGCGCGTGCGATAGACCTGCTGCCAATGCGCCATGTCCCGCGCGATGACCGAGGCGCGCCAGTCGACGCTGCCCAGAAAGCTCTGGATCTCGGTCACCTCGGGCACGAGGCGCAGCGCGGCCAGGAACTCGTCGAAGGCGCGCGGGTCGGTCTTGTCCAGGGTGAAGCGCAGCGACACCTCGACCTCCCAGCCCAGGGCGCGCCAGTCGATCCGCGCCTGGATGCCCTTCAGGACCCCCGCCTCGCGCAGCCGCTCCAGCCGCCGCCACAGGCTGGCCTGCGTGACGCCCGCCCGCTCGGCCAGCGCGGCATTGGACGCCGCCGGATCGGCCAGAAGCTGGCGAAGAATGCGGCGATCCGTGCTGTCGGGCTTGAAAGTCATGATCGATGACGTATCACGGCATGATCTTTTCGCAAACGGGCGATTTCACGGCCGCTTCGCATGTCCCTTGCGCGGCACCTGCGCTAGACAGGGTCCAGCACAATGAAAGGACTTCCCCATGCGCGTTTACTATGACCGCGACTGCGACGTGAACCTGATCAAGGACAAGAAGGTCGCGATCCTCGGCTATGGCAGCCAAGGCCACGCCCATGCCCTGAACCTGCGCGACAGCGGCGCCCGCAACCTGGTCGTCGCCCTGCGCGAGGGCAGCCCCTCCGCCAAGAAGGCCGAGGGCGAGGGCCTGCAGGTCATGGGCATCGCCGAGGCCGCCGCCTGGTGCGACGTGATCATGTTCACCATGCCCGACGAGCTGCAGGCCGAGACCTACAAGAAATACGTCCATGACAACCTGCGCGAGGGCGCGGCCATTGCCTTCGCCCACGGCCTGAACGTGCATTTCGGCCTGATCGAGCCCAAGCCCGGCGTCGACGTGATCATGATGGCCCCCAAGGGACCGGGCCACACCGTGCGCGGCGAATACACCAAGGGCGGCGGCGTGCCCTGCCTGGTGGCGGTCCATCAGGACGCATCGGGCAAGGCCATGGATATCGGCCTGTCCTACTGCTCGGCCATCGGCGGCGGCCGCTCGGGCATCATCGAGACGAACTTCCGCGAGGAATGCGAGACCGACCTCTTCGGCGAGCAGGCGGTGCTCTGCGGCGGCCTGGTCGAACTGATCCGCATGGGCTTCGAGACGCTGGTCGAGGCCGGCTACGAGCCCGAAATGGCCTATTTCGAGTGCCTGCACGAGGTCAAGCTGATCGTCGACCTGATCTATGAAGGCGGCATCGCCAACATGAACTACTCGATCAGCAACACGGCGGAATACGGCGAATACGTCTCGGGCCCGCGCATCCTGCCCTATGACGAGACCAAGGCCCGCATGAAGGCGGTCCTCAGGGACATCCAGTCCGGCAAGTTCGTCCGCGACTTCATGCAGGAGAACGCCGTGGGCCAGCCCTCGTTCAAGGCCACCCGCCGCATCAACGACGAACACCAGATCGAACAGGTGGGCGCCAAGCTGCGCGAGATGATGCCCTGGATCAGCAAGGGCAAGATGGTCGACCGCGCCCGCAACTGACCAGTCGCAAGCCGGGGGTTTCACACCCCCGGACCCCCGTGGGATATTTCGACCAAGATGAAGCGCAGGCTTTCATCTTGGCGCAAGTATCCCGGGGGGAGTCCGCAGGACGGGGGGCAGCGCCCCCCCCCTTCCTGTGTCAGCCGTCCAGCTTGTCCTGCGTGCGGGTCTGGAAATCCCCCGCGTCATGGCGCTCGTGCAGCTGCCCGGAGGGCTCGCCCGAGACGTTGTTGACCATGATGCCGCGCTGCACGGCGGGACGTGCGGCGATCTCGGCCTGCCAGCGGTGGACATGCGTATAGCTGTCCGCGTCGAGGAAGGTCGCCGCATCGCCATAGGCGCCGCCGGTGATCAGGCGCCCGTACCACGGCCAGATGGCCATGTCGGCGATGGTGTACTCCTCGCCCGCCACGAAGCGCGTCTCGGCCAGGCGCTTGTCCAGCAGGTCCAGCTGGCGCTTGACCTCCATGGTGAAGCGGTCGATCGCATATTCGATCTTGACCGGCGCATAGGCGTAGAAATGCCCGAAGCCGCCGCCCAGATAGGGGCCCGCGCCCATCTGCCAGAACAGCCAGTTCAGCGTCTCGGTCCGCGCTGTCGGATCGGTGGGCAGGAAGGCGCCGTATTTCTCGGCCAGGTACAGCAGGATGGATCCCGATTCGAACACCCGCTGCGGCGGCGATACCGAATGGTCCATCAGCGCCGGGATCTTGGAATTGGGGTTCACGCCCACGAAGCCGCTGCCGAACTGGTCGCCGTCGCCGATCTTGATCAGCCAGGCGTCGTACTCGGCGGCGTGGCCGGCCTCCAGCAGCTCCTCCAGCAGGATGGTGACCTTCTGCCCGTTGGGCGTCGCCAGCGAGTAGAGCTGCAGCGGATGGCGGCCGACCGGCAGCGGGCGGTCGTATTGCGCACCGGCGGTCGGCTTGTTGATGCTGGCGAACTGGCCGCCGTTTTCGGTGCCGGGGGTCCAGACCTTGGGGGGGTATAGGCGTCGCTCATCATCTGTCCTGTCATTGACCTTGGCCCCAAGGATGGGGGCGGGGCCCGCCAACATCAACGGGCTTTGCAGATGTTCCCATTCTGTTCTATGATGCCCCCATGCTGCCGCCCCGCAACCCCGACCTGCGCCTGAAGGCCCGTGGCGCCGACACCCGCCCCGAGGGCCGGTTCGAGCGTCATACCCGCATCCGCGAGGATGATGGCTGGGACATCCCCGAGGATCAGGCCCTGCTGCGGACCGAGGTCACCACCGAACAGCCGCGCAGCATCATCACCCGCAACAGCTCGCCCGATATCGGCTTCGACCGCTCGATCAACCCCTATCGCGGCTGCGAGCATGGCTGCATCTACTGCTATGCGCGGCCCAGCCATGCCTGGCTGGGCCTGTCCCCGGGCCTGGATTTCGAGACCAAGATCACCGCCAAGCCCCAGGCCGCCGCCCTGCTGGCGCGCGAGCTGGCGCGGCCCGGCTACAGGCCCGCGCCCATCGCGCTTGGCACCAACACCGATCCCTACCAGCCCGTCGAGGCGCGGCTGGCGATCATGCCCGGCCTGTTGCGGGTGCTGCGCGACTGGAACCATCCCGCCACGCTGATCACGCGCGGGCGCACCGTGCTGCGCGACCTGGACCTCTGGGCCGAGATGGCGGCCCGCGACCAGGCGATGATCGGCGTCAGCATCACCACGCTGGACGCGGATCTGGCCCGTGCGCTGGAACCCCGCGCGCCCGCGCCCGCCATCCGGCTGCGGATGATCCGCGAACTGTCCCGCGCGGGCATCCCGGTGCGCGTCATGGTGGCCCCGGTCATCCCCGTCCTGACCGAGCCCGAGATCGAGGCGATCCTGACCGCCGCGCGCGAGGCGGGGGCCAGCACCGCCAGCATGATCGCCCTGCGCCTGCCCCACGAGGTGGCGCCCCTGTTCCGCGACTGGCTGGAGCGGCACCGTCCCGGCATGGCCGCGCATGTCATGAACCGCGTGCAGGCGATGCGCGGCGGGCGCGACAACGACCCGCGATTCGGGCACCGCTTCAAGGGCGAGGGGGTCGAGGCCGATCTGGCCCGGCAGCGCTTCCGTCTGGCGCGCCGGCGGCTTGGCTATCGCGAGGGCAGCCCGGCGCTGGACTGCTCGCGCTTCGGGCCGCCGCCCCGGGCCGGGGACCAGCTGTCGCTGTTCTGATCCGTCAGGGACGCCGCCCGATGGTCAGCCCCTCGCCGCCCGTGGCGCCGCTGAAGGCGCCAAGCCGGGCGGTGATCAGGTCCAGCGCCGGCCGCGGGCCGCGGGGCCGGCTGTCCAGAGCGGCGCGCATGGCGCGCAGGTGGTCGGGCATGGTCCCGCAGCAGCCGCCGATGATCCGCACCCCCATGTCGCGCGCCAGGCAGGCGTAATCGGCCATCAGCTCGGGCGTGCCGTCGTAATGCAGATGCCCCTCCTGCAGATGCGGCACGCCCGCATTGCCCTTGGCGATGATCGGGCGCTCGTTGCCCGAGGCGACCAGCGCCGCCACCGTGCGCAGCAGGTCCGACGCGCCGACCCCGCAATTGGCGCCATAGGCCACCGGCGGATTGGGCAGCGCCTCGACCGCGGCAGAAAGCTGCGCGGGCGTGACGCCCATGATCGTGCGCCCCGCGGTGTCAAAGCTGAGGCTGCCGCACCAGGCCATGCCCACCTGCCGCGCGGCGGCGGCGGCGGCGCGCAGCTCGTCCAGCGAGGCCAGGGTCTCGACCCACAGGATGTCGGCGCCGCCGTCGCGCAGCGCCAGGGCCTGTTCGTGAAACATCTCGGTCGCGCGGGCCCGGGTCAAACCGCCCATCGGGGCCATGATCTCGCCGATCGGGCCCATGCTGCCGGCGACGACGACGGGGCGGTCGGCGCGGTCGGCCTCGGTCCGGGCGATGGTGGCGGCCAGGCGGTTCAGCTCGGTCACGCGGGTAACGGCGCCGTGCAGCGCCAGGCGGCTGGCATTGGCGCCGAAGCTGTTGGTCAGGAACAGGTCGCAGCCGGCCGCGATGGCGGAGCGGTAATGCGCGGCGACGCGGTCGGGATGGGTGGCGTTCCAGATCTCGGCGGGGGTGGAGGGGTCCAGCCCCATATTGAACAGCGCCGTGCCCGTGGCCCCGTCCGCCAGCACATGGGGGCGGGTGGCCAGCATCCGGGACAGCGCATCGTTCATCGTCTCATCCTTGCCCGGGCCCGCCGGTCCGGCCATCGGGTCCCTGGGGATCATGCCATGCCGGGGCGGCGATGGACATGAACGAATGAAAAACCGCGCCGGTTTCCCGGCGCGGCGAAGTTCGGTTCCCTGATCCCGAAGGGATCAGTCGCGGTCGCGGTCGTCGCTCTCGCCGTCATCGGCACCGCCGATGTCGTCGAACAGCTCGGCGATCTCGAATTCGGCCTCGGCATCGGCTTCGGCGGCCATGTCCTGGATGGACTTGCCCTGAGCCTGCAGCTCGGCTTCCTCGACCGACCGGGCGACGTTCATGGTGATCGTCGCCTCGACCTCGGGGTGCAGCACGACCGAGACGTCGTGCAGGCCCAGATCCTTGATCGGATCGCGCAGCACGACCGACTTGCGGTCGACGGTGAACCCGGCCTCGGTGGCGGCATCGGCCGCGTCACGCGTGGTGACCGAGCCGTAGAGCGCGCCCGAATCGGATGCCGAGCGGATGACCACGAAGGTCTGACCGTCCAGCTTGTCCGCGATCTTCTGCGCCTCGGCCTTGGATTCCGCGTTGCGGGTCTCCAGTTGCGCCTTCTGGCCTTCGAACGCCTTGATATTGGCTTCCGAGGCACGCAGCGCCTTGCCCTGCGGCAAGAGGTAGTTGCGCGCGAAGCCTTGCTTGACGTTCACGACTTCGCCCATCTGGCCCAGCTTGGCCACACGTTCCAGCAGGATGACTTGCATCTCTCAGGTCTCCTTACTTGACGACATAGGGCAGCAGGGCCAGGAAGCGCGCGCGCTTGATGGCACGGGCCAGCTCGCGTTGCTTCTTGGCCGAGACCGCGGTGATGCGCGACGGCACGATCTTGCCACGTTCGCTGATGTAGCGCTGCAGCAGGCGGGTGTCTTTGTAGTCGATCGCAGGCGCGTTCTCACCCGAGAACGGGCAGACCTTGCGACGACGGAAGAAGGGTTTGTTGGCCATTCGTCAGATCCTCTCAGTTCCGCTCGCGGCGTTCGCCGCGGTCAGCCCCGTCACGGGGACGGTCATCACGCGGACGGTCGCCACGGTCGGGACGGTCGCCCCGGGGACGGTCGCCGCGATCGCCACGGTCACCGCGCTCGCCACGCTCTTCGCGCTTCTGCATCTGGACCGAGGGGCCTTCCTGATGCTCGTCCACGCGGATAGTCATCACGCGCATCACGTCATCATGCAGGCGGGCCAGGCGTTCCATTTCCAGCACGGCGTCCGAGGGGGCGTCGGTGCGCAGGAAGGCGTAATGGCCCTTGCGGTTCTTGTTGATCTTGTAGGCCAGGGTGCGGACACCCCAGTATTCATGTTCCACGACCTTGCCGCCGTTATCGGCGAGTACGGTCGAGAAATGTTCGATCAGCCCTTCGGCCTGCGTGTTCGACAGGTCCTGGCGGGCGATCAGCACATGCTCGTACAGAGGCATGGCGATCCTTTCGGGTGCTGTGCGCATTTCATCGACGGGCCGTCCCTTCCGCACCCGTCACGAGAGGCTGCGCCGTTACAGAAATTGCTCAGGCGGAAGGATGGGGTCTTCTAGCAGCGAATGCTGCGGACGCAAGGTGATTCGGCTTTGGAGGCGTGGTTTGGGGGCTGCCGCCCCCGGCCGCGATGCGGCCTCCCCCGCGGATATTTTCATGAAGAAGATGCGGCGCGCGAGGGGGCTTGCGGGCGGGTCGGGGGGCGGGGCATCCTTTCCCCTCGGGATGATACGAGCGGACGCGACGAGGGGGGCGGGATGGCGCTGGAAGATGCGAAGACGCAGGTGGATCAGGCCTTCACGCGCGAGAGCCTGCGCGGGCTGTCCTTCGAGAACGCCTTCGGCGGGGCCACGAGTTTCCTGCGCCGCCGCTATGCCAAGGATCTGGCGGGCGTCGATCTGGCGGTGACGGGGATCCCCTTCGACCAGGCGGTGACGCACCGGCCCGGCACGCGCTTTGGACCCCGCGCGATCCGCGAGGCGTCCACGCTGCAGGCCTTCGATGCGCCCTATGGCTGGGGCTACGATCCGCTGGCGCTGCTGGATGTGGTCGATTACGGAGACATGGCCTTTGACTATGCGAACACGCGCGAGGTGCCGGGGCGGATCGAGGCGCATATCGGGGCGATCCTGGATGCGGGGGTCGCGCCCGTGACCCTGGGCGGGGATCACTCGATCACGCTGCCGATCCTGCGGGCGGTGGCTGCGCGGCGCGGGCCGGTGGCGTTGATCCAGTTCGATGCGCATTCCGACACCTGGGTCGATGACGATCCCGAGCGGATCGATCACGGCACGTTTCTCTACAAGGCGATCCGCGAGGGGGTGGTGGATCCGGCGGCCAGCGTCGCGGTGGGCATCCGCACGGACAATCCCGACACCATGGGGGTGACGATCCTGGACGCGCCGATGGTCCATCGCGAGGGGGTCGGGGCGGTGCTGGCGCGGATCCGCGCCGTGGTGGGCGAGCGTCCGGTCTATGTGACCTTCGACATCGACGCGCTGGATCCGGCCTTCGCGCCCGGCACCGGAACTCCGGTCTGGGGGGGCCTGGCCAGCTGGCAGGCGGCGGCGCTCTTGCGCGGGCTGGCCGGGGTGGATCTGATCGGCGGCGACGTGGTCGAGGTCTCTCCGCCCTATGACACGACAGGGGCGACGGCGATCGCGGGGGCGCATGTCGCGCTGGAGCTGATCGCGCTGTTCGGCTGGACCCGGCGGTGAGCTGCGTCCCCCGACGTCCGGGGGGGCTCCTGCCCCCCGGACCCCCTCCCGGGGCCCGCTGCGGATCTTTGTCGACCCGGGCAGGCCATCTGCCGCTTGTCGCGTCGCGGGCGCGGGGGTAAGGCGCGGTCATGTTGCCCGAAGACCGCCTGATCCAGATCGTCCAGCGTTTCGAGTTTCTCGAGGCGCGGCTGAATGCCGGGGCGGCGCCCGACCAGATCGCCGCGATCAGCCGCGAATATGCCGAGCTGAAACCGGTGGTCGAACAGATCGGGCTGTGGCGGTCGGCGCAGGACGGGCTGGCCGAGGCCCGCGCGATGCTGACCGATCCCGAGATGCGCGGCCTGGCCGAGGACGAGCTGCGGCGGATCGAGGGCCTGCTGCCCGCGCTGGAACAGGCGTTGCGGCTGGCCTTGCTGCCCAGGGACGCCGCCGACGCGCGCCCGGCCATCGTCGAGATCCGCCCCGGCACGGGCGGCGACGAGGCGGCGCTGTTCGCGGGCGACCTGCTGGAGATGTATCGCCGCCACGCCGAGGGGCAGGGCTGGCAGTTCCAGATGCTGGACCTGACCCGGACCGAGCTGGGCGGCGTCAAGGAGGCCACCGCGCGGATCGAGGGCGCGGGGGTCTTTGCCCGGCTGAAATACGAATCCGGCGTGCACCGGGTGCAGCGCGTGCCCACCACCGAATCGGGGGGCCGCATCCATACCAGCGCCGCCACCGTGGCCGTCCTGCCCGAGGCGGCCGAGGACGTGGCCATCGACATTCCCGCGGGCGACATCCGCATCGACACGATGCGGGCCAGCGGGGCGGGCGGCCAGCATGTCAACACCACCGATTCGGCGGTGCGCATCACCCACCTGCCCACCGGCATCGTCGTCACCAGCAGCGAGAAGTCGCAGCACCAGAACCGCGCCAACGCGATGGCCGTGCTGCGCGCGCGGCTTTATGACATGCAGCGGGCGGCGGCGGATGCGGAACGCTCGGCCGACCGCAAGTCGCAGGTCGGCAGCGGCGATCGCAGCGAACGCATCCGCACCTACAACTACCCGCAGGGCCGTCTGACGGATCACCGCATCAACCTGACGCTCTATGCGCTGGACCGGATCATGGCGGGCGATCTGTCCGAGATCATCGACGCGCTGACCGCGCATGACCAGGCCGCACGCCTGGCGGAGGCCGAATGAACCTGTCCCAGGCCCAGGCCGAGGGCGCGGCCCTGCTGCGCGCCGCGGGCATCGCGGGCGGCGCCCGCGACGCCGACCGCATCCTGGCCGCCGTGCTGGGGATCGAGCCCGGCCGGCTGCGCATCACCGAGGATCTGGCGCTGACCGAGGACCAGGCCACGCGCTTTCATCGCGGCATCGCCGCGCGCGCCCTGCGCCAGCCGGTGGCGCAGATCGTGGGCTTCCGCGACTTCTGGGCGCATCGCTTCCAGGTCACCCGCGACACGCTGGACCCCCGCCCCGAGACCGAGGCGCTGGTCGAGGCCGCCCTCGCGCGCCCCTGGCGCCATGTCCTGGACCTGGGGACCGGGACGGGGGCGATCCTGATCTCGCTTCTGGCGGCGCGCCCGGGCACGACGGGCCTGGGGACCGACCTCTCCGAGGCCGCGCTGCAGGTGGCGCGCCACAATGCCCGCCGGATCGGCGTGAACGCGCGCTTCCGGCAGGCGGACTGGGTCGAGGGGCTGGCCGGCCCGTTCGACCTGATCGTCTCGAACCCGCCCTATATCGCCGCGGCCGAGATGGCCGGGCTGGACCCCGACGTGCGCGACTGGGAGCCGCGGATGGCGCTGACCGATGGCGGCGATGGCTTGGGCGCCTATCGCATCATCGCGGCGGGGGCCCCCGCGCTCTTATCGCCCACCGGCGCCGTGCTGGTCGAGATCGGCCCCAGCCAGGGGGCGGCGGTGTGCGCGCTCTTTGCCGCACGAGGCGCGCGGGCGCGGGTGCTGCCCGACCTGGACGGGCGCGACCGGGTGGTGCTGGCCGATTTCGCGGACAGGGACTGATCGCCCCGCGGCCCGCTCGCGCGGATGTGCGGCAGTTTTTGCTTGTCTAACCCGGCGCGACATGGTTAGTCGGCGGCGTGCGACAGCCAAGCTGGCGTCGCATGGGTCAGCCTGACACTGCCTGTTTCGAAGGGGCGCGCAACCGCGCCACCGCCGGGGCTGGGCAGGGGCTGAACGGAGAGGTCACCAGCCCCCGTAACCGTCCGACACCGCCGTCCAGCTCGCGCTGGCATCCCGACGCCCGGAAACATTTACAGACAGTCTGATGAGATCATCAAAATCCCGCTCGCGTAGCAAATCGAACCGCCAGCGCACGCTGGGAAACATCACCAATCGCGTCTTCGACAGCTCGGGACCCGAGGGCAAGGTGCGTGGCACCCCCCAGCAGATCATCGAGAAATACCTGACGCTGGCGCGCGACGCCCAGCTGTCCCATGACCGCGTGGCCGAACAGAGCTTCCTGCAGCATGCCGAGCATTACACGCGCATGCTGGGCGAGGCGAACAAGGAGATGGCCGATCGCCAGGGGCGCCCCGAGGATGACGGCTATCAGTCCAGCATGGGCGGTCACGGCTATCATCAGGGCAGCCAGGGTGGAAACGGCCAGAACGGCGGCCATCAGAATGGCAACCAGGGCGGCAACCAGAACCACGGCTACCAGGGCAACGGAAATTCCGGCCAAGGCGGCTATCAGGGCGAGGGCAACAGCCGCCAGGATGGCAACCGCGACCGGCCGCGCGACCAGCAGAACCGTGATGGCCAGAACCGCGACCAGCAGGGCCGGGATCAGCAGAACCGCGACCAGAGCTATCGCGACACGGCGCCCCGCGATCAGCAGCGGGACAACCAGCAGGGTCGCGACGGCGGTCAGCGGGACACCCAGAACCGCGACAACCAGAGCCGCGACCAGCAAGGCCGCGACAGCCAGAACCGCGACACCCCGCCCCGCGAGAACCAGAGCCGGGATACCCAGAGCCGCGACCAGCAGACCCGCGACAGCCAGCCGCGCGACGCGCAGCCCCGGGTGTCGCGGTCGCGCCGCGAGCCGCGCGACAACAACGATCCGCGCAATGCCGAAGGCGCCCTGCCGGTGCAGGCCAGCCTGCCCGACTTCCTGACGCGCGAGAACGAGGGCTCCGCCCCGGTCATCACCCCCGAGACCGAGGCCCCGTCGGAAACCGCGGCCAAGCCGGTCCGCACCCGGACCCCGCGCGCCAAGGCGCCGCGCCCGGCACCTGATGCGGCCTCGGGTGACGCCCCCGCCGGTGATGCGGCCCCCGCCGCGCCGACGCGCAGCCGCCGCAAGCCGGTGGCGCAAAGCGACGCGCCGGTGCCGGCCTCGGATCCGCAGGACAGCACCCAGGACTGATCCCCCACGGGATCGCACGAGACACCAAGGGGCGCGCCATCCGGCGCGCCCCTTCTCATGTCCGGACCGGCCCCCGCCGCGCCGCACCGCCGACCACAAGGGCGCAGGGCTCCCCGCCCGCGCCCCCTTTCTTCTTCACTCAAATATCCATCCTGTCGACCGCAGCCGCCGGGCACCCCGTCCGAAGGTCCTTCCGGATCACGCCTCGCGTGCCGCCTTCAGCGCCCGGGCGAGGGTGCAGAACCGTTCCAGCTCGATCTCTTCGGCGCGCGCGGTGGGGGGGATGCCCGCGCCTTCCAGCAGCCCCTCGATCTGGGGATGCAGGCCGCGCAGGCTGGCGCGCAGCATCTTGCGGCGCTGGTTGAAGCCTGCGCTGGTGACCTGCGTCAGGACCGCCGGATCGGCCGGGAAGCGGGGCTCGGGCAGGGCGGTCAGGTGGACGACGGCGGAATGCACCTTGGGCGCGGGGGTGAAGGCCTCGGGCGGCAGGGTCATCACGATGCGCGCCTCCGCCCGCCACTGCGCCAGCAGCGCCAGCCGTCCATAGGCCTTGGAGCCGGGCTTGGCGACGATGCGCTCGGCCACCTCCTTCTGGAACATCAGTGTCAGCGACTGCCAGAAGGGCGGCCAGTCGCGGGGCGTCAGCCAGCGGATCAGCAGCTGGGTGCCGACGTTGTAGGGCAGGTTGGCGGCGATGCGGATGGGCGGCGTCAGATGCGCCAGCGGGTCGATGGCCAGCGCGTCGCCGGTGATCACCGTCAGCCGCCCCGGATAGGCGGCGGCGATTTGTTCCAGCGCGGGCAGGGCGCGGGGGTCCTTCTCGATCGCCAGCACGTGGCGGGCGCCGCAGGCCAGCAACCCGCGCGTCAGCCCGCCGGGGCCGGGGCCCACCTCCAGCACGTCGCAGCCGGTCAGGTCGCCCGCCTGCCGCGCGATCTTGTGCGTCAGGTTCAGGTCCAGCAGGAAGTTCTGGCCCAGCTGCTTCTTGGCGCTGAGGTCATGGGCGGCGATGACCTCGCGCAGGGGGGGGAGGTTGTCGATCATCTTGCGTCCCGCCACGGCCGGGGGCTGTCTGCCCCCGGACCCTCGAGGATATTTTCGCCAAGATGAGGGGGCAGGCGGGCCTCGGCCATCCCGGCGGCCATCCGCAGCGCGGCGATGGTCGAGGCGGGGTCCGCGATCCCTTTTCCCGCGATGTCGAAGGCGGTGCCGTGGTCGGGCGAGGTGCGGATGAAGGGCAGGCCGAGCGTCACATTCACGCCGCCCGCAAAATCCAGCGTCTTTATCGGGATCAGCGCCTGATCGTGATAGGCGCAGACCGCCGCGTCATAGCGGGCGCGGGCGGGGGCATGGAACATCGTGTCGGCGGGCAGGGGGCCGGCCAGATCCATCCCCTCGGCCCGCAGGCGGGTCAGCAGGGGGGCGATCATGTCCTGTTCGGTCCGGCCCATCGTGCCCCCCTCGCCCGCATGGGGGTTGAGGCCCGCCACCGCGATGCGGGGGGCGGGGATGGCGAAATCGCGGATCAGCGCGGCATGGGTCAGGCGGATCGCCTGTTCCAGCGCGGCCTCGGTCAGGGCGGCGGGAACCTCGGACAGGGGGATGTGGATCGTCGCGGGCACCACCCGGCAGGGCGGCGTCACGCCGGTCGAGGCCAGCATCATCGCCACCGGCACATCGCCCGCCAGATGGGCCAGGTATTCGGTATGGCCGGGAAAGGCGAAGCCCGCGCCCTCCTTCAGGGCCTGCTTGCTGATCGGCGCGGTGGTGATCGCCGCCACCCGCCCCGCCAGCGCCAGATCGACGGCCCGCGCGATGACCGCGATCACCTCCGCCGCATGGGCGGGATCGGGGCGGCCCGGGGTCGCGGGGCCCGCGAACTCATGGCGCAGCACCGGCAGGTGGCCGGGCGGCACCGGGTCCGACGGGTCAGCGACTTCCGTGAACGCCGTCCCTGCGGGCAGGTGGCGCGGATCGCCCAGCCAGACCAGATCGATGCCCGAGGCACGCGCCAGCGGCGCCAGCTCCGGGCCCACGCCCGCGGGCTCGCCGCAGGTCAGAAGGATGCGCGCCATCAGGGGCGCCGGATGATCGCGTCGGCGCGCAGATCGGCCAGCAGCCCCTCGGCGGCGGTGTTGATCTTGCGGTTGAACAGCTCGGTCCGGACCGCCTCGCGGGTGGGCACGCCGCCCGCCTGCGGCGGCTGCGGGACGGCGGCCTCGACCCCGTCCGCGGGCAGGGCGGTCACCGGGACCTGGGCCTGGGCGGCCAGCGCGGGCTGGCGCGCGCACAGCATCACCAGATCGGCGCCGGCGCCTGCAGGGATCACCCCCGCCTCATCCGGGTCCAGCGAGGCCAGCCGCGCGGCGATGCCCTGCGGGATCGCCCCCTGGCCGGCCGTCTGGCGCTGCACCCGGGCCGCCGCCTCGGGGCCCGCCTGCAGGTACAGGTCGTCGCAGCCGCGCACCGTCGCTGCCAGCACCGCCGCATCCTGGACCGAGCCCATCCGCAGCGTCAGGTAGTCCAGCACCTGCTCGCGCGCGCCGGGGCGCAGCGTGCCCTGCACGTCGCGCAGGAAGAACAGCACCACCGCGCCCTCGACCGGCAGGGGCGGGCTGACCTGGCCCGGCTGCAGCGAGGCGATGATCGGGCGCAGCGAGGGCGGCAGGTTGTCCAGCGCCAGCAGCTCCAGCCGCCCGCCCGCCTCGGCCGAGGGGGTGGCGGAATAGGCGCGGGCGGCCTCGGCGAACTGCGCCTCGTTGGGGCGCGGCCCGGCGATGCGCTCGGCCAGCTGCAGGGCCTGCGCCTCCTGGCCCGGAGGGGCGGGGATGATCAGCTCCGACAGCAGCACGCGGTCGATGATCGGCGTCTCGATCGCGCGCTGCAGTTCCTGGTCGACCTCGGCATCCGAGACCTGGACGCGCGGCAGCAGCCGGGCGCGCACGACCTCGCGCCAGACGGTGCCCGCCTCGATGAAGTCGCGGAAGACCCCGTCCTCGATTCCCGCGCGCTCCAGCTGGGCGATGAAGCCCGCCGCGTCCAGCCCGGCGCGGGCGGCGAATTCCTCCATCCCCTCCTGCAGGCCCTCGGGGGTGATCTCGATCCCGATCTCATTGGCGGCCTGGATGCGCAGCCGGTCGTCGACCAGCGCCTCGCGGGCGGCCTCGATCCCGGCCTCGGGGGCGCCGATCACCTGCATGAAGCGCATCCGCTGGTCGACCTCGTAGCCGGTCACCACGGCCTGGTTCACATAGACGGCGGGCGCGAACAGGTTCTGCGCCAGGGCGGGTGCCACGGCGCCCGTGGCGATCACCGCCGCCAGGGCGATGCCCGAAAGGTAATGCCGCATGTCTGCCCTCATCCTCGTTTGTTGCCCCCAGATTAGCGCATACAGTTGCGGCGCGCCACCGTGCCCGGCCCGTCCTGCTGCATCCCGAAGCCGCCCAACCGCACGGACAGGTCGAAGCTGGTTTCGGCCCGCAGCAGGTCCGAGCTGGAGAAGCGCCGCGACAGCCCGGTTTCCACCGTGATGCATTCGTTGCGATAGGCCACCCGCAGGGCGGCGCGCTGCGCCCGGTCGGCGGCGAAATCGTACCGCGTTTCCGCCTCGCCCCACCAGCCGCGCGCGATCTGCCAGCCCAGGCTGGCGGCCAGTTCGCTGGCATTGGCGTCGCGGCCCTCGGCCTCGTCGCGGTCGATCCAGATATAGCCCGCCGACAGCTGCAGGTCCGGGCGCAGCCAGCCCACCCGCAATTCGTTGCGCGAGACGGCGAAGTCGTCGCCGAACAGCGCGCGGTTGGCGATGGCCAGCCCGGTGCCGCTGTCGTAATGCGCCGCCAGCAGCCAGTCGGAACTGCGCCCGCCCAGCGGCGTGTCGGGGTCCAGGTTGTCGGCATCGCGCGCGCGCAGGATGCGCCCGCCGGTCACGCCCAGCGACCAACCGGTCGGGTCGATCCGCGTCCAGGTCGCGCCGATATTGGCCCGCAGCCCGGTCTCGCGCGCGTCCCAGCCCGGAAAGCGGTTGTCGGAATACAGGTTGCCCTCGTCGAACTCGATCAGGCGGCTGTCCTCGTTGGGGATGTCGTCATCCTGCCCGCGCGGCGAATACAGGACCTGCACCACCGGCTCGACCAGATGCGTGGCGCCGCCCGCCCCGCCCGCCAGCGGCCAGCGCAGTTCCACCCCCACCTGCGGATCGACGCGGGTCACCACGTCGTCGAAGCGGTCGTCCTGCGCGATGCGGTACAGATCCGCGTCCAGCGCGACCAGCCCCGCCGCCATCACCCCGCCGGACAGGATCCGGCTGCGCCGCCAGTCCAGCCCCACCGAGGCCCGCGCCACGTCCCGCCCGACCCGGTTCTCGTCCGAGGGGCGGCGGTGCGCATGGGCCGACCATTCCAGCAGCGCCTCGCCGCCGATCAGGGCCGGGGTCAGGCGGCGCTGCCAGATCACGTCGGCCACCTGCGCGGGCGAGGTGGCGTTGTCCTCGTCCTCGCGCAGCGAATCATAGGTGCCGACGCGGCCCCAGATCATCTTGTCGCGGCGCACGCGCTCCAGCGACACGCCGCTCCACAGCCGGTCGGCATCGGTGATGCCGTAATCCAGCAGATAGGCCCGGTCGGATGCCGTCTGCACCTGCACTGCCAGCCGGTAGTCGCGCGGCAGCAGGAACTGCGCGGCGCCGAAGACATAGCCCCGCGTCTCGCCGGGGCGCAGGTCGTCGCGGCTGATGGCGCCATTCCATTCCGTCGCGCCATTGGCGAAGGCCTGGCGATAGCGCAGCTCGAGCGTCCGGGTCCGGTCCAGCGAGACATAGGGCGTCACCGTCACGTCGGCCTGGTCGCCCAATGTCTGGAAATAGGGCAGCTTCAGCCCGAACCCCAGCCCCGAGGTCGTGCGCACCTGCGGCCGCAGGAAGCCCGACCGCCGTTCCACCGTGGGATCGGGCGCGGTCACCGTGAAGGGCGCATAGGCCAGCGGCACCCCGAAGGCGCGCAGCTGCGGCCGGTCGAAGGTGATCAGCCGGGTCTGGGCGTCATGGGTGATGCGCCGGGCGCGGATCTCCCACAGGGGGGTGGGGTCGCTGGCGCAGATCTGGCAGGACGAGGCCACCACCTGCGTCAGCTCGCTGATGCGGCCAACGTCGCGCCGCTCCAGCCGGGTGGCGGCCAGCTGCAACTCGCGGGCCAGCACCAGCCGCGCGCCCAGGATGATGCCGTCGCGCAGCTCGCGGTCCAGCTGCGCGCTGTCCCCGATCAGGATCGCATCGGAGGCGGGATCCTCGCCGTCGGGATCCGCGCCGGGGCGCGACAGGTGGATCGGCCCCTCGATCGTCAGATCGCCCGAGGCCCCGTCCACGACGATGCGCGAGGCGACCAGCCGCGAGCCCTGGTACCAGACGACCACGCCGCCCCCCGCGACCAGCGTGCGGTCGCCCTGCAGCTGGATCGTGTCGGCCAGCACCGTCGCGGGCCCCGCATCCGCGGCGGGCGCGGTGCTGCCGGGCAGGGTCACGCCCGCATCGGGGGTGGTGACAGCGGGATTCTGCGGCGTGGGCGTGCGGTCGCCCACCGGCGCGCGGCCCAGGGTCACGGCCTCGGGGGCCAGCGCGGTCACGCCGGTCGCGCCGGAGGTCTGGCCCGGCATCCCGGTCAGCGCGGGCATCCCCGTGCCCTCGGCCTCGTCGAAGATCGACTGCGCGGCCAGCGGCCCCGCCAATGCGCCTGCCAGCACCCCGGCCAGCCCCGCCAGCGCGGCCCCGGCCAGCAGGGCCGCCCGCAGCCGCCCGCCCGAGGGTCGGGCGCGGCGCCGATCTTCAGCCACGATGCGCGCGCTCATCCGTCCTCCCGCTTCAGGATCAGGCCCAGGGCCAGCATCGCGCCGACCAGAACCGGGGTCCAGGCCGCCATCGCGGGCGGGATCTGTCCGTTGTCGCCCAGAACCTGCGCCAGATTGCGCAGAAAGAACAGCGCGATCCCCGCGCCGAAGGCCATCAGCACCGCCCCCCCGGCGCTGCGCCCGCGCATGTGCTGCATGGTGAAGGCGGCGGCGATCATCACCATCGCGCCCATCAGGAAGGGGCGGGCCAGCTCCATCTGAAACCAGACCTTGTGGCGGGCGGCGGAAAAGCCCGCGCGCTCCAGCCCGGCGATGAAGGCGGGCAGCTGCCAGACCGGCACCGATTCGGGCCGCCCGAAGCCCTCGCGGATCCGCTGCGCCGTCAGGTCCGAGGCCAGCGTCATCGCCGCGCTGCGCGTCACCTCGGCCTGCGGATTGTCGCGGTCCAGCGCAAAGTCGCTGACCTGATGCAGCTGCCAGGCGCCGGGCGTCAGCCGCGCCTCGCGCGCCTCGATCCGGCGCACCGGCCCGGCCTCGGCATCGAAGACCAGGAAGCTGGCGTCGTACAGCGTCACCGCATCGGGGCTGGCGCGGCGCGCGCGGATGACGATCTGCCCGGCCTCACGCCCGTCCTCCTGCATCGCCTGGCGCAGCCAGACGGCGCTGTCGCCCAGGCTGACGGTCTGGCTGCCCTCGCGCCCGATCTCGGCCACCGCCTCGTCATAGATCGAGCCCGTCGCCGCGACCATCGGGTTCAGCAACCCCACCGTCAGCGCCCCCAGCACCAGCGCCGCCACCACCGGCGCCGTGACCACCCGCAGCGCCGACCGCCCCGAGGCGCGGATCGCCACCATCTCGGAACTGCGCGCCAGGCCCAGGAACAGCGCGATCCCCGCCAGAACGGTCATCAGCGGCAGGATCGCGTAAAAGCTGCCCGCGATGTTCAGCGCCGCCAGCCGCGCCGCCCCCGACAGCCCGATCTGGCGGTCGGAAAAGCGGCGGATCATCTCGATCATGTCGATCAGGAACAGGATCAGCAGGAACACCCCCGCGATCATCAAAAAGCTGCGCAGGAAGCGCCGCGCGACATACCGGGCCAGGATCATGCGGCGGCCCCCCCGCCCCGGCGTCCCGGGCCTTCGGTCCCCGGGGCCGGGCGGCCAGCCACAACAGCCCCGCGCACAGCACCGCGCCCACCAGCGCGGGCAGGTACAGCAGCGGCCACAGGTCCACCTCGCGCCCGACCCGCTCGGCCGCGGCATTCGACAGGAACTGGACCGAGATCAGCGCCCCGATCGCCCAGCCCACCTGCCGCCAGACGCCGAAGCGGGAAAACCCGCCGATCATCAGCGCGGCAAAGCCGATCATCGCGGCCACCGGCGACAGCAGGGGCTGGGCGATCCGCTCATGCGCCTCGCGCCGCGCGTCGCCCGGCGTGGCCCCCGTCGCCTCCAGCAGCGCGGCATCGGGCGACAGCAGCCGCAGCGTGCCGTAATCGCGCAGATCGCGGCCCCGCTGCCCGCCGCCCGCGAACATCGCGCCGATGTCATAGCTGAACTCCGCGAATCGCGTCACCGACAGGTCCGGCCCGTCGGCGCCCGCGCGCATGTTCTGGACCATCCCCTCCAGCAGGACCAGGACCGGGCCGGTCTCGGCGCGCACCACCAGCGCCTCCTGCGCGGTATAGGTGACCTGCGCCGCCGGATCGCGCCCGTCCTCGATGAACAGGTCCAAAAGCCGCCCGTCGCCCGCGATGTCGCGGATGAACAGCGTGACGCCCGCCGCCGGATACTGGAAGGCCCCGGGGCGCAGGAACTGCGCGGTCACGTTCTCGGCGATCTCGGCGGACCGGTCGGCCAGCCGGGCACGGGCCAGGGGCACCAGCCCATGGACCAGCACCGCCACCATCACCCCCACGAAGACGCCGAAGATCAGCACCGGCCGCGCCAGCCGCCACGGGCCCAGACCGGCGGCCTGCATCGCCACCAGCTCGGATTCGCCCGACAGGCGGTTGGTGCCATAGGCGGTGGCCGCGAAGGCCGCGACCGGCAGCACCACCGAGATCACCAGGGGCAGCGTCAGCGCCGTGAACTCCAGCACCACCAGCGCGGTCTGGCCGTCGTTCAGCAGGTCGTCGAACAGCCCCACCGCCCGGTTGATCCAATAGACAGACACCAGCACCAGCGCGAAGAACCCGAACAGCGTCAGCAGCTGACCAAGGATGTAGCGGTCGATCCGGGGCATGGGCGGCCTTCTTGCGCGTGACACTCGGTCCTGCTTAGCGGCAAGGGCGGCTCTGGAAAAGGGCCGGGCAGGGGTCTAGGGTCGGGCGCAACCAGACGTGAGGACCGTTTCCATGACCCATCCTGTCGAAATCAATTTCACCGAGGTCGCCCCCGATCAGCTGGCGGACCATCCCGGCCGCGTGGCCCTGATCCTGACCGGCCACGACAAGCTGCCGGGCAAGCTGCCCCGCGCCGCCCAGGACGCGGCCAAGCGCGCGCTGGCCTCGAAGGCCGGGCAGGCGCTCAAGCCCGGCCAGTCGATGGAGCTGGCCTTCCCCTCGGGCATGGCCGCCGAGGCGCTGGTCCTGATCTTCCTGCCCAACGCCTCGACCCAGGCCGAGGCACGCCGCGCCGGCGCGGGCCTCGGCGCGAAGCTGGGCCGCAGCCACACGCTGGTCTTCGCCGGCGGCCACAAGCTGGCCGGAGAGGTCGCGCTCGGCCTCGCGCTGCGCGGCTACGACTTCTCGGTCTACCAGACCAAGCCCGCCACCGACACGCCCGCCTCGGGCAGCGCGCCGCTGCCGGAATCCGAAGGCCAGGCCCCCCATGCCGTGCTGGGCGACGCGCAGGGCGACGACCGGCTGGAGACGCCCGCCGCCCCCGTCTCGGACAAGGCCCGCGTGACCATGATGGTCAAGGAGCCCGAGGTGCTGGCCAAGGCCGCGCAATCCGCCGCCGCCGTGGCCGAGGGCGTGTTCTTCACCCGCGATCTGGTGAACGAGCCCGCCAACGTCCTGACCACCAGCGACTTCGCCGACCGCCTGCTGGCGATGCGCGAGCTGGGCCTCGAGGTCGAGGTGCTGGACGAGGACGAGCTGGCGAAACTGGGCATGCGCGCCCTGCTGGCCGTGGGCCAGGGCAGCGAAAGCCCCTCCAAGGTCGTGGTGATGCGCTGGAACGGCGGCGGGGACGAGGCGCCCCTCGCGCTGGTCGGCAAGGGCGTCGTCTTCGACACCGGCGGCATCTCGATCAAGCCCGGCGCGGGGATGGAGGAGATGACCATGGACATGGGCGGCGCGGGCGTCGTCTCGGGCGTCATGCGCACCCTGGCGCTGCGCCGCGCCAAGGCCAATGTCGTGGGCCTGGTGGGCCTGGTCGAGAACATGCCCGACGGCCGCGCCTATCGCCCCGGCGACATCCTGAAATCGATGAAGGGCGACACGATCGAGGTCGTGAACACCGACGCCGAGGGCCGCCTCGTGCTGGCCGACGTGCTCTGGTACACCCAAGACCGCTTCAAGCCGCGCGCGATGATCAACCTGGCCACCCTGACCGGCGCGGTCATCATCGCGCTCGGCCATGACAATGCCGGGGTGTTCAGCAACGACGACGCGCTGGCCGACCAGATCCTGGCCGCCGCCAAGGCCGAGGGCGAGGGGGCGTGGCGCCTGCCCTTGGGTCCCTCCTATGACGGCCTGATCAAGTCGCGCCTGGCCGACATGAAGAACTCGGGCGGCCGCGCGGCGGGCTCGATCACCGCGGCGCAGTTCCTGGCGCGCTTCGTGACCGAGGGCCAGCCCTGGGCGCATATCGACATCGCGGGCGTCACCCTGCCGCCCTCGGCCAACGACTTGGCGCCGCGCGGCGCGACGGGCTGGGGCGTGATGACGCTGGACCGCCTGGTGCGCGACGGGTTCGAGACGCAGTGACCCGCGCAACGCCCGCAGCCTGTGCACGCCCTGTGCACGGGCTGTGCCTGCCCGGTGCACGCCCGGTGAGGGGGGATCTCCAGCGATTGCTGGCCGCTCCGACCCCCGCACCCATCAGCCGCCCCCCCGCAGCGCGCGCTGCCGTTGCGCGCCCGTTGCGCGGGGGCGCCTGATGGGCAAGGCGCTCTTCTACCACCTGACCCGCTCGCCCGCCGAGGCGCTGCTGCCGGTCCTGCTGACCAAGGCGCTGGCCGCCGGATGGCGGGTCGAGCTGCGCGCCCCCGACGAGCAGCGCCTCGACCATCTCGACCGCCAGCTCTGGCTGGCCGAGGGTTTCCTGCCCCACGGCATCGCCGGCGGCCCGCATGACGCCCGCCAGCCGGTCCTGCTGACCCTGCCCGGCCAGCCCCCCGCCAACAGCCCCGCCTGCCTCATGGCGCTCGACGGGGTGCAGATCACGGCGCCCGAGGCCACGGCCCTCGACCGGACCTGCATCCTCTTCGACGGCGGCGATCCCACCGCCACCGACCAGGCCCGCACCCAATGGCGTGCCCTGACCGGCGCGGGCATCGAGGCCGAATACTGGTCCGAGGATTCGGGCCGTTGGGAACGCAAACGCTGACCGCCCGCTCCCAACCCCCCATTCTTCTTCACGAAAATATCCCCGGGGGGTGAATTGGCCGCAGGCCAAGAGGGGGGCAGGCAGCCCCCCTTTTCCCCCACCCGCGGCCACATCCGACGCCCGAGGTCTCAGACCTCCGCATGCCCCGCCAGCCGCGCATGCAGATCCTCGCGCCTCAGATCGGCCTTGGCGCCCTGCATGACCGCGCGCCCCCGCTCCATGACCAGGAACCGGTCGCCCAGCTCCCAGGCAAAGTCGAAGAACTGCTCGACCAGCACGATTGCCATGTCGCCCCGGTCGCGCAGCGCGGCGATCACCCGCCCGATCTGTGCGATGATGTTGGGCTGGATCCCCTCGGTCGGCTCGTCCAGCAGCAGCACGCGCGGCTTGGTGATCAGCGCCCGGGCGATGGCCAGCTGCTGCTGCTGGCCGCCCGACAGATCGCCCCCGCGCCGATGCGCCATCTCGGCCAGCACCGGAAAGCTGTCGAAGATATCATCCGGAATGCGCCGCTCGGCGCGGGGCAGGCAGGCAAAGCCCGTCTCCATGTTCTCGCGCACGGTCAGCATCGGAAAGATCGCCCGGCCCTGCGGGACATAGCCCACGCCCATCCGCGCCATCCTCTGCGCCGCCAGCCGCCCCAGCACCTGCCCGTCATACCGGATCTCGCCGCCCGAGCGGGGATGCCGCCCCGCCAGCAGGTTCATCAGCGAGGTCTTGCCCACCCCGTTGTTGCCCATCACGCAGGTGACCTCGCCGGGGCGGGCGGTGATGTCGATGCCGTGCAGGATCTGGCTGCCGCCGTAATGCAGGGTCAGGTTCGTCGCTTCCAGCATCCTATCGCCCCAGATAGACGTCGATGACGTCGGGATTGCGGGTCACATGGTCCAGCGACCCCTCGGCCAGCACGGACCCCTGATGCAGCACCGTGACCTTGCAGTTCAGGCGGCGCACGAAATCCATGTCATGCTCCACCACGACCACCGCCCGCGTCTCTGCCAGACGGCACAGCAGCGAGGCCGTCTGCTCGCGTTCCGCCAGCGTCATGCCCGCCGCCGGCTCGTCGACCAGCAGCAGGCGCGGCTCCTGCGCCAGCAGCATGCCGATCTCCAGCCACTGCTTCTGCCCGTGGCTCAGCTCTCCGGCGCGGCGATCCACGGCGTCCGACAGCCCCACCTCGGCGGCCAGTTCGGCCACGCGCGCCATCGAGCCGCCCGAAGGCCGCCAGCCCAGCACGGAAAACGGGCTGCGATCCGCCTTCAGCGCCATGGTCAGGTTGTCGGCCACCGACTGGTCCTCGAAGACCGTGGGGCGCTGGAACTTGCGGCCGACGCCCTCTCGGGCGATCTGCGCCTCGTTCATCTTCAGAAGCGACTTGCCGGTCTCGCCAAAGCGGACCTCGCCCTCGTCGGGGCGGGTCTTGCCGGTGACGATGTCCATGAAGGTGGTCTTGCCGGCGCCGTTGGGGCCGATGACCGCGCGCAGCTCGACGGCGTTGATGGAAAAGGACAGGTTGTTGATGGCCTTGAACCCGTCGAAGGATTTCGAGATCCCGTTGACCTCCAGCAGCGCGCTCATGCCCGATCCTCCTTGCGCCCGATCAGATCGAAGACCCCGGCGATGCCCTTGGGCGCATACAGCGTGACCAGCACGAAGGACAGCCCCAGGGCCACCTGCCACCAGTCCACCCAGTTCACCACATAGCCCGGCAGGTTGATCGAGGGCGCCCGCCCGCCCGTGAACCACGTGGACAGCAGCGACACGACGAAGGCCCCGATGACGGCGCCATACAGCCGCCCCCGCCCGCCGATCGCCACCCAGACCGCCAGATAGATCGAGGCAATGGGCATCATCTCGGCCGGGTTGATGATCCCGGCCTGCGGGTAGTACAGCGCGCCTGCGATGGCGGTGATCATCGCGGCCAGGGTGAAGACGACCAGCTTGAACCCCTCGACCGGATAGCCCAGGAACCGCACCCGCGTCTCGTCGTCGCGGATGGCGCGGGTCACGCTGCCGAACTTGCCCGAAACCAGCCAGGCAGCCAGCACATAGAACAGCCCCAACGCCAAGGCCGAGGCCCAGAGGAACCACACCGACAGCCGCGCCTGGCCCACATGGTCCAGCCCCGGCAGGTTCTGCAGCCCCGACAACCCGTTGTTGCCGCGAAAGCCGCTGTCGTTCTGAAAGAGCCACAAGGCCAGCGCCAGCGTCATCGCCTGCGTCAGGATCGACAGATAGACGCCGTTGACGCGGCTGCGGAAGGCCAGCCAGCCGAAGACCAGCGCCAGCAGCCCCGGCACCGCGACCACCAGGATCAGCTGCAGCGTCAGGGAATGCGCAAAGCCCCAGACCATCGGCAGCTCGGCACTGCCCACCACGCCGAAGATCTGGTTGGTGACGCCGTCGCGCAGCTCCTGCGGGGTGAAGGGGATGGGGTTGCCGGACAGGGACGCCGCGACGATGCCCTCGGTCCGGGCATACATCAGCCATTGCCCGATCATGTAGCCGCCAAGCGCGAAGAACGCCATCTGACCAAGCGACAGGATGCCCAGATAGCCCCAGACCAGATCCATCGCCACCGCCGCCAGTGCCAGGCACAGCGTCATGCCAAGCGTCTTGACCATCGAGGTCGGGATGGCCCCCGTCCCATAAGCCGCGCTGAGCAGCGTCACCGCAAGGGTGAAGACCGCCAGCACCGCCAGCACGATCAGGGTCGAGGGGGTGCGCAGGATGAAGGGGGTCCGCGTCATGGGTTACGCCTCTGCCGCGCGGCCCTTTTGCGGGATGATCCCGCGGGGCCGGAACTGGATGAAGATGATGATGAAGAGGATCATGAAGGTCTGCGCCGCCAGCGTATTGCCGGGGTTAAAGCTTTCGATGACCTTGGACAGCCCGCCGATCAGCGTGGCCCCCGCCAGCGTGCCCCAGATGTTGCCGACGCCGCCCACGACGACCGTCATGAAGCTCTGCACGATGTATTGCTGGCCGATCTCGGACGTGACCTGCGCGAACAGCCCGATGGCCACCCCCGCGATGCCCGCGATACCCGAGCCGAGGCCGAAGGTCATCATGGCGATGCGGTCGGGGTTGATGCCCATGCTGGCTGCCATGCCGGGGTTCTGGGTGACGGCGCGGACCTCCAGCCCCAGCCTGGTGCGCTTCATGATGAACAGGAACAGCGCCAGAAACAGCAGCGCCAGCACGAAGATCGCCACCCGGATCGAGCTGATCGAGATGACGTCGTTGATGGTGATCGACCCCTCCAGCCAAGCGGGGGCGGTCAGCGGGCGGGCCTGCGTGCCGAAGATGTTCTTGGCCAGCTGCTGCAGCGCGATGGACACGCCGAAGGTCGCCAGCAGCGTCTCCAGCGGGCGATGGGCCAGATGGCGGATCACCAGCCGGTAGAGAACCACCCCCGCGCCGAAGGTCACCGCGAAGGCCAGGGGCAGCGCCGCCACCAGCGACAGGGTCCGGTCCGACACCAGCGTCTGAACGGTATAGCCGGTATAGGCGCCCATCATGATGAATTCGCCATGGGCCATGTTGATGACCCGCATGACGCCGAAGGTCACGGCCAGCCCGATGGCGGCCAGGAAATAGATCGAGGCCAGCGACAGCGCGTCCAGCCCCAGATCGATCCCCTGCATCGCGCCAAGCCGCACCTGCGCGCGGATCTGGGCGGCCCGGGCGGCCTCGGTGACGGCGGGGTCGGGCTCGGCATAAAGCTCGTAGACGCGATGGGCATCCAGGGCGGCCTGCACCTCGGCCTCGGTCGCGGCGGGGGGGACGGTGCCGGCATCCTCCAGCGCCTCGTAGGCACGGTCGCGGGCATCGGGATCGGACAGATCGGCCACGGGAACGCCGCCCACCGTGCCGTCGGACAGGTTCGCGGCCAGCGCGGCGCGCTGTTCGGCCGAGGTCAGGCGCGGTTCCAGCACGCCCTCGGAGACCAGCAGGGCGATGGCGGCCTCGCGCGGCAGCTCGTCGCTGTCGATGGCGATCTCGCGGGCCACGTTGCCCTGCGGTTCCTCGGTCGCGACCACCCGGCGGGTGACCAGCAGCGGGTTCAGTGCAGCGCGGAAATCCAAGCTGACATCGCCGGCCAGATCCTCGATGGCCGTGACGCGGGCCTCGCTGTTCTCGCCCACCTGGATGGTCAGCAGCCGCTCCAGCCGGGCCTTGCGGGCGGCCAGTGCCGGATCGAGGTCGTCCAGCGCGCCGCGCAGCGCGGTCAGCTGCTCGAACGTGCCGCCGCGCGCCAGCGACTCCAGCGCCGCCCGGCGTCGCGCCGGGTCGGGATCGTTCAGCGCGCCCGCCACCAAGGCTGATTCGATGACGCCGCGCACGCCCGAATTGGGGCGCAGCATCTGCGGATCGGCCTCCGGGACCGGCTGGCCGGTCACCGCGTCGGTGGCCGTGTCGTCGTCACCGATGATGACCGCGCGCCCGTCCTCGGTCAGGCCCAGCTGGCGTTCCGACCAGGCCTGCAGCAGCGCCAGCCCCTCGGGGCCGGTGCCGGCGATCTGGGCGACCAGGGGCTCGACGGTCAGGCGCGAGGGACGTTCCAGCCCTTCGAGATTGTCGGCGATCACCGCCTCCAGCGCCGGATTGGCCTGGGCACAGATCGGCATCAACAGGGCCGCAAGCAGCGGCAGAACACGTCCGAGGCGGGTCACGAGGGGGGATTCCTTCGGCAAGAGGGACCCGGGCGGCACGGGCCGCCCGGGCCATGGGATCAGTAGTTCGACTGGACCTGCACGCAGGTCTCGGTCTCGGTGTTGAACATCCCGCAGGACTGACCGGGCCAGTCCGCCTCCAGCACCGCCGATTCGGGCAGGAAGTCAGTCCAGGCGTCGCCCGGGACGGGCTCGGTCTGGCTGACGATGTCGAACTGGCCGTCATCGCGGATCTCGCCGATCAGGACGGGCTTGGTGATGTGGTGGTTGGGCAGGACGGTGGCGGTGCCGCCGGTCAGGTTCGGCACCTCGACGCCCACGATCGCGTCCAGCACCGGATCCACATCGGTGGTGCCCGCCGCCTCGACTGCCGCGACCCAGGCATTGAAGCCGATCACCGTCGCCTCCATCGGGTCGTTGGTCACGCGGTTCTCGTCGCCGGTGAAGGCCTTCCATTCCTCAATGAAGGCGGTGTTCACGTCGGATTCGGCGGTCTGGAAGTAATTCCACGCGGCCAGATGGCCGACCAGATCGGCGGTATCCAGACCCGACAGTTCTTCCTCGCCGACCGAGAAGGCCATGACCGGGATGTCGTCCGCCGAGACGCCCGCCGCCGCCAGCTCCTTGTAGAAGCCCACATTGGCGTCGCCGTTGATGGTCGACACGACGCCGACCTTCTTGCCGCCCGCGCCAAGCGCCACGACATCGGCCACGATCCGCGACCAGTCCGAATGGCCGAAGGGGGTGTAGTTGACGAAGATGTCCTCGGGCGCGGTGCCGTTATCCTTCAGATAGGCGTCCAGGATGTTGTTCGTGGTGCGCGGATAGACATAGTCGGTGCCCAGCAGCGCCCAGCTTTCCACGCCCAGCTCGTCGCGCATGTAGTCGACGGCGGGGATCGCCTGCTGGTTCGGCGCGGCGCCGGTATAGATGACGTTCTTGGACGATTCCTCGCCCTCGTACTGCACCGGATAGAACAGGAGGCCGTTCAGCTCCTCGATGACCGGCAGGACGGATTTGCGGCTGACCGAGGTCCAGCAGCCGAAGATCGCGTCCACCTCGGACACGGTCAGCAGCTCGCGCGCCTTTTCGGCGAAGAGCGGCCAGTCCGAGGCGGGATCGACCACCACGGCTTCCAGCGGGCGGCCCAGCACGCCGCCCTTGGCGTTCTGCTGCTCGACCAGCATCAGGACCGTATCCTTCAGCGTGGTTTCCGAAATCGCCATCGTGCCCGACAGCGAGTGCAGCACGCCGATCTTGATCGGCTCGCCTTCCTGCGCATGGGCGGTGTGGGCCAGCGTCAGCGCGCTGGTCATCAACATGATCCTGGTCAGCTTGGTCATCATACCCCTTTTCCCCCCGGCGCATGGGCCGGTGTCCCTGTCGTCGTTCTGGAAGGGCCCCGGCCCTTGCAGATGCAGAAAGAGCGCAAAATCGGGCAGTTGGACAGGAATAGGGCAGGTCCGGGGCGGCCCGCACCAAGGCTGGCGCGGGCTTGGGCAGATGCGGGGGCAGATGCCCGCCGGTTGGGCAGTCCTAGGCCGGGCGCGGCGCCAGCCCGCCCTGTTCGATCAGGAAATCGACGATCCGGGCCACGCCGTGACCGTGGCGCAGCTGCGCCATGACCACGGGCCGCGTGCCGCGCGCCTCATGTGCATCCTTTTCCAGCAGCACCGGATCGACGCCGACATGCGGGGCCAGGTCGGTCTTGTTGACCACCAGCAGGTCGGACCGCGCCAGCCCGGGGCCGCGCTTCCTTGGAATGTCCTGCCCCGCCGCCGTGTCGATCACATAGATCGTCAGATCGGCCAGTTCCGGGCTGAAGGTCGCGGCCAGATTGTCGCCGCCCGATTCGATCAGGATCAGCTCCAGATCCGGGAAGGCGGCGTTCAGATCGGCGATGGCGGCCAGGTTGATGCTGGCATCCTCGCGGATCGCCGTGTGGGGGCAGCCGCCGGTCTCGACGCCGCGGATGCGCTCGGCGGGCAGGACCTGCACGCGCATCAGCGCCTCGGCATCCTCGCGGGTGTAGATGTCGTTGGTGATCACCGCCATGGACAGGCGCGGGGCCAGCGCGCGGGCGATCTGTTCGGTCAGCGTGGTTTTGCCCGCGCCGACGGGACCGCCGATGCCGACGCGCAGGGGTCCGTGATGGGGGGAGGCACTGAGGCTCATGAGCGGAAGATCCTTGTGGTCATGGTTTCGTGACGCATGGCGGCTATCTCGGCCCCCCATGCGGCGCTGGCAAGATCGTCCTCGGTCGCGCGGGCCGCAAGGGCGGCGCGGGTCAGGACCCCCGGCTGCAGGTCGGCCAGCATCCGCTGCCCCTCGACGGGGCCGAGCGGCAGGAAGCGGACGGCGGCGCTGATCAGGCCCGCGGCCTGCGCCTGCAGGAAGGCGGCGATGATCTCGGGGGCGGGCAGGTCCAAGGGCGCGCAGGCCCGCCCGAAGGCCACGGGCAGGGCGGCGGGGGCATGCGGCGTGCCGGTCAGCGCGGTCACGTTGGCGGCGAAGGCCGTGCCTTGCTCGACCGTTTCCAGCAGGCGCTGGCTGGTCAGGCAGGCAGCGCGGGCCAGATCGTCCAGCGCACTTAGGTCGGCGCCACGCCGCAGCGCCAGCGAGACCAGCACCGCATCCGTCCAGCCCGCGCCATGGTCCAGCCAGTCGGCCAGCCAGTGCGGCAGCGTGGCGCGGGTGACCACGCCGCGGTCCATCGCCTCCTCCAGCCCCTGAGACCAAGCGAAGCCGCCCACCGGAAAGGCGGGCGACAGCATCTGCCACAGGCGCAGGCGGGAGGCGTCGTATCGGGCCGTGTCGGGTATCGCTGTGTCAGATCGGGCCGTGTCAGGCGTGATCATGGGCCGCGTGATCGTGCCCATGGCTGTGGCTGCTGCTATGGCTGTGACTGTGGCTGGAGGACTGCCCTTGGCCGGCATGGCTGTGCGCGCTGGCATGGCTGTGGACCTGTTCTCCCGCGCCATGGGGATGGCCCTCGGCGGGGCCGTGATCATGGCCGAAGGTGCGGCCATGGCCATAGGCGCCGCCTTCGGGGCGGAAGGGGATGTCCTTGCGGACGACCTCGGCCCCCAGCTTCTTCAGCATCGCCTCCAGCACGTGATCCTGGCGGATGATCAGGCGGTCGGCCTCGATCCGGCAGGGGGTGTGGCGGTTGCCGATATGCCAGGCCAGGCGCGGCAGGTTGCCCCGGATGACGATCACCGGTTCGGGGGCGGCGCGCACCACGATCTGGCGGCCGTCCGACAGCTCGAACGCGTCGCCGTCGTCAAGGCTGGTCACCTCGGGCAGGTCGACCATGAAGTCGCCCCCCTCGAAGGACAGGCGTTTTCGGCGCAAGAGGCGGCCCTCGTAATCCAGCGCGATCTCGCCGTCGAAGGGCGCGGGCGCGTTGCGGATGATGGCATGGGCGATTGCGGTCATGATGTGTCCTCCCTCAGAAGAGGAAATAGCGCTGTGCCAGCGGCAGTTCCGTCGCGGGCTCGCAGGTTAACAATTGTCCGTCGGCGCGGACCTCGTAGGTTTCGGGATCGACCTCGATCACGGGCATCGCGTCGTTCAGGATCATGTCGCGCTTGCCGATGTCGCGGGTGTGCTCCACCGCGATCAGGGTCTTGGACAGCTGGCCGGCGGCCCCCGCCTCCAGCCCCGCCTTGGACAGGAACAGGGCCGAGGCGCGGCGGGTGTGCCCCCACATGGGGCGCGAGAACATCGGCTGCACCGGGATCGAGCCGTTCGGATCGCCCATCTGTGCCACGCTGATGAGGCCCCCCACCAGCACCATCTCGGGCTTGGCGGCGAAGAAGGCGGGCGACCACAGCACCAGGTCGGCGCGCTTGCCCGGCGTGATCGACCCGATATGTGCGCCAAGCCCTTGGGCGATGGCCGGGTTGATCGTGTATTTAGCGATGTAGCGGCGGGCGCGGAGGTTGTCGTTGTCACCCACCTCCTCGGGCAGGCGGCCGCGCTGCTGGCGCATCTTGTGGGCGGTCTGCCAGGTGCGGATGATCACCTCGCCGATCCGGCCCATCGCCTGGCTGTCCGACGAGATCACCGAGAACGCGCCCAGATCGTGCAGGATGTCCTCGGCCGCGATCGTCTCGCGGCGGATGCGGGATTCGGCGAAGGACACGTCCTCGGGTACGCGGCGGTCCAGATGGTGGCACACCATCAGCATGTCCAGATGCTCCTCGACCGTGTTGGCCGTATAGGGCCGGGTCGGGTTGGTGGACGAGGGCAGCACGTTGCCCATGCCCACCATGCGGATGATGTCGGGGGCATGGCCGCCGCCCGCGCCCTCGGTGTGATAGGCGTGGATGGTGCGGCCGGCGATGGCGGCCATCGTGTCCTCGACGAAGCCCGATTCGTTCAGCGTGTCGGTGTGGATCATCACCTGCACGTCGAACTGGTCGGCGACGGTCAGGCAGTTGTCGATGGCGGCGGGGGTGGTGCCCCAATCCTCGTGCAGCTTCATCGCGCAGGCGCCCGCGCGGATCTGCTCGATCAGGGGCGCGGGCAGGCTTGCATTGCCCTTGGCGGCGATGCCGACGTTCACCGGCAGGTCGGCGCAGGCCTCCAGCATCCGGGCGATGTGCCAGGGGCCGGGCGTGCAGGTGGTGGCCAGCGTGCCATGCGCGGGTCCGGTGCCGCCGCCCAGGATCGTCGTCACGCCCGAATGCAGGGCGTGGTCGATCTGCTGGGGGCAGATGAAGTGGATGTGGCAGTCGAAGCCGCCGGGGGTCAGGATGCGGCCCTCTCCGGCGATGATCTCGGTCGCGGGGCCGATGATCAGGGTCACGCCGGGCTGGGTGTCGGGGTTGCCCGCCTTGCCGATGCCCGAGATCAGCCCGTCCTTGATGCCGACATCGGCCTTGACGATGCCCTGGTGGTCGAAGACCACGACGCCGGTGATGACCGTGTCCATGGCGCCGCCGTCGCGGGTGACCTGGGACTGGCCCATGCCGTCGCGCACGACCTTGCCGCCGCCGAACTTGACCTCTTCGCCCGGGATGGTCAGGTCGCGCTCGACCTCGATGATGATCTCGGTATCGGCCAGGCGGATGCGGTCGCCGGTGGTCGGACCGTAGAGCGCCGCGTAATCGGCGCGGGACAGGCTGGTCATAGCGCCCCCATGATCTGGCCGCGAAAGCCCTGCACGATCCGGTCGCCCGCATAGCCGACCAAGGTGACCTCGCGCGACTGGCCGGGCTCGAACCGCACGGCGGTGCCTGCGGGGATCGCCAGCCGCATGCCGCGCGCCTGCGCCCGGTCGAAGTCCAGCGCCGGGTTGGTCTCGGCGAAATGATAGTGGCTGCCGACCTGGATGGGCCGGTCGCCGGTATTGGCGATCATCAGGGTCACGGTCGGGCGCCCCTCGTTCAGGATGATGTCGCCGGGGGCGGGAAAGACCTCTCCGGGGATCATGGGCGGTTCCGCAGGATGGCCCAGGCCGCCACGCCCAGAGCCGCGATCATCGCGATCGTCGCCAGGTGGTCGCCATGGACCAGCAGATGCGTCCAGGACACGCTGTCATGGTGGCCGGGATGGGCGAGGGCCAGGGACGGGAAAAGCACTGCGGCAAGGATCAGGCGGGTCATTCTGCGGCCTCACGGATGGGATGATGGACGGTGACCAGCTTGGTGCCGTCGGGAAAGGTGGCCTCGACCTGGACCGATTCGATCATGGCGGGGATGCCGGGCATGCACTGGCCCGCGGTGATCACATGGGCGCCGGCCTGCATCAGGTCGGCGACGCTGCGCCCGTCGCGCGCGCCCTCGACCACGAAATCGGTGATCAGGGCGATCGCCTCGGGATGGTTCAGCTTGACGCCGCGCGACAGGCGGCCGCGCGCCACCATGGCGGCGACCGAGACCATCAGCTTCTCGCGTTCGCGGGGGGTAAGGTTCATCTCAGACCTGCCAGATGCGGGGAAGGGGATCGGGGCGAAGGACGGTCAGCAGCCGGTTGATCTGCCGCCGCAGCGGCCAGTTGTCGGCCGCCAGAAGGCGGATCACCAGCCGCCCGGGCGGCGCGCTGGCCGCCCCCCGGACGCCGGGCTCGGTCAGGGCGGCGCGGGCCGTGGACAGGCGGTCGGACGCATCGGGCGCGATCAGCACAAGGGTCGCCAGCGCGCGCGCGCCGTCCAGCAGCCCTGGATCCGCCAGGCGCGGCAGTGTGGCGTCGTCCAGCGCGAGTGCATCGTGATGAACGATCCGGCCCGCGCGGCGCACGATGCGGCGGTCGCGCAGATGCAGGGTGGCGGGACGCTCGCCCATGGCCAGGCGGCCCAGCACCAGCATCTCCAGCAGCAGGCAGCCTGCATCCGCGGCCAGCTCGACCGAGGTGCGACGGTCCAGCCGCGCGCCGTCGTAAAGGATCGTCTCCTGCGGCAGCCAGTCCAGCCAGCCGCCCGCGCCCACGGTCAGGGTGACGCGGGCCCGGGCCGGGCCGCCGGTGGCGCGATAGGCGCGTTCCGCCGTCTGCGTGGTGGCCAGCGCCCGCGTGCCCGCGCGCAGATCGACCCCGAAGGCCAGACGGTCGTCGGAGGTCAGGCCGCCCGAGGTGTTGAGGAACACGATCTCGGGAAGGCCCGCCGTCATGCGCGGCAGCATCGCCTTGGCCGAGCCCTGCTGCGCCAGATCGATCAGCCCGCGCGGGCCGAAGGCCACCTCGGCCCTGCCGTGGCTGCGCTGCATGCGGATCGAGGGGGCGGAACTGTCGAACATGCAGGCAAGGGGCGCCGGGGCCGGGGGCGGGTCAACCGCCACGGGGCGATTTCCTGCCGCCGGGGCGGGCATCTGATGCCCTGTTGCCGCCGATATGGGCAACCTGCCTGCGATTGCAGCGCGTCCTGTCCGGGTGTCAGGCCGGCTGGTCCAGCATCGCGTTCAGCAGGCGGCGGCGGGCGGGGGGGATGGCGCGGATCTCGACCCCGGTGAAGACATGCATGGTCTTCAGCACCGGATCGACCACCGCGTGATCGCTGACCCAGCCCCCCATCGCCAGATAGCTGCGCAGCAGCGGCGGCATCATCGCCATGGCCTGCTTGGGGTCGGGCTGGCGCAGCCGCAGCGCGCGGGCGAAGCGAAAGACCTTGGGCGCCTTGACGCGGGGCCACCAGCGGCGCGGGGCCAGGTGGCGTTCCTTCAGCATGGCGAAGGCCTCGGCATGGGTCTCGGGCTCGCAGCCGATGAAGCTGGAGCAGCCGAACAGCATCTCGACCCCGGTTTCCTCGACGAAACGGGTCAGGGCGGCCCATGCGACGCGGATCACCTGCGGATCGCGGCAGTCGGGATGCAGGCAGAAGCGCCCCATCTCGACCATCGGCCCGTCGAACCGGCCGAGCGCCTCCAGATCGTAGAACTGCGCCGAATAGCTGCGTGCGATCTGCGAGCCGTCGGCCAGCGGCAGGAAGCGATAGCTGCAGACCAGCGCGCCGGTCGCGGCCTCCTCGATCAGCATGTGGTGGCAGTCGTCGTCCAAGGCGTCGGCGTCCAGCGCCTGTCCGTCATCCGCCTGTCCGGTGCGCGCGACGAAGGCCAGCCAGCGCAGCCGTTGAGAGGCGCGCAGGTCGTCGGGCGTTGCGGCCAGTCGGGCGCGGTAGCGGCCCTTGCTCAGCGGTTGCATCACGCGCCCCTTGGTCGGTGTCGCGCCATCATAGACCCAACATGTGTCGAAAGCACGACCGCCCATGAGGATCGGCCCCGCTTAATTCGCCGGTCTGCCGCAGCGACGGGCAGCGGGGGCACTTGGTTCAGTCCAGCCGGTCGCCCAGCACGTCCTCGACATAGATGCGCCGGGTCAGGTGGATCACCACGATCAGCAGCGGCGTGGCCAGGATGACCGAGGCCGGGCCGAACAGCGCGCCCATCGCGACGATGGCCAGGATGGTCAGCGCGGGCGGCAGCTGGACCGCGTATTTCTGGATCAGGGGCATCAGCACCTCGCCCTCGAAGACCTGGATGACGGTGAACAGGATCGCCACGTAGAAGGCGGTCTGCAGCCCCTGGGGCGCCGCGACCACGACCGCGATGGCGCCCGACAGGAAGGGGCCGATGATCGGCACGACATTGGTCAGCCCCGCGATGACCGCCAGGATCAGCGCCAGCGGCACGTCCAGCACCCACAGCCCGATCCCGGCCAGGATCGCCACGATCAGCATGTCCAGCGCCTGCCCGCCCATCCACAGCGCCAGCTGCGTGCCCAGCTCGTCCAGGATCTGCGCGGCGCGGCCCCGGCGGGGCAGGGGCACCAGCCGGATCAGGCCGCCGCGATAGAGGTCCGCCTCCATCGCGATGTAGATCGACAGGATCAGCAGCAGGAACATCGACGTGAGCCCGCCGAAGACCGAGCTGATCCCGCCCATGACCAGCCCGAAGATGTCGGGCAGCCGCCCCGCCAGCTGCGCGGCATTGTCCTCCATGCCCGCCGTCTCGCCCTCCTGGACGCGCTCGATCAGCATCTCTCCGAAGGGCAGCGAGGCGAACCAGCCCTCGACCGCGCCCCAGGATTCGGGCAGGGCCGAGATCAGCTGGCCGAACTGGTCCGACACGGCGGGGCCCGCCAGCCGGATCAGCAGCGCGACCGTGGCGGCGACCGCCAGCAGGACCACCAGAACCCCCAGCTTGAGGTTCAGCCCGACCAGCCGCTGCAGCCCCCGCGCCCCGGCCCGCAGCGCGATGGCAATGAGGATGGCGGCGAACGAGATCAGCAGCAGGTTCGACCAGAACCACGCCGCCGCCAGCAGCAGCGCGATCAGCGCGATCGAGACCACCATGCCCAGGGACAGGCTGCGCGGCAGCGGACCCGCCGGTGCGGCTGCGGCGGGCGGCGGGGGGGCGGCGCGCAGGTCGGTCATGGGCTCTCCGTGTCGTGATCCCCCTGACAAGCCGGGCGCGGGGGCTGCGGTTCCCTGGGCCGGTGCGCTAGGGGCAAGTGCGCTTGCGGCCAGTGCGCGCTTGGGGGCCTGTGCGCTTGCCGCAGGCGGGCAAGCCTGCTAACCGGACGCGGATTTCCCGATACGGCGGGCCCCGGCCCGCACAGCAGACAAGGTGAAGACCCATGGCCATCGAACGCACGCTTTCCATCCTCAAGCCCGACGCCACCCGCCGCAACCTGACCGGCAAGATCAACGCCAAGTTCGAGGAGGCCGGCCTGCGCATCGTCGCCTCCAAGCGCATCCACCTGTCGCCCGCGCAGGCCGGCAAGTTCTACGAGGTCCACAAGGACCGTCCCTTCTATGGCGAGCTGGTCGAGTTCATGGCCTCCGAGCCGGTCGTGGTGCAGGTCCTGGAAGGCGAGAACGCCATCGCCAAGAACCGCGAAGTGATGGGCGCGACCAACCCGGCCAATGCGGACGAGGGCACCATCCGCAAGGAATTCGCCCTGTCCATGGGCGAGAACTCGGTCCACGGCTCTGACGCCGCCGACACCGCCAAGGACGAGATCGCCTTCTTCTTCTCGGGCCTCGAACTGGTCGGCTGATCGCATCCGATCCGCAGGATTGCTGGAAAGGGGCCCCTCGCGGGCCCCTTTTTGTTGCGCGGCCACACGTGCGGGTCGGTTGCGGCAGGCGCGGCCGCAGGCTATGCCCGTCGGCAACGCAATGATTTCAGGGGGACCGCCATGCGGGCATTCGTGTTTCCGGGGCAAGGCGCGCAGACCATCGGGATGGGGCGCGAACTGGCGCTGGCCTACCCGGCCGCGCGCGATGTCTTCGACGAGGTGGACGCCGCCCTGGGCGAGTCCCTGTCGGCGCTGATCTGGGAGGGGGATGCCGACACGCTGACCCTGACCCGCAACGCCCAGCCCGCGCTGATGGCCACGTCCATCGCCGCCTTCCGCGCGATGGAATCCGAGGGCATCAACATCATGGATGCCAATTTCGTCGCGGGCCATTCGCTTGGCGAATATTCGGCGCTGTGCGCGGCGGGCTCGCTGACCCTGTCCGACACCGCCCGCCTGCTGCGCCTGCGCGGCCAGGCCATGCAGGAGGCCGTGCCGGTGGGCGTCGGCGCCATGGCCGCGATCCTGGGGCTGGACTTCGCGACGGTCGACCACATCTGCCGCGAGATCGGCGGCGACGAGGTCGTGCAGGCCGCCAATGACAACGATCCGGCGCAGGTCGTGATCTCGGGGCACAAGGGCGCGGTCGAGGCCGCGGCCGAGGCGATGAAGGCGGCAGGCGCCAAGCGGGCGCTGATGCTGCCCGTCTCGGCGCCGTTCCATTCGGTGCTGATGCAGCCGGCGGCGGCGGCCATGGCCGATGCGCTGGCGGGCGTGGACATCCAGCCGCCCGCCGTGCCGCTGATCGCCAATGTCCGCGCCGAGGCGGTGATCGAGCCCGGCGCCATCCGCCGCCTGCTGGTCGAGCAGGTGACCGGCACCGTGCGCTGGCGCGAATCCATCGCCAACCTGGCTGGGGCCGGCGTGACCGAGTTCTGGGAGATCGGCGCGGGCAAGGCCCTGTCGGGGATGATCAAGCGGACGGCGCGCGACGTGACGGTCCGCAACGTGGGCGTGCCCGCGGACGTGGCCGCGCTGAAGGGCTGACCTGCGGACCGGGGCGCTGCCCCGGACCCCGGGATATTTGGATGAAGAAGAAGAGGCTTTTGGCATGTTCGATCTGACGGGAAAGACCGCGCTGGTGACGGGCGCTTCGGGCGGGATCGGCGGCGCGATCGCCCAGGCCCTGCACGGGGCCGGGGCCACGGTGGCGCTGTCGGGCACGCGCGAGGCGCCGCTGCGCGCGCTGGCGGACCGCTTGGGCGATCGCGCCCATGTGGTGACGGCCGATCTGGGCGATCCGGCCTCGGTCCTGGCGCTGCCCAAGGCGGCGGTCGAGGCGATGGGGTCGGTCGACATCCTGGTCAACAATGCCGGGATCACCCGGGACAACCTGTTCATGCGCATGTCGGACGACGAATGGGCGCAGGTGCTGGACGTGAACCTGGGCAGCGTCTTCAAGCTGTCGCGCGGCGTGCTGCGCGGCATGATGAAGGCGCGGTGGGGGCGGATCGTCAACATCACCTCGGTCGTGGGGGCCACGGGCAATCCGGGGCAGGGCAACTATGCCGCCGCCAAGGCCGGGGTCGTGGGCATGTCCAAGTCGCTGGCCTACGAGGTGGCCAGCCGCGGCATCACCGTGAATTGCGTGGCGCCGGGCTTCATCGCCACCCCGATGACCGACAAGCTGACCGAGGATCAGAAGGGCAAGATCCTGACCCAGATCCCCGCGGGCCAGATGGGCAGCCCCGAGGATATCGCCGCCGCGGTCCTCTATCTGGCCAGCCCGGCGGCCGGCTATGTCACCGGCGCCACGCTGCACGTGAACGGCGGCATGGCCATGATCTGACAGGGGGCGGCGCGGCCGCAACGCCGCGCCGCAAACCGTGCGAAAGCGGTTGCATGAGGGTTCATGGGTGCTATATCCCGGCCTTTAGCAGCAGGGGAACCGCCCTGTGCTGAACCGGACCTTCTGCGTCCGCGCAAAACTGGGCGGATGCCCGCGAGAATGAGGATATGACATGAGCGATATCGCTGATCGCGTGAAGAAGATCGTGGTCGAGCATCTGGGTGTCGACGAGGACAAGGTGGTTGAATCCGCCTCGTTCATCGACGACCTGGGCGCCGACAGCCTCGATACCGTCGAGCTGGTCATGGCTTTCGAGGAAGAGTTCGGGATCGAGATCCCCGATGACGCCGCCGAGACCATCCAGACCGTCGGAGACGCGGTGACCTTCATCAAGGGCGCGGTCTGACCGACGCTCGGCGCCGCGCCTTGGTGCGGCCAGACGAACGGCGCCTCCCTCTGGGGAGGCGCCGTTTCTCGTTCCGGGAACCCTGCGCCGCCCCGTCGTGTTGGGCAGGCGAACCCGACAAGAGGAGCCTGACATGGCCGTCAACGTAAAGGGGCTGACCGACAATGCCCGCAAGACCGCAATCTCGGAACTGAACGCCCGGCTGGCCGACGGACTGGCGCTGTCGCTGGCCATCAAGCAGGCGCACTGGAACATCAAGGGCCCGAACTTCATCGCGGTCCACGAGTTGCTGGACGTCGTCTATGGCCGTCTGCAGGAGCATCTGGACATCTTCGCCGAGCGCGTCCAGATCCTGGACGGCACCGCCTTGGGCACCGCCGAGACGATCGCCAAGGCGACGACGCTGCAGGAATACCCGACCGACCTGACGAAGTCCGCCGACCACATCGCCCAGATCTGCGCCCGCATGCGCGATCACGGGGAAAAGCTGCGCGCGGCCATCGACACGACGGACGAGGCGGGCGACGCGAACACCGCCGACATCTTCACCGCAGCCTCGCGCACGGCCGACAAGGACCTGTGGTTCCTGGAAAGCCATCTGGAGTGATGGTTCTGCGGGCGCCTTGACGGCGCCCGCGCAGGCCGTCAGCGGCCCAGCTTGGCGTGAACCTCGTCCAGATCGACCTCGCCCAGGGGCATCTTGTTGTCCGGATTGTCGAAGTCGTACTTGAACAGCTGGAAATCGTCCTTGTAGATTTCCCAGATCAGGTGGCGCGACAGGTCGTCGAAATAGTCGCTGACCTTGTGCGCCCGCTTGGGGCCGTGCCCCTCGGACTCGTTGAAGCGCGGCACCTGCGCCAGATCCAGATGCACGGGCGTCTCGGCCTCGTCCAGCACCTTCTGCATGCCGTCGTTGAACGCCTCGGTGAAGAAGATCTGGTCGTAGCGCCCGCCATTCACGATGAAGGTCGAGATATGGCCCGACATGGCCGACCAGTGGATGTCCGGCTCCATCGGCTTGCGGAACCGGATGGTGTCGCGCGCGAACAGCAGGAAGCGCCGGAAGCTGGCGATCTGGTCGAACTCGAACCCGTTGTCGGGCGAGCCCACGTCGATGCCGTAGCGCTGGACCAGCTGCGGCACCAGATTGCCGCGATAGCGCTTGCCGTTGCGCTGGATCCCCGCGATCTTGTCGAAGAACGACGACAGGAGCCGCGCATACGGGTTGCGCACGCAGGTGAAGGTCACCGCCTCGCGGGCGTGGACGGCGCGCTCGATCGCGTCATGGCTGCCGTCCTGCGCCCATTTGTGCATCCCGTCCGTCGAATCATGGATGTCGCCGTCGAAGAAGCGCCCCTGGTCCGAATAGAACATGATCTGCCCGATCGTCGAACATGCGCATTTCGGCACGACCCGATAGATCATGCTTTCGCTTTCCGTCATCCAAACGCCGGGAAAACCCATCGTGAACCTACTCCGTATTCGCTGCGGCTCTGGCAAGTGGCGGCCGGATGCCGTCCTGCTTGTCCCAACGACAAAAATGGTTACACACACAAACCAAAAGCCAGAGAGATTTTCAACGCCTTACGTTGATTCAAGTGTAATCAGTCATCGGACACCGCATACCACATGGCCCGCATTGCCTTCATCCTGCTCACGCACAAGGACCCCCAGGGGGTCATCGATCAGGCCCGGCGGCTGACGGCCACCGGTGATTACGTCTCGATCCATTTCGACAAGCGCGCGCCCAAGGCGATGTTTCAGCAGATCAGGGACGCGCTCGGCGATCATCCCGGCGTGGCATTTGCAGCACGACGCCTGCATTGCGGGTGGGGCGAGTGGTCCCTGGTCGCCGCCACGCTGGAGGCGCTGCGCGCGGCCGAGGCGGCCTTTCCGCAGGCCACGCATTTCTACATGCTGTCGGGCGACTGCATGCCCATCAAGTCGGCCGAATTCGCCCGCAATTTCCTCGAGGCCGAGGAATGCGACTATATCGAGAGCTTCGACTTCTTCGACAGCGACTGGATCAAGACCGGCTTCAAGGAAGAACGGCTGGTCTATCGCCACTGGTTCAACGAGCGCACGCAGAAGTGGCTGTTCTACACCAGCTACGAGCTGCAGAAGCGCTTCGGCCTGACCCGCGACGTGCCCAAGGACATCCAGGTGATGATCGGCTCGCAATGGTGGTGCCTGCGCCGCCAGACCGTCGAGGCGATCCTGGACCTGATCCGCCAGCGCCCCGAGATCGTGCGCTTCTTCAGCACGACCTGGATCCCGGACGAGACCTTCTTCCAGACCCTGGTCGCCCATCTGGTGCCCCGCAAGCAGATCCGCACCCGGACGCTGACCTTCCTGATCTTCACCGATTACGGGATGCCGGTCACCTTCTACAACGACCAGTACGACCTGCTGCTGCGCCAGGGCTACCTGTTCGCCCGAAAGATCAGCCCCGAGGCGCTGGACCTGCGCGAGAGGCTGGGCGCGCTGTGGCAGGCGCAGGGCCAGGATTTCGCCATCGCCGCCGAGGGGCGCCAGCTGTTCGGCTTCCTCACCGGGCGCGGCCGGATCGGGCGCCGCTTCGCCCCGCGCTTCTGGGAAACCGACGGCAGCCTGGGGCACGAGCGGGTCGTCCACATGATCGTCGCCAAGAAATGGCACATCGCCAAGCGCCTGACCGCCGCCATCCGCGCCCAGACCGAGGTGCCCGCGGTCGATTACGTCTTCAACGAGCAGGAGGCCAACCTGCCGGACATGGGCGGGGTGGCCAATTCGGTCGGCAAGCGCGAACGCCACCGCCGGGCGCTGGTCAAACTGATGTTCGAGCAGTTCGAGGCCAGCCAGCTGGTCTTCTGTGTCGACCCCTCGGCGCTGGCGCTGATCGCGGATTTCGACGGCGACCGGGCCGAGACGCGGGTCCTGTTCATCGACAGCCGCTTCGACGACGACTATGTGCGCGGCCATATGGGCCGGGTGGGGTTGGTCAGCCCGGATGCGCCCCCCGTCATGGTGGACCGCCTGCTGCCGATCATGCGCAACGACCTGGAACACGAGGCCGACCGGGTCAAGGAAGCCGGGTTCCGCCGCTTCTCGATCCTGTCCGAGACGGCCGGGACCGACCGGAACGCCGCCGCGCTGGCCGAGTTTCTGGGCATCACCCCGGACGCGGCCCGCGCCTTGGCCGAAACCCCCTACCTCTTCGACGACTAGGAGACAAATCCCATGGCCTTCGCCTATGACGACAGCAACATCTTCGCCCGCATCCTGCGCGGCGAGATCCCCAACGACACCGTGGCGCAGAACGACCATGCCCTGGCCTTCCGCGACATCCAGCCCAAGGCACCCCACCACGTGCTGGTGATCCCCAAGGGCCGCTATGTCAGCTTCGACGACTTCGCCGCCAACGCGACCGAGGCCGAGATCACCGCCTTCATGCGGCTCTGCGCGCAGGTCTGCACGCTGGAGGGCATCGGGCTGGAAGACGGCGAGGGCTTCCGCGCGATCACCAATGCGGGGCACCACGGCGTGCAGGAGGTGCCGCATTTCCACCTCCACATCATGGGCGGCGCGATCATGGGCCCGATGATCGGCGCCCGCGGCTGATCCTGCCTTCCCCCTCGGGGGGAATTTCATCTTGGCAAAAATATCCCGGGGGAGTCCGCAGGACGGGGGCAGCGCCCCCCTCCGACTTCGCCGCCGCCCCACTCAGTCGCGGGTCAGCTCGACGAAGACATCCTCCAGATCGGCCTGCTCGGTCGCCACGTCCAGGATCGGCACGCCCGCCTCGCGCAGCACGTCCAGGATCTGGTCGGCCCGCAGCCGCGAGGGCGGATAGCTGATCGCCAGCCGCCCGTCGGGGCGGATCTCGCTGCGCGCGCCCGGGGGCAGGGGCGGCAGGGTCACCGGGCCGCCGGTGTCCAGCACCATCGTCTTGCCGTCGGTGCGCGACAGCAGGGTCTGGGTGTCCTGCCGCACGACGACCTGGCCGTGGTTGATGATGGCGATCTCGTCGCACATCTGCTCGGCCTCTTCCAGGTAATGGGTGGTCAGGATGATGGTCATGCCCTGGTCGTTCAGGCGGCGGACGTTCTTCCACAGCATCTCGCGCAGGGTGATGTCGACGCCGGCGGTGGGCTCGTCCAGGACCAGGATATGGGGCCGGTGGACCAGCGCCTTGGCCAGCAGCAGCCGCCGCTTCATCCCTCCCGACAGCGACCGGGCATAGGCATTGGCCTGGTCGGTCAGGCCCACCAGCGCCAGCAACTCGTCCGTCCAGCGCTCGGCCTTGGGTACGCCATAGAGGCCCGCCTGCACCTCCAGGCTGGCGCGCGGGGTGAAGAACGGATCCATGTTCAGTTCCTGCGGCATCACCCCGATGGCGGCGCGCGACTGGCGCGGGTTCACGTCCTGATCGAAGCCCCAGATGGTGACCTTGCCCGCCGTCTTGTTCACCAGCCCCGCCAGGATGTTGATCATCGTCGACTTGCCCGCCCCGTTCGGGCCCAGAAGCCCGAAGATGCTGCCCGCGGGAATGTCCAGGTCGATCCCCTTCAGCGCCTCCTTGGGCGGGGCGGTTCCTTGGGCGGCATAGGTCTTGGACAGACCCTGGATGCGGATGGCGTCGGACATGGGGCGTTCCTTGCAGTGCTTGCGAAGCCGGGCGGCGCTGCGCTATGGGGGTTAGACCAGATGCCGACCGCCGCCACAAGAAGGCCAGCCATGACAGAGCACGTGACGCCCGAGACCCCGCTCTCCACCAATACCGGTCCCGAGGCGCGGACCCGCCCCGCCCCGGCCACCCAGATCGTCACCCGCTGGCGCGTCAGCTGCGATGGCGACGACACGGCGGGCCTGGGCCACCCGCGCGTCTGGCTGGCGATCTCGCCCGAGGCGGGCTTCGTCGATTGCGGCTATTGCGACAAGCGCTTCGTGATCGACCGCGATCACGCCCATGACGACCACTAGCGCCTGACGGCGCCGGCCGATCGCCGTCCCGGCCCGGCGCGGGCCGACCGCCCCCATCGAGGGGGCCGTCACCCCGGGGTGGCGGCGCCACCCGTCCCGGCCCCGCCCTTGGCGCCCTTGCCCCGGCAGCGGTCCGAGCAGTAGCGCACCTGATCCCAGTCCCGCTCCCATTTCTTGCGCCAGGTGAAGGGCAGCCCGCAGGCGGCGCAGATCTTGGTCGGCAGGTCGGACTTGCGGCGCATCTTGGGCATGGGGGTCCCCGGGGTCACTGGAAGATCACAGGCAGCCGTGGCAAAAGGCGGGCCAGACCACAGCACGAGGGGCAGATGATCATGGACGACGCATTCGGCAAGGGCTGTCACCTGCATCTGATCGACGGATCGGCCTTCATCTTCCGCGCCTATCACGCGCTGCCCCCCCTGACCCGCAAGTCCGACGGCCTGCCGGTGGGGGCTGTCGCGGGGTTCTGCAACATGCTCTGGCGTTATGTGCAGACCGATGACGGGCATACCGCGCCCACCCATGCGGCGGTGATCTTCGACCATTCCTCCAAGACCTTCCGCAACGAGATCTACCCGGCCTACAAGGCGCAGCGCCCCGAGCCGCCCGAGGACCTGCGCCCGCAATTCCCCCTGACCCGCGACGCGACCCGCGCCTTCAACATCGCCTGCATCGAGACACAAGGCTACGAGGCCGACGACATCATCGCCGCCATGGCCTGCGCCGCGCGCAATGCCGGGGGCTCGGCCACGATCATCAGCAGCGACAAGGACCTGATGCAGCTGATCGGCGACGGCGTGGACATGCTGGACCCGATCAAGAACAAGCTCATCGGCCGCGACGAGGTCTTCGAGAAGTTCGGCGTCTTCCCCGACCGCGTCGTGGACGTGCAGGCGCTGGCCGGCGATCCGGTCGACAACGTCCCCGGCGCGCCGGGCATCGGCATCAAGACCGCCGCCCTGCTGATCCAGGAATACGGCGATCTGGAAACCCTGCTGGCGCGCGCAGGGGAAATCAAGCAGCCCAAGCGCCGCCAGACCCTGATCGACCATGCCGACCAGATCCGCATCAGCAAGCGCCTTGTGACGCTGGATTGCGACACGCCCTTGGACGTCACGTTGGAAAGCCTCGCGGTCAAGCGCCCCGATGCCGACCGCCTTGTGGCCTTCCTGTCCGAGATGGAGTTCCGCACCTTGACCAACCGCGTGGCCGAGGTGCTGGGGGCCGAGGCGCCCGCCATCCAGGCCGCCCCCGCCAGCGACGCGCCCACGGCCCCCGACCAGCCCGCCATCGACGCCTCGGCCTACGAGACGGTGACCGACATGGCGGCGCTGGACGCCTGGATCGCCGCGATCGTCGAGACCGGCCATGTCGCGATCGACACCGAGACGACCAGCCTCGACGAGATGCAGGCGGGCCTCGTGGGCATCAGCCTGGCGGTGGCGCCGGGACGGGCCTGCTACATCCCCCTGGGCCATGTGGCGGGGGGCGACGATCTGTTCGGCCAGTCCGCCCGGGTCGCCGGGCAGCTGGATCCCGCCGCCGTGCTGGCCGCGCTGAGGCCCGTGCTGCAGGATCCCGCGATCCTGAAGATTGGCCAGAACATGAAATACGACTGGAAGATGCTGGCCCGCCACGGGATCGAGATGACGCCCTTGGCCGACACGATGCTGATGTCCTATGCGCTGAACGCAGGCACCCACAATCACGGCATGGACGAGCTGGCGGAGCGCTATCTGGGCCACAAATGCATTCCGATCAAGGACCTGATCGGATCGGGCAAGGGCCAGCTGAACTTCGCGCAGGTGGCCATCGACAAGGCCGCCCCCTACGCGGCCGAGGATGCCGACGTGACCCTGCGCCTCTGGCAGCATTTCGCGCCGATGCTTCCGGTGGAGAAGGTCTCGACCACCTATCACACGCTGGAACGCCCGATGATCCCGGTCCTGGCGCAGATGGAGATGGCGGGCATCCGCGTCGACACCGACGTGCTGCGGCGCATGTCCAACGCCTTCGCCCAGAAGATGGCGGGGCTGGAGGACGAGATCCACGGCCTGGCCGGGCAGAGCTTCAACATCGGCAGCCCCAAGCAGCTGGGAGAGATCCTGTTCGGCAAGATGGGCCTTGCGGGCGGCAGGCAGGGCAAGACCGGCGCCTTCTCGACCAGCGCCGACGTGCTCGAGGATCTGGCAGCCGAAGGCCATGACCTGCCCGCCCGGGTGCTGGACTGGCGCCAGATCGCCAAGCTGAAATCGACCTATACCGACGCGCTGCCGACCTATGTCCATCCCGACACGGGCCGGGTCCATACCAGCTATTCGATCACCGGCGCGCAGACCGGGCGCCTGTCCTCGACCGAGCCGAACCTGCAGAACATCCCGATCCGCACCGACGAGGGCCGCCGCATCCGCCAGGCCTTCATCGCGCCCGAGGGCTATCGCCTCGTCAGCCTCGACTACAGCCAGATCGAGCTGCGCATCCTGGCCCATGTCGCCGACATCCCGGCGCTGAAGCAGGCCTTCCTGGACGGCATCGACATCCATGCGATGACCGCCAGCCAGATGTTCGGCGTGCCCGTCGAGGGGATGGATCCGATGATCCGCCGCCGGGCCAAGGCGATCAATTTCGGGGTGATCTACGGCATCTCGGGCTTCGGCCTGTCCCGGAACCTGCGCATCCCCCGGGCCGAGGCGCAAAGCTTCATCGACACCTATTTCGAACGCTTCCCCGAGATCCGCGCCTACATGGACAAGACCGTGGCCGACGCCAAGCAGGACGGCTACGTGACCACCCTCTTCGGCCGCCGCATCAACACGCCGGGCATCAACCAGTCCGGCCCCGCCGCCGGCGGCGCGCGGCGCGCGGCCATCAACGCGCCCATCCAGGGGGCGGCCGCCGACATCATCCGCCGCGCGATGATCCGCATGCCGGATGCCATCGCGGACCTGCCCGCCCGCATGCTGCTGCAGGTCCATGACGAACTGGTCTTCGAGGTCCGGGACGACGCCACCGACCCCCTGATCGACACCGCCCGCCGGATCATGGAGGCCGCCGCCGAACCCTCGCTGCGCCTTTCGGTCCCGCTGGTGGTCGATGCGGGCCACGGCGCCAACTGGGCCGAGGCGCACTGACCTCTCCTGCATCGGTCCAAAAATATCCCACGGGGGTGCGGGGGTGGGAAACCCCCGCACGGCGGCGGCGTCACACGGCCGAGGAGTGGCTTCCCTCGGCCGCCGCATAGCCGTCCAGCGCCTGCGCGACCAGCCGCGTCATCGGCTGCCCCTCCGGGGTGATCCGCAATATGGTGCCCTCCTGCACGACCACGGGGGCGAAGCGGCGCAGAAGCGGCGCATAGACCTGCGCCTGCACGTCAAGGGACAGGCCGAACCGATCCCGGATCTCGGTCATGTCGATCCGGAAATCGCACATCAGCGCCTCGATCATCCGGCCCCGCCAGCCATCCTCCGCGCGGAAGGCATGGCCGCGCGTCACCGGCACCCGACCCGCCCGCACCGCGCCCACATAGACCCCGGTCGCCGGCGCGTTCTGCGCGAATCCCTGCGGATAGCGCGAGATCGACGAGGCCCCCAGCCCCAGCAGGACCTCCGCCCCGTCGTCGGTGTAGCCCTGGAAGTTCCGGCGCAGCCGCCCGCGCTCGGCCGCAAGGGCCAGCCGGTCATGGGGCTTGGCGAAATGGTCGATGCCGATCTGGCCGAATCCGTCCTGCAGGAACAGCGCGCGGGCGGTGTCGAACAGCGCCAGCCGCGCCTCGCCATCGGGCAGCGTGGCCTCGGGGATCATCACCTGCCGCTTGGACATCCACGGCACATGGGCATAGCCGTACAGCGCCACCCGGTCCGGCGACAGCGCCAGCAACTGCTGCACCGTCTCGGCCATCCGCGCCCCGGTCTGGTGGGGCAGGCCGTAAAGGATGTCCGCATTCAGCCCCGCGATGCCGTGATCGCGGATCAGCCGGACGGCCTCGGCGGTCAGGGCGAAGCTCTGCGGCCGCCCGATGGCCTCCTGGATCAGCGGATCGAAATCCTGCACCCCGATCGAGGCGCGGGTCATCCCCGCCTCGGCCAGCGCGGCCATGCGCGGGGCGTCGATCTCGGTCGGGTCGATCTCGACCGAGAACTCGCCCCCCGGCGCCATCGGAAAGGCGTCCAGGATCGCCCCCGCCAGCCGTCGGACGAGGAGGGGCGACAGCAGGCTGGGCGTGCCCCCGCCCCAATGCAGCCGCGACAGAACGACGCCCTGCGGCAGGCGGCGGCGCATCTGGCGCAGCTCGGCCAGCAGCGTGTCCACATAGGCCGCGACCGGGGCCAGGCTCTGCGTGCCCTGCGTGCGGCAGGCGCAGAACCAGCACAGCCGCTTGCAGAAGGGCACATGGACATACAGCGACACCGCCGCGCCCGGCGGCACGGCCGCCATCCAGCCTTCGACCATGTCGCCGTCGACGCCCGGACCGAACTGCGTCGCGGGCGGATAGCTGGTGTAGCGGGGCGCCCGCGCCTCGAACAGGCCGGCACGTCTGAGTTGCGAAATCTGTTCCATGCCCTTATGGTTGAACGAGAATGCGCACATCGTCCTTGACCCAGATCAAATCCGGCCCGACGGTCGCTGCAACGCATGACCAGGTGCGCTGCACCGACTGTCCCATCCGCTATCGCGCCGTCTGCGCCCAGTGCGAGGGCGACGAGCTGGCGCATCTGGAACAGATCAAGTTCTACCGCAGCTTCGAGGCCGGCCAGCCCATCGTGTGGGAAGGCGACCGGATGGACTTCGTGGCCTCGGTCGTCACCGGCGTCGCGGCTCTCACCCATGTGCTGGAGGACGGGCGCACCCAGATGGTGGGCCTGCTGCTGCCAAGCGACTTTCTGGGCCGTCCCGGGCGCGCGCTGGCGGCCTACAACGCCACGGCGGCCACCGATGTCGTGCTGTGCTGCTTTCGCCGCGCGCCCTTCGACACGATGATGCAGGCCACCCCGCATCTGGCGCATCGCCTGCTCGAGATGACCTTGGACGAACTCGACGCGGCGCGCGAATGGATGCTGCTCCTGGGCCGCAAGACGGCGCGGGAGCGCCTGGCCTCGTTCCTGGCCATCATCGCCCGCCGCCAGGCCGCGCTCAGCAAGTCCCGCCCCGCCGGCCGGATGGAACTGGAACTGCCGCTGACCCGCGAGGCCATGTCCGACTATCTGGGCCTGACGATCGAGACGGTCAGCCGCCAGATCACCGCGCTGCGGCGCGACGGGGTGATCGAGGTCATGGGCAAACGCGGCGTGGTCGTGACCGACTATGCCCGCCTGGTCGAACAGTCGGGCGATGACAGCGACGGCGGTCTGCCCAGCTGAGACCGCCGCCCCCCGGCAGATCCCCCTCCCCCTCCGATCCCCCCGTTTCATCTTGGCCCAAATATCCCGGGGGGAGTCCCGGAACGGGACGGGGGGCTGGCCCCCTCTTTCCATCCCCTGTCGCCTCTGATACCTCGCCGTTTCCCGGTCGCAGCCTACCCGGGTCACAAAAACAAGGGTACCGACATGACCACCACTCTCGTCTGCTCGGGCGGGCTCGATTCCGTCTCGCTCGCCCATGTGCTGGCGGGCCAGGGCCGCCTGTCCCGCATCGTCAGCTTCGATTACGGCCAGCGCCACCGCAAGGAACTGGACTTCGCGGCAAGCTGCGCGCGCCGCCTGGACGTGCCCTTCCACCTGGTCGACCTGTCGGGTCTGGGCACGGCGCTGTCGGGATCGGCGCTGACCGATGATCTGGCGGTCCCCGACGGCCATTACGCCGAAGAGACGATGCGCGTGACCGTCGTCCCCAACCGCAACGCCATCATGCTCAGCGTCGCCTTCGGCATCGCCGCGGCCCGGGGCGATGCGGCGGTGGCGGCGGCGGTGCATGGGGGCGACCATTTCATCTATCCCGACTGCCGCCCGGCCTTCACCGACGCCTTCGCCGCCATGCAGGATGCGGCGCTGGACGGCTATGCGCGGATCGCGCTGCACGTGCCTTTCGTCCATGCGACCAAGGCCGACATCGTCGCCGCCGGCGCCAGGGCGGGCACGCCCTTCGCGCAGACCTGGTCCTGCTACAAGGGGGGGCTGCACCACTGCGGGCGCTGCGGCACCTGCGTGGAACGGCGCGAGGCCTTTGACCTGGCCGGGGTCGCCGATCCGACCGACTACGAGGATCCCGACTTCTGGCGCAAGGCCGTCGCCGCCCATGCCGCAGGAGGGGCGTGATGTTCCGGATCAGCAAGGAATTCCACTTCAGCGCCTCGCACCGGCTGGACCATCTGGCCGCCGATCACCAATGCGCCCGCCTGCACGGGCACAACTACATCGTCGTGGTCGAGCTGGCGGCGCCGGATCTGAACGCGGACGGCTTCGTGCGCGACTATCACGAACTGGCCCCGCTCAAGGCCTATCTGGACGGGCAGTTCGACCACCGGCACCTGAACGAGGTGCTGGACATGCCCTCGACCGCCGAGAACCTGGCGCGGCACCTGTTCGACTGGTGCCGCGCCCGCTGGCCCGAGACCAGCGCCGTCCGGGTCAGCGAGACGCCCAAGACCTGGGCGGAATACCGGCCATGAAGGCGCCCGAGAAACCGCTGCGCATCGCCGAGATCTTCGGCCCGACCATCCAGGGCGAGGGCGCGCTGATCGGCCTGCCCACCGTCTTCGTGCGGGCGGGCGGCTGCGACTATCGCTGCGCCTGGTGCGATTCGATGCATGCCGTCGACAGCGCCTATCGCGAGACCTGGGCGGCGATGAGCACGGCCCAGGTCTGGGACCGGGTGTGCGCGCTGTCCGGCGGGCGGCCCCTGACGGTGTCGCTGTCGGGCGGCAACCCGGCGATCCAGGATTTCGGGCCGCTGATCGCGCGGGGCCGGGCCGAGGGCTATGATTTCGCGCTGGAGACGCAGGGCTCGGTCGCGCGGGACTGGTTCTCGGACCTGTCGATGCTGGTCCTCAGCCCCAAGCCGCCCTCCAGCGGAGAGCGTCCCGATTGGGCGGCCTTCGACGCCTGCCTTGCGGCGGGGCAGGGGGCGGGGGCCGTGGTGATGAAGATCGTGGTCTTCGACGATGCCGATTATGCCTGGGCGCAGGAGGTGGCGGGCCGCTATCCCGACCTGCCTTTGGTGCTGCAGCCGGGCAATCCCGAGGTCGATCCCGCCGTCCCGGTCGCGGCGCAGGACGTGGCCGACCGGCTGCTGTGGCTGGTCGAGAAGGTCACCGCCGACGGCTGGTTCCGCCCGCGCCTGCTGCCGCAGCTGCATGTCATGCTGTGGGGGAACCGGCGCGGCGTCTGATCCGCGACCCGCGACGGCCCCCTGCGCGCAGGTCTTTGAAGGTGGCCCGTCAGCGGGCCAGGAAGACCGGCACCCTGGCCTGCTCCAGCATGTTGCGCGTCGCGCCCCCCAGGATCGCCTCGCGCAGCCGCGAATGGCCATAGGCGCCCATGACGACCAGATCGGCGTCGATCTCCAGCGCGCGGCGGTTGATCTCGTCGCTGATGCGCGACGCGGTGCGGGCCAGCACCGCGATCTGGGCGCGCACGCCATGCCGGGTCAGCATCTGCGCCAGCGCCCCGCCGGGATCCGAGCGTTCGGGCCCCGAGCTGCGCGGGTCGATGCAGGTCAGCTCGACCAGCTCCGCCTCGCGCAGCAGCGGCAGGGCGCGACGGATGGCGGCCAGCGCCTCGGTCGACTGGTTCCACGCGACCAGCACCCGGCGCGGCGGCATCGCCACCGGCTGGTCGGGCGGCAGGACGAGGACCGGGCAGGTCCCCTCGAACAGGGCGGCCTCGGTCACCACCTCGGCGTCGCCCGGCTGGCTCTTCAGATAGGGGCTGGCCAGCACCGTCAGGTCCGAGAACCGCGCCCGTAGCCCGACCAGCCCGCTGATGCCGCCGGTCTGGGCCACCGCCGCCTCGCAGGACCAGCGCAGATCCGCGCTGCGGGCCAGATGGCGGCGGACCTGGGCGTCCAGCGTCCTGGCGTCCTGCAGGGCGCTGTCGATCGCCTCCTGCAGGCCGTAGGGCGTGCCGCCCGGAAAGAAATACCCCGCCTGGCTGTGATCCAGTCCCAGGCAGAGGATGTCCAGATGCGCGTCCTGCGCCACCGCCAACTGGACGGCGCCGTCCAGTTGCGCGATCTGCGCGGGGTCGCTGAGAACCGTCAGGATCGTCTTGTAGGCCATGCTCGCCTCCTGCTGTGAACGCGTCCAATCTGGACCGTTCCGTCAGGATCCACCTTGATCCCGATCAATCCCGGGGTTTGACGCAGATCAAGGTCTCGCCCCCGCCCCCGGCCTATCCCCCTTGGACCGGACCGCCCCCCACCCATGATTCGGGGGCCGGTCCACAGGGACGCAGATGGGGACGAGGCCGGCATGACGAACATTGTGAAACTGATCCTGCTGGGGGGGATGACGCTTTTCGCCGCGATCGGCGCCAACCTGGCCCGGGATCCGGCCTATATGGTCAATGCGCTGACGGTGATGCTGGTGGCGGGGGGCATGTTCCTGTGGACCGTGCGCCGCATCGACGAGCCCGCGGCCGTCGTCAACGCGAACGAATACATGGACGGCGTGGTGCGCGCCGGCGTCGTGGCCACCATGGGATGGGGCATCGTGGGCTTTCTGGTCGGCGTCGTCATCGCCTTCCAGCTGGCCTTCCCGGCGCTGAACTTCAGCGACCTGACGCAGGGCTACCTGAACTTCGGCAAGCTGCGCCCGCTGCACACCAGCGCGGTGATCTTCGCCTTCGGGGGCAACGCGCTGATCGCGACCAGCTTCTACGTGGTGCAGCGCACCTCGGCGGCGCGGCTCTGGGGCGGCAATGCGGCCTGGTTCGTCTTCTGGGGCTACAACCTGTTCATCGTGCTGGCGGCCACCGGCTATATCCTGGGCGCCACCCAGTCCAAGGAATATGCCGAGCCCGAATGGTATGTCGACCTGTGGCTGACGATCGTCTGGCTGACCTATCTGGCGGTCTTCCTGGGCACGATCATCCGCCGCCGCGAGCCGCATATCTACGTCGCCAACTGGTTCTACCTGGCCTTCATCATCACCATCGCGATGCTGCACGTCGTCAACAACCTGTCCGTGCCGGTCAGCATTTGGGGCAGCAAGTCCGTGCAGCTGTTCAGCGGCGTGCAGGATGCCATGGTGCAGTGGTGGTACGGCCACAACGCGGTCGGCTTCTTCCTGACGGCGGGCTTCCTGGGCATGATGTACTACTTCATCCCCAAGCAGGCCGAGCGCCCGGTCTATTCCTACAAGCTGTCGATCATCCACTTCTGGGCGATCATCTTCCTCTATATCTGGGCGGGGCCGCACCACCTGCACTACACCGCGCTGCCCGAATGGGCCGCGACCCTGGGGATGGTGTTCTCGATCATGCTGTGGATGCCCAGCTGGGGCGGCATGATCAACGGGCTGATGACCCTGTCGGGGGCCTGGGACAAGCTGCGCACCGATCCGATCATCCGCATGATGGTCGTCGCGGTGGGCTTCTACGGCATGGCGACCTTCGAGGGTCCGATGATGTCGATCAAGTCGGTGAACTCGCTCAGCCACTATACCGACTGGACCATCGGGCATGTCCATTCCGGCGCGCTCGGCTGGAACGGGATGATCACCTTCGGCGCGCTCTACTACCTGACGCCGCGCCTGTGGGGACGCGACCGGCTGTACAGCCTGTCCCTGGTGAACTGGCACTTCTGGTTGGCGACCATCGGCATCGTTCTCTACGCCAGCGCGATGTGGGTCACCGGCATCATGGAGGGGCTGATGTGGCGCGAGGTCGACCAGAACGGCTATCTGGTCAACGCCTTCGCCGACACCGTCGCCGCCAAGTTCCCGATGTATGTCGTGCGCGGCCTGGGCGGGGTCCTGTACCTGGCCGGCGCCATCATCATGGCTTGGAACCTGTGGGCGACCGTCGCCCGCCAGCCCAAGTCCGTCTCCACCGCCATCGCCGTTCCGGCCGAGTAAGGGATACCCGTCATGGCCATTCTGGACAGACACAAGATCATCGAGAAGAACGCGACCCTGCTGCTGGTCCTGTCCTTCCTGGTCGTCTCGATCGGCGGCATCGTGCAGATCACGCCGCTGTTCTACCTGGAGAACACCATCGAGGAGGTCGAGGGCGTGCGGCCCTACACGCCCCTGGAGCTGACCGGCCGCGACATCTATATTCGCGAGGGCTGCTATGTCTGCCACAGCCAGATGATCCGCCCGATGCGCGACGAGGTCGAGCGTTACGGTCATTACAGCCTGGCGGCGGAATCGATGTACGACCACCCCTTCCAGTGGGGATCCAAGCGGACCGGGCCGGATCTGGCCCGGGTGGGCGGGCGCTATTCGGACGAATGGCACATCGACCACCTGCGCGACCCGCAATCGGTGGTGCCCGAATCGATCATGCCCAAATACGCCTTCCTGCTGGACCGGGTGATCCGCCCCGACCACATCGCCGACCGGGTGCGGGCCGACCGGATGGTGGGCGTGCCCTATGACGACGCGATGGTGCAGAACGCGGCGGCCGACTTCCGCACCCAGGCCGATCCCTTCGGGGACGCGGCGGGGCTGCAGGAGCGCTATCCCGGCGCGCAGCTGCGCAACTTCGACCGCCAGCCGCAGCTGACCGAGATGGACGCCCTGATCGCCTATCTGCAGGTGCTGGGCACGATGGTCGACTTCTCGACCTTCGAACCCGACCCGAACCGCTGAGGGGGGCATCATGGAAACCTACAGCTTTCTTCGCACGCTTGCCGACAGCTGGGCCCTGCTGGCGCTGACGCTGGTCTTCGTGGGGGTGGTCGTCTTCGTCTTCCGCCCCTCTGGCCGCCGCGCCCAGAAGGATGCCGCCGAAAGCATCTTCCGCAACGAAACCCGTCCTGCCGAGGACAAGACCAAGGAGGACGAATGATGTCCGAAACCCCCCGCGACCCGGCAGACGACCACGCCTCGCCCGCCAATCCCGACAACCGGATCGGGCTGGGCCGCCAGAGCGCCGATGCCGACCATGCCGCCAAGATCGCCGGCGACATCCCCCCGCGCACGGCGCCCGACGCGCCGGTCACGCCCAGGGCCAAGGCCCGCCGCGGGGGCAAGCGCCACGGCGTGGCCCAGCAGGAGACCCCCTCGACCGGGCACCAGTGGGACGGGATCACCGAATACGACAACCCGATGCCGCGCTGGTGGCTGTGGACCTTCTACGCCACGATTGTCTGGGCGATCGGCTATGTCATCGCCTATCCGGCCATCCCGATGGTGACGCAGGCGACGCAGGGCCTGCTGAAGACCAATGCCCGCAGCGAGGTCGCGGCCGAGATCGACCGCTTCGCCCAAGCCAATGCGTCGGTCCAGTCCGCGCTGGTCGCGGCCGATCTGGACGACATTCCCGCCGATCCGCAGCTGATGGGCTTTGCCACCAATGCGGGCGGCGCGCTCTACCGGACCTGGTGCGCGCAATGCCACGGCGCGGGGGCGGCCGGGGCGCCGGGCTATCCCAACCTGCTGGACGACAGCTGGCTGTGGGGCGGCAGCCTGGCCGACATCCACCTGACCCTGCAGCACGGCATCCGCGATCCGCTGGACCCGGACACCCGCTATTCTGAAATGCCGCGCTATGGCACCGACGAGTTGCTGGAGCCCGCGCAGATCGTGCAGGTCGCGGGCTTTGTCCGCTCGCTGTCGGGCCTGGACCATGACGCCGCCGATGCGGCCGCGGGGGCCGGGATCTATGCCGACAACTGCGCGGCCTGCCACATGGACGACGGCAGCGGCGACCGGGGCCAGGGCGCGCCCGCGCTGAACGATCAGGTCTGGCTCTATGGCAGCGACCCCGAGACGCTGGTCCGCATCATCAGCCAGGGCCCCTATGGCGTCATGCCTGCCTGGAGCGACCGCCTGTCCGAGGCCGAGATCCGGTCGCTAGCGGTCTATGTTCACGGATTGGGCGGCGGCGAGTAGCGCCCCCCGATCCCCGGTTTCCGCGCGGGCCTGCCCTGCGCGGAAAAGTCCGGTCCCCCGGTCTGTTCGCGCGTTCCTCGGGGGACCGGCACCTTCTTCGCGGCCCCTCGTGCCGCGATCCCAGCTTCCGCGTCGGTCAGACCGCGCGGAGGGCCGGCCCCCGGTCTGTTCGCGCGTTCCTCGGGGGCCGGCAGTCTTTTCAGGCGACCAGTTCGCCCCGCAGCGAGTTCGCGGCGCTTTCCACGATCCGCACAGCGCGCAGGTCGCCCACCTGCACGGCATCGGTCTGCACGAAGACCGAATGCAGATAGTCCGACTTGCCAATCATCTGCCCGGTCTCGCGGCCCGCCTTCTCGAACAGCACGCCCACCGTGCGGCCCACCATGTCCTGCTGCACCGCCTTCTGCTTGCGGGTCAGCAGGGCCTGCAATTCCTGCAGCCGGGCATCGGCCACCGCCGGATCGACCTCGGGGCGGTCGAAGGCCGGGGTGCCCGGGCGGGGCGAATAGCGAAAGCTGTAGGCCATCGCGAAGCCGACCTTCTCGATCAGGTCCAGCGTGTCCCGATGGTCCTGATCGGTCTCTCCGGGAAAGCCCACGATGAAGTCGCTGGTCAGCAGGATGTCGGGCCGGGCCTCGCGGATGCGGTCGATCAGGCGCAGGTACTGCTGGGCGGTATGCTTGCGGTTCATCGCCTTCAGGATCCGGTCGCTGCCCGACTGCACCGGCAGGTGCAGATAGGGCATCAGCTGCGGCACGTCGCGATGCGCCGCGATCAGATCGTCGCCCATGTCGTTGGGATGGCTGGTCGTATAGCGGATGCGGTCCAGCCCGGCCACCTCGCCAAGCGCGCGGATCAGCCGGCCGAAGCCCCATTCCCCGCCCGTGCCCGTCCCGTGCCAGCCGTTGACGTTCTGGCCCAGCAGGGTGATCTCGCGCACGCCGCGCGCCACCAGATCGCGTGCCTCGGAGAGAATGCGCTCCGCCGGGCGGCTGACCTCGGCGCCGCGGGTGTAGGGAACCACGCAGAAGGCGCAGAACTTGTCGCAGCCCTCCTGCACGGTCAGGAAGGCTGCGGGCGCGCGGCGGGTGGCGCGGGCTGCGGGCAGGTGGTCGAACTTGTCTTCCTCGGGGAAGTCGGTCTGGATCGCGGGGATCTCGCCCCGCGCCATGGCAGGCAGGCGATGATAGGTCTGCGGGCCCACCACCAGATCGACCAGCGGCATGCGGCGGATGATCTCGGCCCCCTCGGCCTGCGCCACGCAGCCTGCCACGCCGATCTTCAGATCCGGGCGCGCGGCCTTCAAGGGCTTCAGGCGGCCCAGGTCGGAATACAGCTTCTCGGCGGCCTTCTCGCGGATATGGCAGGTGTTCAGCAGGACCATGTCGGCGTCGGCCTGATCCTCGGTCAGCACATAGCCCTCGGCGCCCATCGCCTCGGCCATGCGCTGGCTGTCATAGACGTTCATCTGGCAGCCATAGGTCTTGATGAATAGTTTTTTCGCGGCCGGGGTGCTGGCGGTCATGTCATGCTGTCCTTGGAGGTCGCGCAGCGATACAGCAAAGACAGGCTTTTGGAAAGGCACGGGATGGAGAGCGACCTGACGGGCATCCCCAATATCGGCCCCGCCACGGCGCGGTCGCTGATCGCGGCCGGCGTGCCAGACGCCGCGGCCCTGCGCGACATGGGGGCGGACGCGGCCTATCGCGCGCTGCTGACCGCCGGGGAACGCCCGCATTTCATCGGCTACTACGTGCTGCACATGGCCCTGCAGGGGCGCCCTTGGAACGACTGCAAGGGCGACGAGAAGGCCGCCCTGCGCGCCCGCTTCGACGCGCTGGTGGCCGAGGTCCGGGGCGTACCCCTGTCGGGGATCGAGGCGGCGCTGGACGAGTTGGGCCTGCGCCGCCCCTGAGGCTACTCTCCCGCCTGCCGCGTCTCGAACTGCAGGCCCGTCGCGCTGCGGTTGGGAAAGCCCGCCCAATAGCTGTGGGCGGCATCGGGCTGGTCGTCCTCGCCCATCGACCAGACGCCGTCGGCGCCGTCGGGGACAAGGTCCAGATACTCGGCCCTGTCCTCGCCCTTCAGGTGCTGGTCCAGGAAGGCGGTCGAGAAATGCTGCAGGATGTTGTTCATCCGCACCGTATCCCAGACCGGATCGGCGTAGTGGTCGAAGGGTGCCCGGCCGAGGCTGTCCGAAAAGGCCCAGGCCTCGAGCGGGGCGGGGATCGGGGCGGCAGCATTGTGGTTGGCATTCTGATAGGTCAGCAGGTGCCGGGTCGTGCCGGTCGTCTGGTCGAAGACCTGCCGGATCGCGTCATATTCCGACACGTCGTCGGCGCTGCCCGCGACCAGCATCAGGGGCTTTTCCAGACCGGCCAGCCCCTCGGCATCCCAGAAATCGGCCTGACGGCCCCAGGGGGCGATGGCGATCACCGCCTTGACGCGCGGATCGACCAGTGCCGCGTGATCGTCGCTGCCCGCCGCCAGACGGCCCAGCAGGTCCTGCGGCGGGACATAGCCCGCAGGCTCGGTCCGCGCGATCGCCGTCTGCGACAGCCCGGCGCCGCCGAAGATCAGCGCGCCGTAGCCGCCCATGGAATAGCCCACCACCGCCGCCCGGTCGGCATCGGTGACGGCGGCCAGGTCGTCGTCCAGCCCGGCCATGCTGTCCAGCAGGAAGCGCTGATCCACCGCCCGGTTCACCAGCGTCGAGGCGAAGGCCCCCTGATCGGCATAGGTGCTGTCGGGATGATCGGCCGCCACCACCACATAGCCCTTGGAGGCCAGGTTCTCGCCCAGATGGCTCATCAGGTGGCGGTTGCCGGGATAGCCGTGCGACAGGATCACCAGCGGAAAGGACCCCTGCGCGGGGTCCGCGTCGCGGGCGGCCGCGCCGGTCAGGACGGCGGGCGTCACCCCGTCGCGCAGGATCGTGTCATAGGTCCCGCCGGGCGGGGTCCCTTGGGCGGCGGGATACCAGATCTCGGCCTCCAGCACGCGATCGGCGGTGGGCGGGGTGCCTTCGGCGCCGGTGGCGATCACGTCGATGCGGTCCGCATCGGTGAAGGTCGCGGCCCGCACGCCGACCGGATGGTCCCCGGTGGCGGCCAGTTCGGGCGCGTCGGGGCGGATCAGGTCGATGCGGTTGTGGTCGGGACGGTCCTGGGCAGGACGGCCTTCGGCGGCCAGCGGCCCGGCGCAGGCCAGGCTCGCGGCACCGGCGATCAGCAGATGTCTCATGTCGGGGGTCCTCCGGCGGTTCCTCGGGGCGGACTGTGCCCGGCTTGCACGATCTGCACAAGCGCCGCACGCGGCCCCCATTGAACGCGGTCCCGCGCCCGGATAGCCTGCCCCCGACATCCAGCAAGGAGCCTGACCATGACCACCCCGCAAAGCTGGGAAGCCCGCGCCGACGAATACTCGCTGTACGGCTTCACCGACCTGCCAAGCGTGCATCAGCGCGGCGCGGTGGTCCTGACCCATGGCGAGGGGCCCTATGTCGTCGACGTGAACGGCAACCGCTATCTGGATGCCAATTCCGGCCTGTGGAACATGGTCGCGGGCTTCGACCACAAGGGCCTGGCCCAGGCCGCCAAGGACCAGTACGACCGCTTTCCGGGCTATCACGCCTTCTTCGGGCGCATGTCCGACCAGACGGTGATGCTGTCGGAGAAGCTGGTCGAGGTCTCGCCCTTCCCGCGCGGCAAGGTGTTCTACACCAACTCGGGTTCCGAGGCGAACGACACCATGGTCAAGATGCTGTGGTTCCTGCATGCCTCCGAGGGCAAGCCCGAAAAGCGCAAGATCCTGACCCGCTGGAACGCCTATCACGGCGTGACCGCGGTCTCGGCCAGCATGACCGGCAAGCCCTACAACTCGGTCTTCGGCCTGCCGCTGCCGGGCTTCATCCATCTGGGCTGCCCGCATTACTGGCGTTTCGGCGAGGATGGCGAGACCGAGGACCAGTTCACCGCCCGCCTGGCGCGCGAGTTGGAGGAGACGATCCTGCGCGAGGGCGTCGACACCATCGCGGGCTTCTTCGCCGAGCCGGTGCAGGGCGCGGGCGGGGTCATCCCACCCTCCAGGGGCTATTTCCAGGCGATCCTGCCGGTCCTGAAGAAATACGGCATCCCGATGATCGCCGACGAGGTCATCACGGGCTTTGGCCGCACCGGCAACACCTGGGGCAGCGAGACCTATGACTTCGTGCCCGACGCCATCATCAGTTCCAAGAACCTGACGGCGGGGCTGTTCCCGATGGGCGCGGTCATCCTGGGCCCCGAACTGACCGACCGGCTGCAGGCCGCCATCGACGTGATCGAGGAGTTCCCCCACGGCTTCACCGCCTCGGGCCATCCGGTCGGCTGCGCCATCGCGCTGAAGGCCATCGACGTGGTGATGAACGAGGGGCTGGCGCAGAACGTCATCGACCTGGCCCCGCGCTTCGAGGACGGGCTGCGGCAGCTGGCCCAGAACCCCAATATCGGCGAATATCGCGGCGTGGGCTTCATGTGGGCGCTGGAGGCGGTGCGCGACAAGGCGACCAAGACCCCGTTCGAGGGGCATCTGTCGGTCAGCGAGCGCATCGCCAACACCTGCACCGACATGGGCCTGATCTGCCGCCCCCTGGGCCAGTCCATCGTTCTGTGCCCGCCCTTTGTCATGACCCCCGCCCAGATGGACGAGATGTTCGAGAAGCTGGACAAGGCGCTTGGCAAGGTCTTTGCCGAACTGGCCTGACGTGACGCCCTCCGCCCCCGCCGGGGGCGGGACCGCTTTCCTTTCGCACCGGATACCGCCGCCATGATTCCCGCCCGCTACGCGCCCGTCCTGTTCGGCTTCATCCTGTCCGGGCTGATGTCCGCGCTCGTCTCGGCCATCGCGACCTTCCGCGCGGCGGGCATGGCCGACGGGGTGGCCGGGCTGTGGCTGGGGACCTGGCTGTCCAGCTGGGCGGTGGCCTTTCCCGCCGTTCTGGTCGTGGCCCCCCTGGCCCGGCGGCTGGTCGCGCGACTGACACGGGCCTGAGCCGGGACGGGCTGCAGGTCTGACCACCTGGGGGCCTCGTATCGGCGGCGCGGCCGGCAGGGACCGGCGGTTGGCGTGGTGAAAACGGCAGGGACAGGCGGTGCGGACATGCAGCTCTCGAGCAAATGGCCGGACACCGGCGGCACGACCTCCAGGGTCGCCCCTCCTCGGTTCTGTCCTCACTCATCCAGCCGCATCCGCGCGGTGGGGCGCAGGCGCGGACCCTCGGGCGTCATCTCGATGGCCAGCGCGCCCGAGGCGCGCAGCCGGTCCGGATCCAGCAGCAGGCAGGGCGGCGGGCCGTCGAACGCCACGGGTTCCGAGGCCACGACGATGCGGCGGGCGCGGCATTCGGGCAGGGCGCGCGCACCCGATCCCTTGCCGGTCAGATGCACCACCTGCCAGCCCTGCGGCAGGTCCGCCCACCGGTCGCGCCGGTCTCCCGTCCAGCCCGGTCGGGCGGCGGCCACCATCTGGTCGGCCATGTCGCCATCCTCCTGCAGCCAGGTCGAGACGACGAAGGCCCCGCCCGCCGGCTTGGACACCGCCCGCCCGGCAGGGGTCATCAGCCCCACCGCCTCGCCCTCGGGCGCGACCAGCAGAAGCGGGCGCCGCGCCGTCCCCCACAGGACCGCCGAGGCTGCCAGCAGCGCCAGCGCCAGCCCAAGGCCCACTCGGCTGGCCGGGCCGCGCAGTCCCGGCGGACGCCAGCACAGGATGGCCAGCACCGCGCCGAACCCCATCAATGCCACGACGCCGCCGGGGGGCTTCGTCACCCCGATGACCGCGCCGTCCAGATCCGCCACGAAGCGCGCCACCCACAGCATCCATTCGGTGCCGATGCCCATGACCCACAGGGCCGGCGCCTCCAGCCCCACGAGTGCCAGCACGGCGCCGATCACGCCCGCGGGCATCACCAGCGTGCCCATGACCGGCACCGCCAGCAGGTTGGCCAGCATCCCGTATTGCGCCATCCAGTTGAAATGAGCCGCCGCGATCGGCGCGGTCGCCAGCCCCGCCACCAGCGACGACACGAACAGCATCGCCACCGGCCGCAGCCACCACGGCAGGCGCGGCGCGATCCGCGACCACGGCCCGAAGGTCAGGATCAGCGCGATGGTGGCCGCGAAGCTCATCTGGAAGCCGGCGCTGGTCACCGCCTCGGGGCTGTAGATCAGCACCAGCGTCGCGGCCAGCGCCACGGTCCGAAGCGAGATCGCCCGCCGGTCCGCGATGATCGCCCCCAGCATCACGGCGACCATGATGAAGGCGCGTTCGGTCGCCACGCCGCCGCCCGACAGCCACAGATAGGCCGCCGCCGCCGCCAGCGCCACGCCCGCCGCCACCTTGTGCAGGGGCCGCGCCAGCCCGATCCCCGCCCCTTGCACCGCGACCAGCACCAACCGCACCGCCCCGTAGACGAAGCCCGCCAGCATCCCCATGTGCAGCCCGGAAATCGAGATGATGTGGTAGAGGTTCGAGGCGCGCATGACCGCGTTCGTCTCCTCCGAGATGCCCGAGCGGTCGCCGGTCATCAGCGCCGCCGCCACCGCGCCCGCCTGCCCGCCGATGCGGTCGCGGATCGCGGCGCTGATCGCCATGCGGGCGCGGTGCAGGCCCCAGACCCCGTCCTGGGGCGGGGCCACGGCCATGATCGGGGTCCGCGAATAGCCGACCGCCCCCAGCCCGTCGAACCAGGCATGCAGGCGGAAATCGAAGCTGCCGGGGGATGCGGGCGCCGGGGGCGGGCCCAGATGCCCGGTCAGCATCACCCTTTGGCCCAAAGGCGGCAGCGGCTCGTCGCCCATCAGGGACAGGCGCACGCGCTCGGGCGTGCGGGCGGGGGACAGGTCGTGCAGCACGACCCGGTCCAGCGTCAGCCGCATCCGGTCCCGGCCCGAGCGGTCGATCTGGATCACCCGCCCCTCGATGGGGCCGTAATAGCGCCATTGCAGCACGGGGGCCGCGACATGGGCCGCGCGCTGGCCCACCAGCCCCACGCCAAGCGCCATGAAGCACAGCGCCAGCGCCCCCAGATGGGCGGCATCCGCCTCCGGCCAGCCGATCGCCCCCCGCGCGGCCCATCGCGGCGCCGTCGAGGCCACCATCACGCCCGCCGCCAGCACGGCGGCCAGCAGCGCCCAGTCCGCGGCCCCCAGCAGCCCGGGGCGCAGGAACCACAGCCCGATCCCCGCCGACAGGCAGACGGGCACCCAGGGAAACAGCCCAGCCCGCAGCGCCGCCGCCGGGCGGGGGCGGGCGACGGGCCGGGCGCGGTCCGGCCGTGCGGGGATCAGGGGGGCCGCAGCCGATGCCGGGGGGGGGCAACATCCTTGTCCTTTCCGGACCCGTTGACTATCACTCGGGCCAAAGATGGCATGGCGGTGCTTACTAAAGCGTTAACGCCCGTCCTGCACAGCCCCGAACCTGCCCGAAGGCCGCCATGACCCAGACCCCCGTCGTCACCCGCTTTGCCCCCTCGCCCACCGGCTACCTGCATGTGGGGGGCGCGCGGACGGCGCTGTTCAACTGGCTGTTTGCCCGCGGCCGGGGCGGCAAATTCCTGCTGCGGATCGAGGATACCGACCGCGCCCGCTCCACCCCCGAGGCGACGGCCGCGATCCTCAAGGGCCTGGAATGGCTGGGTCTGGACTGGGACGGCGAGCCGGTCAGCCAGTTCGCCGGCAAGGACCGCCATGCCGAGGTCGCCCACCTGATGCTGGAGAACGGCACCGCCTATCGCTGCTTCTCGACCACCGACGAGATCGCCGCCTGGCGCGAGGCCAACCCGCGCCAGCCCTTCATCAGCCCCTGGCGCGACGCGGCGGACCTGCCCGACGCGCCCTTCGCGATCCGGCTGAAGGCGCCCCGGTCGGGCGAGACGGTGATCGAGGACCAGGTGCAGGGCGCGGTGCGCGTCGCCAACGACCAGCTGGACGACATGGTCCTGTTACGCAGCGACGGCACGCCCACCTACATGCTGGCGGTGGTGGTCGACGATCACGACATGGGCGTGACCCATGTGATCCGAGGCGACGACCACCTGACCAACACCGCGCGCCAGATCCAGATCTATGACGCGATGGGCTGGGACCGCCCGGTCTTTGCCCATATCCCGCTGATCCATGGCGAGGACGGCAAGAAGCTGTCCAAGCGCCACGGCGCGGTGGGCCTGCACGAATTCGCGGCGCTCGGCTATCCTCCGGCGGCGATGCGCAACTATCTGGCACGGCTTGGCTGGAGCCATGGCGACGACGAGCTGTTCGACGACGCCCAGGCCCTCGAGTGGTTCGGGCTGGAGGGCATCGGCCGCGCGCCCGCCCGGCTGGACTTCAAGAAGCTGGAGCATGTCAGCGGCCACCATCTGGGCGCCATGCCCGACGAGGCCGCGCTGGCTGCACTGCAGCATTACCTGGCCGAGACGGGTGCCCCCGCCCTGAGCGACACGCAGCGCGGGCGCATCCTGGCGGCCATGCCCGCGCTGAAGGACAAGGCCCGCACGCTGCCCGCATTGCTGGACCAGGCGCGCTTTGCGATGATCGACCGGCCGGTGCAGCCCGACGACAAGGCGGCCAAGGCGCTGGACACGGTATCCCGTGGTATGCTGAAATCCTTGACCGCCGCAGTGCAGAATGCTAGCTGGAGCCGAGACGATCTGGAGGAGGCGGCCCAGAAGGTCGCATCGGAAAACGGTGTCGGACTGGGCAAGATCGCAGGGCCCCTGCGCGCCGCCTTGGCCGGGACCAGCACGACCCCCAGTGTGTTCGACATGATGACTGCGCTCGGCCGCGAGGAAACTCTGGCCCGGCTTCAGGACCAGACCGATTTGGCAGGCTGAAGCCTGCCTTCACATGCTTGGGCTGTCTGACGGGTTATGCGACGGACCGCCCGGCCAAAGCCGGAAAGGACGCCTTGCATGGCCGACAAGACCGCCACGTTGCGTATCAACGACCAGGACTATGACCTGCCCATCCTGACCCCGACCCAGGGGCCGGAGGTGCTGGACATCCGCAAGCTCTATGGGCAGGCGGACGTGTTCACCTATGACCCGGGCTTCACCTCGACCGCCAGCTGCGATTCGACCATCACCTATATCGACGGCGACAAGGGAGAGCTGTGGTATCGCGGCTATCCGATCGAGCAGCTGGCCGCCAATTCCAACTATCTGGAAGTCTGTTACCTCCTGCTCTACGCCGAGCTGCCGACCCCCGATCAGATGCGCGACTTCGAGTTCCGCGTGACGCGGCACACGATGGTGCACGAGCAGATGCACAACTTCTTCCGCGGCTTCCGCCGGGACGCGCATCCGATGGCCACGATGGTCGGCGTGATCGGGGCCATGTCGGCCTTCTACCACGATTCGACCGATGTGAACGATCCTTGGCAGCGCGAGGTCGCGGCCATCCGCCTGATCGCCAAGCTGCCCACGATCGCGGCGATGGCCTACAAGTATTCGATCGGCCAGCCCTTCGTCTATCCGCAGAACGACCTGGATTACGCCAGCAACTTCCTGAACATGTGCTTTTCGGTCCCGGCCGAGAAATACAACGTCGATCCGGCCCTGGCCCGCGCCATGGACCGCATCTTCACGCTGCATGCCGATCACGAGCAGAACGCCTCGACCTCGACCGTGCGTCTGGCGGGCTCGTCGGGGGCCAACCCCTTCGCCTGCATCGCGGCGGGCATCGCCTGCCTGTGGGGCCCCGCCCATGGCGGCGCCAACCAGGCCTGCCTGGAGATGCTGCGCGAGATCGGGACCGTCGACCGCATCCCGGAATTCATCGCCCGGGCGAAGGACAAGAACGATCCCTTCAAGCTGATGGGCTTCGGCCACCGGGTCTACAAGAACTTCGACCCGCGCGCGACGGTCATGAAGGAATCGGCCGACGAGGTCCTGGAGCTGCTGGGCGTGGGCGACAACCCCACCCTGCAGGTCGCCAAGGAGCTGGAGAAGATCGCGCTGGAGGACGAGTACTTCATCGAGAAGAAGCTCTATCCCAACGTGGACTTCTATTCGGGCATCATCCTGGAGGCGATGGGCTTCCCGACCTCGATGTTCACGCCGATCTTCGCGCTGTCGCGCACGGTGGGCTGGATCGCGCAGTGGAAAGAGATGATCGGCGATCCGCAGAACAAGATCGGCCGCCCGCGCCAGCTGTATGTCGGCAGCGCCAAGCGCGACTATGTCGATCTGAACGCACGCTGAGCGCCCCCGGGGCATCGGATCGGGGCCCCTTCGGGGGCCCCTTTTTCATGGGCGGGCGCGGGGGTCTTGCGCGCCGCGCGGCAGGGTGGCAAGGGAACGGGCATGAGCGAGAACGATCAGGCAGGGGCGCCGAAACTGGCGCTGGTGACGGGGGCCTCTCGGGGTCTGGGCGCGGCCTTGGCCGAGGCGCTGGCGGCGCGCGGCTATCACGTGCTGGCGGTGGCCCGCACGGTGGGCGCGCTGGAGGAGCTGGACGACCGCATCCGTGCCGCGGGCGGGCAGGCGACGCTGGCGCCGATGGACGTCACCGAACCCGCCGCGATGCAGCAGATGGTGCAGGCCGTCGCCGGGCGGTGGGGGGGCCTCGATCTGTGGGCGCATTGCGCCATCCATGCGGCGCCGATGGCGCCCGCGCCCCATATCGAGGGGCGGGACTGGACCAAGTCCATGCTGGTCAATGTCGAGGTCACGCGCGGCCTGATCGCACTGCTGGAACCCGTGCTGCGCCAGAAGCAGGGCACCGCGCTGTTCTTCGACGATGCGCGGGGCGGGCAGAAGTTCTTCGGCGCCTATGGCGCGACCAAGGCCGCGCAGATCGCGCTGGCGCGCAGCTGGCAGGCCGAGACGGTCCGCACCGGTCCCCGCATCCTGATCGACGCGCCCGCGCCCATGCCGACCGCCGTCCGCGCCCGCTTCTATCCCGGCGAGGACCGGGCGGCCCTGACGTCCTGCAAGGACGAGGCCGCGCGGATCCTGACGCTGCTCTAGGTCCTTGCGTCCCGCGACGGCGGGGGGCTGCCCGCCCCCCGCACCCCCCGGCCCGGCACCCGAGGAAGACCGCGCCTCAGGCCAGGGGCTGCGTCGCGGCGACGAGCCAGTCCAGATCCGCGCCCTGCAGATCCGGTGACAGCGCCGCGCGCACCCGCGCGTGATAGGTGTCCAGCCAGGCGATCTCGGCCTGCGACAGGGCGTCCATGTCGATCAGGCGGCGGTCGATCGGGCACAGCGTCAGCGTCTCGAAGCCCAGCAGGCTGCGGCCCGGCTCGGCCTCGGCCGGGGTCACCACCACCAGGTTCTCGATCCGGATGCCGAAGGCCCCCTCGCGATAATAGCCAGGTTCGTTCGAAAGGATCATTCCCGCCTCCAGCGCGACATCGCCCGCGCGGCTGATCCGGGCCGGTCCCTCGTGCACGCAAAGCGCGGCACCCACGCCATGCCCGGTGCCATGGTCGAAATCCAGACCCTCGGCCCAAAGGAACTGCCGCGCCAGCGCATCCAGATGCGCGCCCGCCACGCCCTTGGGAAAGCGCGCCCGGCTGAGCGCGATCATCCCCCGCAGCACGGCGGTGAAGGGCGCCACGGCATCCGCGCGCGGGGCCCCGAGCGCCACGGTGCGGGTGATGTCGGTCGTGCCGTCCGCATATTGCCCGCCCGAATCGATCAGCAGCAGCTCGCCCGCCTCCAGCCGCCGGTCGGTGCCGCGGGTCACCCGATAATGGACGATGGCGCCGTTCGGCCCCGCGCCCATGATCGTGTCGAAGCTGATGTCCAGGATGCCCGCCTCGCGGCGCAGATCCTCCAGCCGGCGCACCACGTCGATCTCGGTCAGGGTGGCCGGATCCTGGCGGTCCAGCCAGGACAGCAGGCGGACCATCGCCACCCCGTCTCGGTGATGGACGGCGCGCATGCCGGCCAGCTCGGCCTCGTTCTTGCGGGCCTTGGGCAGCACGGCAGGATCGGGGCCGCGCGCGATGGCCGTGCCCGCGTCCTCGAGGATGCGGAACGCTGCTTCGGGCGCGCTGGCGGGGTCCAGTCGCACCGGGCCCTCCAGGTCGGTCAGGGCCGAGGCCAGCGCCTCGGGCGGCAGGATCGTCACATCGGGGCCCAGATGCGCGCGCAGGGCGTCGTCGAACTTGGCGCCGTCCGCGAAGAGGGCCAGATGGCCGCTGTCCGACAGCACGGCAAAGGACTGCACCACCGGGTTCTTGGGCAGGTCGCTGCCCCGGATGTTCAGGAGCCACGAGATCGAATCGGGCAGCGTCAGCAGCGCCGCCGCCTGACCCTTCTCCGCCAGCGCGGCGGCCAGCCGGGCGCGCTTTGCCGCCGCGCTCTCGCCGGCCAGATCCTCGGGATGGATGCGGGCCGCGCCCACGGGCGGGGCGGGACGGTCGGGCCAGACGGCATCGACGGGATTAGCCTCCAGCGCGATCAGGCCGATGCCGGACCCTTCCAGCGCCGTCTCCATCCCCTCGATCTCGCGCCGGGCATGCAGCCAGGGGTCGAAGCCCACGCGACCGCCCTGCGGCAGCGCCTCGCGCAGCCAGTCCGAGGGGCGCGTCTCGGGCCAGTTGACCGGGGTGAAGCGCGCCAGGTCCAACTGGTCGCGCACCTGCACCCGATAGCGCCCGTCCACGAAGACGCCCGCCCGGTCGGTGCAGACGATGGCAAAGCCCGCGCTGCCGGTGAAGCCCGTCAGCCAGGCCAGCCGCGCATCGGCCTCGGCCACGTATTCGCCCTGATGCACATCCGCGCGGGGCACGATGACGGCGGCCAGATCCTGCCGCGCCATCACCTCGCGCAGGGCATCCAGCCGGGCTGCATGGTCGCTGCCCGCGGCGGGATCGTCAAAGCTCTGGAAGGTCACAGCGCGATCGCCTCCATCACCTGCGGCTCGATCACCCGAACGCCGGGCAGGGCGTCGATCAGCACCTGCGCGGATTGCTCCAGCGCCGGGAAGGTCCTGTAATGGCAGGGGATCACGGTCGTGAAGGCGAAATAGCGCTTGGCGGCATAGGCGGCGCGGGCCATGTCCATGGTGAAATGCCCGCCCGCGCACAGGATGCCGATGTCGGGTTTGTGCAGATCGCCCATCCAGTCCATGTCGGCCATGATGTCCGTGTCGCCCGAGACATAGATTACATGCCCCTCTCCGGCGATCATGTAGCCCGATTCGTGGCCCGCATAGACCGGCCCGTCCGGCCCGCTGATCGAGCTGGAATGGCTGGCATTCACCATGGTCACCTTGGCGCCGCCCAGATCGACGGTGCCGCCCTTGTTGAAGCCGATGCCCTCGATCTTCTCGGAGGCCTCCCAGTGGCTGACCAGGTCGTAGATGCCCACCACTGGGATCTTCAGCTCGCGCGCCAAGGCCAGCGTGTCGCCGCTGTGATCGCCATGGCCATGGGTCAGCAGGATGTGGGTCGCCCCCGCGATGGCCTCGGCGCGGGCGGTTTCGGGAAAGACGGGGTTGCCGGTCATCCAGGGGTCGATGAGGATCACGGCGCCCTCGATCTCCAGACGGAAGCCGGAATGGCCAAGCCAGGTCAGTTTCATCGGGGTCTCCTTGCAGGTCTGTCGGGCAGGTCTGTCGGGCCGCAGGTTAGCGGGGCCGGACGGTCCTGACCAGAACCCCCCGGAAGGCCGAGGGTTGCCTCAGGCCGCGTACGGTCGGACCGCGATCGCTCAGACCGGCGCCGCGTCGTCCAGCCGCAGGCGCAGCCGTTCCCGGCCGCCCCAGGTGGACAGCTCCAGCTTGCCCGCCAGATGGAACCGCCGGCCCCTGGCGCCGATCAGCCCGGGGCCGAGCGGACCGTCCATCGCGCCCCAGGCCACTGCCTCCAGCGCAGGCGCCCCGGCGCTGCGGAAGGACAGGCGCAGGTGGCGGTCGCCCATCGTGGCGGCGCTGTCGATCAGCTGGTCGGCAAAGGCAAAGCGCGGCGCGGGGGCGGCCTGCCCGAAGGGGCCCGCATCCTCCAGCATCCGGAACATCTGCGGCGTCGCGCCCGAGGGCTCCAGCAGCCCCGAGATGCGCAGGTCGCCCGATCCGCTGCGCCCGGCCAGGTCGCGGTCGATCAGGTCGGCCAGCCGCGCCATCGCGGCAGGGATCTGCGCCTCGGCCACGGTCAGGCCGGCCGCCATCGCATGGCCGCCGCCCTTCATCAGCAAGCCCTCGGCGGCCAGCCGCTGGATCGCCCGGCCCAGATCGACGCCGGGCACCGACCGGGCGCTGCCCTTGCCGATGCCGTGGTCGACCCCAATCACGACCGAGGGCAGGTCTGTGGCCTCCTTCAGTCGCGCGGCGACGATGCCCACGACGCCCGGATGCCAGCCGGGACCGGCGGCCCAGGACAGGCGCGGATCGCCCCGCGCCTCGGCCTGCGCCAGGGCCTCCTCGCGTACGGCGGCCTCGATGGCGCGGCGGTCGCGGTTCAGATCGTCCAGCTGCGCGGCCAGCCGCCCGGCCTCGCCCGCATCGCGGGTCGACAGGCACAGCGCCCCCAGATCGGCGCGCCCCACCCGGCCGCCCGCATTGATGCGCGGTCCCAGCAGGAAGCCCAGATGGAAGGCGGCGGGGGGTCCGTCCAGCCGCGCGATGTCCGAGAGGGCCACCAGCCCGGGCCGCTGCCGCCGGGCCATCACCGCCAGCCCCTGCCGGACGAAGGCCCGGTTCACGCCGACCAGCGGCGCCACGTCGGCAACCGTGGCCAGCGCCACCAGATCCAGCATCGCCATCAGGTCCGGCTCGGGCAGGCGGCGGCCCCGCAGCACGCGCCCCGCCTGCACCAGCGTCAGAAAGACCACGCCCGCCGCGCAGAGATGCCCGAAGGCACCGTCCTCGTCCATGCGGTTGGGGTTCACCACGGCCAGTGCGGGGGGCAGCGTCTCGGCGCCCAGATGGTGGTCCAGCACGATCACGTCGCAACCCGCGGCCGCCGCCAGCGCCTCGTGCGACAGTGTCCCGCAATCGACGCAGACGATCAGGTCATGGGCGGCGGCCAGCGCCGTCATCGCGGGCACGTTGGGGCCATAGCCCTCGTCGATGCGGTCGGGGATATAGAGGGTCGCGGACCGCCCGTGGCTGTGCAGCCAGTCGATCAGCAGCGCCGCCGAGGCCCCGCCATCGACATCGTAATCGGCGAAGATCGCGATGCGCTGCCCGCCGACCGCCGCCTCGACCAGCCGTTCCGCCGCCAGGCCCATGTCGCGCAGCGCCAGCGGATCGGGAAGCAGGTCGCGCAGCTTCGGTGCCAGGAACCCCGCCGCCTCGGCCGGATCGACCGCGCGCTCGGCCAGCACCCGCGCCACCGGAAGGGGCAATGCCGCCTGCTGCGCCAGCCCTTCGGCGCGGCGCTCCAGATCGGCCTCGGGCCCGGTCCAGCGCCGCCCGGTCAGCGAGCTGTCGATGCCCAGAAATGCCACGTCGCGCCTGCCTTCATCTTGGCCCAAATATCCCGGGGGGAGTCCCGGAACGGGACGGGGGGCAGCGCCCCCCTTACCTCACCTGACCGGGTTGCGATAGGTCATCCGCCGCACCGATCCGGTCTTGGACCGCATCAGGATGGTCTCGGTCGTCAGATAGCCCGGCTCGCGCCTGACGCCCGCCACGATGGATCCGTCGGTCACCCCGGTCGCGGCAAAGATCACGTCGTCGGTCACCAGGTCGTCGCGCGCATAGATGCGGTCCAGGTCGGTGATCCCCGCCTTGCGAGCGCGGCCCCTCTCGTCCTCGTTGCGAAACAGCAGCCGGCCCCACATCTGCCCGCCCATGCATTTGAGCGCCGAGGCCGCCAGCACGCCCTCGGGCGCCCCGCCCGAGCCCATGTACATGTCGATGCCAGTCAGCGCGGCCTCGGCGCAATGGATGACGCCGGCCACGTCGCCGTCGGTGATCAGGCGGATGGCCGCGCCGGTCTGGCGGACCTCGGCGATCAGATCCTCGTGGCGGGGGCGTTCCAGGATGCAGACGGTGATGTCCGAGGGCTTGCAGCCGCGGGCCGCGGCCAGGGCGCGGACGCGCTCGGCCGGGGCCATGTCCAGGCCCACCACGTCGACCGGATAGCCCGGGCCCACGGCCAGCTTGTCCATGTAGACGTCGGGCGCGTGCAGCAGCGTGCCGCGCGGCGCCATGGCGATGACGGTCAGGGCATTGGGCATGTCCTTGGCGGTCAGCGTGGTACCCTCCAGCGGGTCCAGCGCGATGTCCACGTCGGGGCCGTTGCCGGTGCCCACCTCCTCGCCGATGAACAGCATCGGCGCTTCGTCGCGCTCGCCCTCGCCGATCACGACGACGCCCTTGATGTCCAGCATGTTCAGTTGGTCGCGCATGGCGTTGACGGCGGCCTGGTCGGCGGCCTTCTCGTCGCCGCGTCCGATCAGGCGGGCCGAGGCGTGGGCGGCCGCCTCGCTGACGCGGGCCAGGCCCAGGGACAGCATCCGGTCGTTGAAATCCTGAGGCGCGGTCATGATCCTTGTCCCTCCCGTTGGGTTCGGGGCCTTCTAGGCGGCGCGGTGCAGGGCGGCAAGGCTGGGGGCGCTAACGGATCAGCTTTCGGACAACTCCAGCGCGAGGGCGTGGATCTGCGGCACGATGTCGCCCAGGGTCGCATGGACCAGCCGGTGCCGGGCGATCCGCGACAGGCCCGCGAAGGCCGGGCTGGCCATGCGGATGCGGAAATGGCTCTCGCCGCCCTCGCGAAAGCCCGCATGGCCGCGATGGCCCTCGCTTTCGTCGGTCACCTCCAGCCGGGTGGGGGCCAGTACTGCCAGGCGTTCGGTCATTCTGTCCGCGATCATCCGCGTATCCTTCCGTCAAGGGCTTTCATGCGCCGCCAAATAGCCTAGACTGCCGCCTCCGAGTCGCAAAGGTGCCCGACAATGAGCAAGAACGACCCGTTTGGTTTCGACATATCCGCCGCCAAGGACAAGAAGCGCAAGACCAAGGGCCGGCGCGGCATGTCGGGGGCGTTCGAGACCTCGACCCGCGTCTGCGAGCGCGAGGGCTGCGACGAGCCGGGCCAGTACCGTGCCCCCAAGAATCCGCGCAATCTGGACGACTATTTCTGGTTCTGCAAAGAGCATGTCCGCGACTACAACGCGAACTGGAACTACTTCCAGGGCCAGTCCGAGGAAGAGTTCCAGCAGTTCATCGACAATGCCACCGTGTGGGAGCGCCCCACCAAGCCCTTCGGCCGCTCGGCCGCCGAGGACAAATGGGCCCGCCACGGCGTCAGCGATCCGCTGGAGATCCTGGGCGCCAACGGCACCGCGCCCGAATCGCGCGCGCAGTCCAGCGCCCGCAAGCTGCCGCCCACCGAGCGCCGCGCGCTGGACATCCTGGAGGCCAAGGACCACTGGACCCGCGCCGAGATCCGCAAGCAGTACAAGTCGCTGGTCAAGGACCTGCATCCCGACATGAACGGCGGCGACCGGTCGGACGAGGATCGCCTGTCCGAGGTGGTCTGGGCCTGGGACCAGATCAAGGAGAGCCGCTTCATCCGCGACTGAGGGTGCGGGCGGGAGCGGGGGAGGGGGCTGCCGCCCCCGTCGCCTGCGGCGCCTCCCCCGCGGATATTTCAGCCAAGATGAAGGCGGGTCAGGTCCGGCGCCTGCGGCGCGGCGCAAGGCTGGCTGCGAGGATCAGCACCAGGAGCGCCAGCACGGGCGCGTTGCCGAGGCGGCTCCAGACGGTGGGGGGCAGGGCGCCGGGCAGGGGGGCGTCGATCCGGCCCGCCTCGTTCAGGGGCAGGCTGGCGCGGATCCGGCCGCGCGCGTCGATGATGGCGCTGACGCCGGTATTGGCGGCGCGGACGAGCGGCAGGCCGGTCTCGATCGCGCGCAGCCGGGCCTGGGCCAGGTGCTGGTAGGGGCCCGAGACGGCGCCGAACCAGGCGTCGTTGGTCGCCTGCAGCAGCCAGCCGGGACGCTGGTCCAGGGCGCGCAGGTGCTGGGGAAAGATCGCCTCGTAGCAGATGAGCGGCTGCAGGTCGGGGATGCCGGGAAGGGACAGCGTTCCCGGGCCCGCACCGGCGGAATAGCCGTTGCCCTGCTGCGCCGCGAAGGCGGTGATGCCGATCCGGGCCAGCGCGTCGCCCCAGGGGATGTATTCGCCGAAGGGTACGAGGTGGAACTTGTCGTAGATCTGGCCTACCTCTCCGCCCGGGGCCACGGTGGCGAGGCTGTTGTAGAAGCGGCTACCCTCGCGGCGCTGGATGCCCATGATCAGGGGGGCGCCCGCGGCCTGCGACATCGCGGACAGGACCGGGCCGGCATCCTCCAGCAGGAAGTTCACCGCCGTCTCGGGCCAGATGACCAGATCGCGGGGGCCGGGCTCGGCCGACAGGTCCAGCAGTCGGCGGAAGAAGACCGCCGACCACTCGGGATCCCATTTGAGGTGCTGGGCCGCGTTGGGCTGGACAACGCGCAGGGTCAGGTCGCGGTCCGGGGGCAAAGGCTGGGCCAGGCGCGACAGGCCTGCGGCCCAGAGGCCCGCCAGCAGCAGCAGCGCCAGCAGGGTCCCGGGCAGCAGCGGGGCGCGATGGGCGGGGCGCCACAGCAGGCCCGGCAGCGCGGCCATGGTCAGGGTCACGACGCCGAGGCCCAGGGCGCCGGTCACGGCGGCGGTCTGGCCGATCGGCGTGTCGATCCAGACATGGCCGATCTGGGCCCAGGGAAAGCCGGTGAAGATCCAGCCGCGCAGCCAGTCCGACAGGATCAGCGCCGCCGCGATGGCCACCGCCTGTTGGCGCCAGCCCCGTGCCAGCCGGGCGGCGACCCAGGCCGGCACCGCCCAGAACAGCGCGCCGCCAAGCGCCATCAGGATCAGGGCAAAGGGAGCCATCCAGCCGTGGCGGGCGATGTCGACCAGGAAGGGCTCGACGATCCAGGACAGGGCGAGGGCGAACCAGCCGAAGCCGGCGGCCAAGCCATGCCAGAAGACCGCCGAGGGGCGCGCGCGGGCGAGGCGCCAGAGCAGGAGGCCCATCGCCAGGGGCGTCGCGGCCCATAGCCCGAAGGGTGCAAGGCCCAAGGCCGCGACCAGCCCCAGGCCCAGATCGGGAAGCAGACGGCGCAGGGGCGGGCGGCCCCTGCGCGTCAGTCGGGGAGGGCGGGTCGCCGTGCGCATCACGCCTCGGCGTCGGCATCCCTGCTCTGGGTCGCGTCGGCGGCTGCCGGGTCGGTCTTCTTGCGGCGCGTCCGCTTGGGGGCGGCTGCCGGTTCGTCCGTCGCGGCGGCGTCAGGCGCGACATCGGCCTTGCGGCGGCTGCGCGTCTTCTTGGGCGCGGGGGCGTCGGCGGTGGCCTCGGCCTCGGGGGCGTCCGCCTTGGGGGCAGGCGTCTTGCGCGGGCGACCGCGCTTGGGCTTTTCGGCCACGGCCTCGGGGGCCGCGTCGGCCGGGGTGGCGGCTGCAGGCGCGGCATCCTGGGCGCTATCCGCCGGGGCCTCGGCGGCCGGAGTCTCCGCGACCGGGGTCTTGCGGCTGCGGCTGCGCTTGGGCTTGGCCGGAGCGGGCTCGGCAACGGCCTTGGGGTCGATCGCCGGGATCGCGGCATCCGCCACGGCTTGCGGTGCGGGGGCGTCGGTCCGGGCCTCGGGCTCGGTCTGCGCCTTGCCGCGACCGCGACCGCGGGTGCGGCGGGCCGGCTTGGCCTCGGCCACCGGCTCTGCCTCGGGGGCAGGGGCGGCATCGGCGCGGGGGGCGACGTCGTCCGACAGGCCCATGCTGCGCAGTTCGACCAGCATGAATTGCGGGACGTGATCGCCCAGGCCCATCACCTGATGGCCCCGGTTGCCGTCGCTGCCGCGGCCGTCCTGGTCGCGTCCGCGGCGTCCGTCGCGGCGCTCGCCCCGGCGGTCGTCGCGCCGATCGTCACGGCGCGGCTCCTCCCGGCGGGTCTCGTCCCGGGCGGGCTGTTCGGCGCGGACCTCTTCCTTGCGGGGCTCGTCGCGGCGCGGTTCGGACGGGCGGGACTCGTCGCGGTGCCGAGTGTCCCGGCGCGGCTCGAACCGGCTGTCCACGCGCGCGTCGGGCTGGGCTTGGGGGGCGGGCTCGGCTGCGGGCTCGGCCACGGGGGCGGGCTGGGCCTCGGCGCGGGGCTCGACCGACGGTTCGACAGGGGTCTGCGGCTGCGGCTCGGCGTCGCGACGACGGCGGCCGCGTTCGCGCGACCCGCCCTTGCGATCCTCGGACTTGCTGCGGTCGTCATCGCCCTTGCGGCCGTCGCGGGGGCGATCCTCGGCGGCGGGGGCGTCCGAGGCGGTGAAGCCCTCGGGCATCTCGACGCGGGGCAGGCTCTGCTTGAGCAGCTGTTCGATGGCGGTCAGGTATTTCTCGTCCGAGGGCAGGCCGATGCTGATCGAGGTGCCCAAGCGTCCCGCCCGGCCGGTGCGGCCGATGCGGTGGACGTAATCCTCGGCATGGCTGGGCAGGTCGAAGTTGAACACGTGGCTGACCGCCGGGATGTCCAAGCCCCGCGCCGCCACGTCCGAGGCGACCAGCAGCCGCAGCTTGCCGTCGCGGAAGGATTCCAGCGTGCGCGTGCGCTGGCTCTGGTCCAGGTCGCCGTGAATGGGGGCCGCGTCATAGCCGTACTTGGCCAGCGACTTGGACACGATGTCCACGTCGGTCTTGCGGTTGCAGAAGATGATGGCGTTGGTCAGCAGGTCGCCCTCGGCGTCGATCAGGGCGCGCAGCAGGTCGCGCTTCTGCCGGGCGGCCACGTCGCGGCGGGCCGGGGCCATCTGCACCAGGCGCTGCGTGATCGTCTCGCTGGCCGAGGCCTGGCGGGCAACCTCGACCCGTTCGGGCGAGTGCAGGAAGGTGTTGGTGATGCGCTCGATCTCGGGCGCCATGGTGGCGCTGAAGAACAGCGTCTGGCGGGTGAAGGGCGTCAGCTGGAAGATGCGCTCGATATCGGGGATGAAGCCCATGTCCAGCATGCGGTCGGCCTCGTCCACGACCATGATCTGCACGCCGGTCAGCAGCAGCTTGCCGCGCTCGACATGGTCCAGCAGGCGCCCCGGCGTGGCGATCAGCACGTCGACGCCGCGGTCGATCAGCTTGTCCTGCTCGCCGAAGCTGACGCCGCCGATCAGCAGCGCCTTGGTCAGGCGGGTGTGCTTGGAATAGGTGTCGAAGTTCTCGGCCACCTGGGCGGCCAGCTCGCGCGTCGGGCACAGGACCAGGCTGCGCGGCATGCGCGCGCGGGCGCGCCCGCGACCCAGAAGCGTGATCATCGGCAGCACGAAGCCCGCCGTCTTGCCGGTTCCGGTCTGCGCGATCCCCAGCACGTCGCGGCCTTCCAGCGCGGGCGGGATGGCGCCCATCTGGATCGGCGTCGGTGTCTCGTAGCCGGCTTCCAGCACGGCCTGCAGCACCTTGGGGTCAAGCTTCAGATCGGAGAATTTGGTCATTCGGGGCTTTCCATTAAGCCGCGCCCTTGCCGGGCACGTTGCGTTCCATGCCGCGCGCCTGTTCAGGCGACAAAGCGGCAAAGTTGGGACGCAGTCACGGACGCCCCGCCTTGATGTCTGCCGGACGCAGACCCGCACCGCCTAGACCAATCGGCGTGCCGCGTCAATCTTTTGCAGCACGGTGCCCGACGAGGGTACCCCACGTTACGCTTGACCGGAACCGTGCGGCCCGCCACGGGCTTGTCCGCGACAGCCGGACGACGAGGGGGCCGCCATGGACAGAGAGATGGTGCCGGGCCTCAGCCCGGTGCAGGTGGTGGCGCTGGTCGGTGTCCTGGGCGTGGGCGCGCAATGGCTGGCCTGGCGCTTCAAGCTGCCCGCGATCGTGCTGATGCTGGGGATCGGGCTGCTGGTCGGGCCGGTCTTCGGCCTGTTCCTGCCGGACCGCGACCTGGGGCCGATCTATCGCCCGCTGATCGCCGTGGCGGTCGCCATCATCCTGTTCGAGGGCGGGCTGACTCTGGATTACGGGCGCTTGGGCGACAGCCGGTCGCCGGTGCAGCGGCTGGTCTATCTGGGCGCGCCCCTGGGCTGGGCGCTGTCGGCGCTGGTCCTGTGGCTGGCGGTGGGCCTGTCCTGGCAGTCGGCGGCGGTCTTCGGCGGCGTCATGGTCGTGACCGGCCCCACCGTCATCGCGCCCATGCTGCGCCAGGCCCGCCTGCGCGCCCGGCCCGCCCAGATCCTGCAATGGGAGGCGATCGTCAACGACCCCATCGGCGTGCTGATCGCGGTGCTGGTCCTCGAGGTCGTGCTGGTGCTGGAGACCGGCCTGTCGGTCGGCGCGGCCGCCTGGCTCATCGGGTCGGGAATCGGCTTTGCCGCCGCCCTGGGCTGGGCCGCGGGCCGGTTCATGGCGCTTGCCTTCACCCGGGCCTGGGTGCCCGAATACATGAAGGTGCCGGTCCTGTTCGTGGGCGTCATCGCCGTCTTCGCCGCCACCGACAGCGTGCTGCACGAGACCGGCCTGCTGGCCGTGACCATCATGGGCATGGTCCTGGCCAACGCCAAGCTGTCCTCCTATGCCGAGCTGCACCGCTTCAAGGAACACGCGACGATCCTGCTGGTCTCGGGCGTGTTCGTGCTGATGGCGGCCTCGCTGGACTTCGCCACCCTGGGCGAGCTGACCTGGCGCGCGGCGCTGTTCGTGATCTTCACCGTGGCGCTGGCGCGGCCCCTGCAGGTGCTGATCCCGCTGATCGGGACCAAGCTGCCGATGAACGAGCGCTGGCTGATCGCCCTGACCGGCCCGCGCGGCGTGGTCATGGTCGCGGTCTCGGGCCTCTTCGGCGACAAGCTGGTCGAGGCGGGGATCGCGGACGGCGCGGCGCTGGCGCCCCTGGCCTTCATCATCGTGCTGTCGACCGTGGTCATCCACGGCTTCACGCTGGCGCCGCTGGCGCGCAGGCTGGGCCTGTCGGGGGCGGACCGTCCGGGCCTCTTGCTGGTCGGCGGGTCGCCCTTCGCGGTGGCCCTGGCGCAGGCGCTGAAGAAGGCGGGGGTCGACACGCTGGTCGCCGACACCAACCGCCAGCACCTCACCAAGGCGCGGCAGGCGGGCATTCCCACCTATTACGGCGACATCCTGGGCGAGACGGCGGAGCATCAGGTCGAGTTCATCGCCTATCCGGCGGTGCTGGCGGCCTCGGACAACGATGCCTACAACACGCTGGTCGCCACCGATCTGGGCCCGCATCTGGGCCGCGACGCCGTCTGGCAGATCAGCCGGGAACGCGATCACGCCCGCCATGCCCTGCCCGCGCAGCTGGGCGGGCAGCGGCTGGAGGGGCGGCCGACCTTCCAGATCGCCAACCAGCGCCTGGCCGAGGGCTGGACCCTGCGCAGCACCCGCCTGACCGAGGAATACGACATGGAGGACTGGGCCGCCGACCGTCCCGGCGCCGAGCCCTTCGCGGTTGTGTCCAAGACCGGCAGCCTGCGCTTTGCGACCGAGGGCACGCCGGTGACGCTGGCGGCGGGCGACTGGATCACCGCCTTCCTGCCCCCCGAACAGTCGCGGGCCGAGGATGCCCCCGCTCCCGAGATCGCGGCCGAGGCCGCCGACGTCGCCCGCGACCACCGCGAAAAGGGCGAAACCACCAGCTGAATCGGGCCAATGTGTTGACCTCCCCCGGTCCGGGGCGTTAACCCGCTCGGGTCAATCAGGAAGCACATGATGAACCTTTTCACGGATCTTCGCGGCGTCGTCGTCGAGGCGCTGGACCGGATGGTGCAGGCGGGCGAGCTGCCCGGGGGCCTGGACCTTGCCAATGTCACGGTCGAGCCGCCGCGCGATCCGGCGCATGGCGACATGGCGACCAATGCCGCGATGGTGCTGGCCAAGCCCGCCCGCATGAAGCCCCGCGACATCGCCGACCGGCTGGCCGCCCGCCTGACCGATCCGCGCATCACCGCCGCCGAGGTCGCAGGGCCCGGTTTCCTGAACCTGCGCCTGTCGCCCGTCGTCTGGCAGGGCGTGATCGCCGCGGCGCTGAAGGCCGGGCCCGAGTTCGGCCGCTCGGACATGGGGGCGGGGTCCAAGGTCAACGTGGAATTCGTCAGCGCCAACCCCACCGGCCCGATGCATGTGGGCCATGTGCGGGGCGCGGTCTTCGGCGATGCGCTGGCCCGCCTGCTGTCGTTCAGCGGCCATGACGTGACGCGCGAATACTACATCAACGACGGTGGCGCGCAGGTCGATGTGCTGGCCCGGTCCGCCTATGAACGCTATCGCGAGGCCAACGGGCTGGAGCCGGAAATCCGCGAGGGGCTGTATCCCGGCGACTATCTGATCCCGGTGGGCGAGGCGCTGAAGGCCAAGTACGGCGACAGCCTGCTGGACCGCCCCGAAGAGGACTGGCTGGAGGAGATCCGCGACTTCGCCACCGAACGGATGATGGAACAGATCCGCGGCGATCTGGCCGTCCTTGGCGTGCAGATGGATGTCTATTCCAGCGAAAAGGCGCTTTACGGCACCGGCCGGATCGAGGCCGCGATCGCGCGGCTGGACGCGATGGGCCTGATCTATCGCGGCACGCTGGAGCCCCCCAAGGGCAAGCTGCCCGAGGATTGGGAGGCGCGCGAGCAGCTGCTGTTCCGGTCCAGCGCGCATGGCGACGACGTGGACCGGCCGATCCAGAAATCGGACGGCGCCTGGACCTATTTCGCACCCGACATCGCCTATCACTGGGACAAGATCGACCGGGGCTTCGACCAGCTGATCGACGTCTTCGGCGCCGACCATGGCGGCTACGTCAAGCGCATGAACGCGGCCGTCCGCGCGCTGTCGAACGGCCGGGTGCCGCTGGACGTCAAGCTGATCCAGCTGGTGAAGCTCTACAAGAACGGCGAGCCGTTCAAGATGTCCAAGCGCGCCGGCACCTTCGTCACCCTGCGCGACGTGGTGGAGGAGGCGGGGGCAGATGTCACCCGCTTCATCATGCTGACGCGCAAGAACGACGCGGCGCTGGATTTCGACTTCGCCCGCGTGCTGGAACAGTCCAAGGACAACCCGGTCTGGTACGTGCAATATGCCAGCGCCCGCGTCCACTCGGTCCTGCGCCGCGCGACCGAGGCGGGTATCGCGGTCGACGATTCGACCCTGGCGGGTGCCGATCTGTCCGTTCTGGCCCATCCGGCCGAGCTGGAACTGGCCCGCAAGGTCGCCGAATGGCCGCGACTGGTCGAACATGCGGCACGCGCGCACGAGCCGCATCGCGTGGCCTTCTTCCTCTATGAACTGGCCTCCGACCTGCATTCGCTGTGGAATCGCGGCAATGACGACACCTCGCTGCGGTTCATCCAGGACGGCGACGCGGTCACAAGTCAGGGAAAAATTGCGCTGGTCCGGGCGGTTGGCGTTGTTATTTCATCCGGTCTCGCTATTCTTGGCGTCACTCCGGCGGAAGAAATGCGCTGACCGAATGCGTCGCCGCCGGATGTGCTGAGAGCAGGCAAAACGTTAATCCGGAACAACCGGCGGGCAGGCGAATATGGCAGTGATGGATTTCCGCGAAGGCGGCTATGTGTTCTCGCGTCACAAGGTGAAGCGCGAATTCTCTTACGATCAGGCGGGCTGGAACGGCCAGGCCGAGGCGGGGCAGGGCACCGCCCCGGCGCCGACCGACGCCGACGGGCTGTCGGCGCGCCTGGCACGGGTGACGCATTATGTCGGCGCCGTGGCCTCGGTCGCGCTGATGGTCGGCCTGCTGGCCTGGGGCTGGCAGATGGTGTCGCGCGACGTGTCGGGCGTGCCGATCATCCGCGCCATCGAGGGCGAGGCCCGGACCACCGCCGAGAACCCTGGCGGCCAGCTGACCAACCACACGGGGCTGGCGGTGAACTCGGTCGCGGGCGGTCAGGCGATGACCCCGGCACAAGAGGTCGCCATCGCCCCGGCTCCGGTCGACCTGTCCGAGGATGACGTCGCGATGGGCGAACTGGGTGCTTTGGCCCGCGAACCCTCGAACCCGTCCGAGACGCCCCTGACCTTCGCGGGCGAACCGATCGTGCCGCTGTCCGACAGCGAGGCCCGCGCCCTGGCCGCCGCGACCGAGGCCGCCGCCGCCGAGCGTGCGCTGGCCGATCAGGCCGTGAACGAGGCCGCCATCATCGACGCCCCCGCCAGCGAGGGCCCGGTGACCGAGGTCGTGACCGACGAGAACGGCGTGCCCGCCCAGGCCGCCGCCATCGCCGAGGCGTTGGCCCAGGCCCAGGCCGAGGCGGATCCCGGCATGCTGGTTGCCTCGACCCGGCCCACGCCGCGTCCGCGCGTGACCCGCGTCTCGGCCGCTCCGGCCGCCGCCGCCGCCCAGCCCGCGGTCGTGCAGACCGCCGCCGCCGAGGCGCCCGCCGCCCGGCCCGCCACCCCGGAGGCGGCCCCCGCCCCGGAGCCCGCGCCGGTCGCGGCCAGCAGCAGTGCCGGCGGCCCGGTCGTGCAGGTCGGCGCCTTCGACAGCAACGCCATCGCCACGGGCGAATGGCAGCGGCTGGCGGGGCGCAATGGCGGCCTGTTCTCGGGCAAGTCGCCGGTCATCCAGGAACACCAGTCGAACGGCCGCACCTTCTGGCGGCTGCGGGTCGCGGGCTTCGGCACGCTGTCCGAGGCGCGGCAGTTCTGCTCGGCGCTGCAATCCTCGGGGACGGACTGCCTGGCGCTTGGCGGCTGATCCGGTGGCCGGCAGCGCGACCATCCTGGGGGGCATCGCCGGCCCGACCCTGACCCCGGACGAGGCCGCCTTCTTCCGCGAGGCCGACCCTTGGGGCTTCATCCTCTTCGGGCGCAACGTGGACAGCCCCGACCAGCTGCGCCGCCTGACCGGCGATCTGCGCGCGGCGGTGGGCCGCGACGCGGTCATCACCGTCGATCAGGAGGGCGGGCGCGTCCAGCGCCTGCGCGCGCCCCATTGGATCGACTGGCCCGCGCCGCTGGATCAGGCGGTGGCGGGGCCGCGCGCGATGTGGCTGCGCTATCACCTGATCGGGCAGGAGTTGCGCGCGGTGGGCATCGACTCGGATTGCGCCCCCACGCTGGACGTGGCGCAGGACGCGACCCATCCCTTCCTGCGCAACCGCTGTCTGGGCTCCGACCCGGCCCGGGTGGCCCTGCTGGGCCGCGCGGCGGCGGACGGGCTGCTGGCGGCGGGCGTGCTGCCGGTGGTCAAGCACATGCCGGGCCACGGACGCGCCTTGGCCGACAGCCATCACGACCTGCCGGTGGTGGATGCGGCGCTGGAGGACCTGGATGCGATGGATTTCGCGCCCTTCCGCGCGTTGAACGATCTGCCGATGGGCATGACCGCACATATCCGCTTCACGGCGCTGGATGATGCGCCGGCCACGGCATCTGTCCGCATGATCGGGCTGATCCGCGACCGGATCGGCTTTGACGGGCTATTGATGACCGACGACATCACCATGAATGCCCTGTCGGGCACGCAGGCCGAGCGGGCGGCGGCCTCGATCGCGGCGGGCTGCGATCTGGTGCTGCATTGCAACGGCACGGTGGCCGAGATGGGCCCGGTCGTGCAGGCGGCAGGCCCCCTGACCCCGGATGCGGCCCGCCGGGCCGAGGCCGCGCTGGCCCGCCGCCTGTCGCCCGCCGACGCCGACCTTGCCGCGCTGCGCGCCGAATGGCAGACGCTGGTCGCCTGAGCGGCCCGTCCGCCCGATCCCCGAGGAGGCCCCCCTGTCCCTGCCCGACCCGACCCCCGAGGATGCCGCCGCCGTCGCGCGGCGCCGCGCCGACGAGGCGCTGATCGTCGATGTCGACGGCTATGAGGGGCCGCTGGACCTGCTGCTGACGCTGGCGCGCACGCAGAAGGTGGACCTGCTGAAGATCCGCGTGCTGGATCTGGCCGAACAGTATTTGACCTTCGTCGAGGAGGCCCGCGCGCTGCGGATCGAGCTGGCGGCGGATTACCTGGTCATGGCCGCCTGGCTGGCCTTCCTGAAATCACGCCTGCTGCTGCCCCCGGACCCCGAGGCGCCCGGCCCCTCGGCCCAGGACATGGCCGCGCATCTGGCCTTCCAGCTGGAACGCCTGGCCGCGATGCGGCAGGTGGCGGCGCAGCTGATGGGACGCGACCGGCTTGGCCAGCATCGCTTTGCCCGGGGCGCGCCCGAGACCGTGGCCCGCCACCGCCGCACGGAATGGCAGGCCGGGCTGATCGACCTGATGCGCGCCTATGCCCGGCTGAAGACCCGCGAGGAATTCCGCCCCTATGCCTTCGACCGCCACGACGTCTTCACCATGGAACAGGCGCTGGAACGGATGCGCCGCCTGATCGGCTTTACCGGCGACTGGACCGATCTGGCGGTCTTCCTGCCCGAGGGCTGGCAGAGCGACCCGGCGCGGCGGCGCAGCGCGACGGCGGCCACCTTCGCCGCCTCGCTGGAGCTTGCGCGACAGGGCCGGCTGGAGATACGGCAGGACAGATCCTTCGCGCCCATCCATTACCGGCACAAATCCCATGACGACCGCCCCTGATTTCGTCCCTCATCCCCTGGCCCGGCAGGAGCGCATGGTCGAGGCGATCCTGTTCGCCGCGACCCGGCCCCTGACGGTGGCCGAACTGGCCGCGCGCATGCCCGAGGGCTGCGATCCCGCCGAGGCGCTGGCCGGGCTGCGCCGGACCTATGCCGGGCGCGGGGTGGTGCTGGAGCGGATCGGCGAGGGGCACGCCTTCCGCACCGCGCCGGACCTGTCCTTCCTGATGCAGGCCGAGACGGTCGAGACCCGCCGCCTGTCGCGCGCCGCCACCGAGACGCTGGCCATCATCGCCTATCACCAGCCCGTCACCCGCACCGAGATCGAGGAGGTGCGCGGCGTCGCCGTCAGCCGCGGCACGCTGGACCAGCTGATCGAGATGGGCTGGGTGCGCATGGGGCGGCGGCGCATGTCGCCGGGCCGGCCCGCGACCTTCGTGGTGACCGAGGCCTTCCTGGACCATTTCGGCCTGGAATCAGCCCGCGATCTGCCCGGCCTGTCCGAATTGCGGGCGGCGGGGCTGCTGGAGTCCCGCCCGCCCGCCGAGGGGCTGGGCCTGCCCCTTGCGGGCGGGCCGGGGGATGATGATATGGAACCTGACGACCCGGCCCCCGTTCCGCAGGAGCTGTTCGACGACGAGTGAAAAGGTGCGACCATGAATATGAATATGCTGTTCAACATGTTTACCCGTCTCGTCATGCGGCGGGCGATGAACTGGGGCATCAACAAGGGCGTCGCCAAGATGTCCCGCGGCAAGGGCAAGCCGCCCGTCGGTGGCCAGCCGGGCGCCGGGCAGGGCCGGGGCCAGCCGAACGGGTCCGCCGATCTGGCCCGGAAGATGCGCACGCTCAGCCGCCTGACGCGGCGCTGACCCTGCCTGTCCGAAGACTGGCCCCTCTGGCCATGACGCGCGGCCCGCGCTAGGGCTGCGCGATGGACATCACCGAATTCGACATCTTCCTGGTGGCAACGCCCGGCCTCGAGGCTCCACTGGCCGCCGAGGCCGCGGCCTTGGGCTGGACCCCCGTCATCCAGCCCGGCGGCGTCACCATCCGGGGCGGCTGGCCGGATGTCTGGCGCGCCAACCTGATGATGCGCGGCGCCACCCGGGTGCTGGCCCGCATCGGCGGCTTTCGTGCCATGCATCTGGCGCAGCTGGACAAGCGGGCGCGCAAGTTCCCTTGGGGCGACCTGCTGCGCCCCGACCTGGCGGTCAAGGTGGAGTCGGTCTGCCGCGTCTCCAGGATCTATCATGCCGGGGCCGCCACGCAGCGGATCGAACGCGCGATCACCGAAGAGCTGGGCGCCCCCTTGGCCGACGACGCGCCGATCACCGTCAAGGCGCGGATCGAGGATGATCTGGTGACCTTCAGCCTGGATACGACCGGCGAATCGTTGCACAAGCGCGGCCACAAGGAGGCCGTCGCCAAGGCCCCCATGCGCGAGACCATGGCCGCGATGTTCCTGGCCCAGATGGGATATGACGGCAGCCAGCCGGTGCTGGACCCGATGTGCGGGTCGGGCACCTTCGTGCTGGAGGCCGCCGAGATGGCGCTTGGCCTTGCGCCGGGCCGCTCGCGCGCCTTCGCCTTCCAGCAGCTGGCGAATTACGACGCCTCCGCCTTCGCCCGGATGAAGGACGCGGTGACGCCCCGCCCGGCACCCGCACAGTTCATCGGCAGCGACCGCGATCCCGGCGCCATCCGCATGAGCCTCGCCAATGCCGCCCGCGCCGGGGTGACCGACATCACCTGCTTCGAGGCCTGCCAGATCTTCGACCTGCAGCGCCCCGAGGGCGCGCCGGGCATCGTCATCGTGAACCCGCCCTATGGCGCCCGGATCGGCGGCAAGGGCCCGCTGTTCGGCCTGCACGCCCAGATGGGCGAGGTCTTCCGCACCCGCTTTCAGGGCTGGCGCGTGGGCATCGTGACCTCGGAGGCGGGCTTGGCCAAGGCCACCGGCCTGCCGTGGCAGGCGCCGGGGCCGATCGTGGCGCATGGCGGGCTGAAGGTCCGCCTGTGGCAGACGGGCCCCCTGTGACGGTTTGGGCGGTGGCCGGTCAGGACGTCTCGACCAGCAGGATCGCGCCCAGGGCCATCGCGACCGCCGCGATGTCGCGCCGCCCCATCTGCTCGCCGAAGACGACCACCCCCAGCAGGGTCAGCATGATCAGCGTCGCCCCCGAATAGGTGACCGCGATCCAGGTCAGCGGGTGGTGGCGCATCAGGAAGTACCAGCCGATGGCCGACAGCGCATAGAGGCCGACGGCGATCAGAAACAGGCCCGAGCCCATCCCCGCCGTATGCACCGTCGCCGATTTGATGAGATAGTCGCCGCCGATGGTCAGCGCCGTGACGATCGACAGCAGGACAAGACTGTTCGTTAACAACATCTGTACACCATGAACCGTTAACGATACGGATCATGCCACGATGCGCGCCTTGAAAGAAGCGGGACGTGCGGTGTCGCCGTCTCTGGGTGTGCGGAGGGTCAGACGAACTGCTTGGCCAGCTTCAGCCCCTGGCCCTGATAGTTGGACCTGATCCCCTCGCCATAAAGCCGCTCCGGCCGGCCGCTCATCCGCTCATAGACCAGCCGCCCGACCGTCTGGCCGTGTTCCAGCACGAAGGGCGCCTCGTGGCAGCGGACCTCCAGGACGCCCCGCGCCCCGGCGCCCGCGTCCCCGATGCCGAAGCCCGGATCGAAGAAGCCCGCGTAATGGACGCGAAATTCGCCCACCATGGCCAGATAGGGCGCCATCTCGGCGGCATAGTCGGCGGGGATGGCCACCGATTCGCGGCTGACGAGGATGTAGAAGGCGCCGGGGTCCAGGATCAGCCGCCCTTGGGTCGTGCGCAGCTCGTCCCAGAACTCGGTCGTGGGATAGGCGCCGATGCGGTCCAGGTCGATCACGCCGCTATGGGGCCGCGCCCGATAGCCCACCAGATCGCCCGCGGCGGGGCGCAAGTCCACCGAGAACCCCAGGCCCTGGTCGATCAGCGCGGGCGCCCCGCCGACCAGCGGCTGCTCGGCATGCAGCGCGGTCAGTTCCGCGTCCGTCAGCGCCGCCTGGCCCTGCCGCAGGCGCAGCTGGTTCAGCCGCATGCCGGGACGCACCAGAACGGAAAAGCTGCGCGGGCAGATCTCGGCGTAGAGGGGCCCGTCATAGCCCTCGGGCAGGCGGTCGAACTCGGTCCCGTCATCGGTGACCAGCCGGGTCAGCAGGTCCAGCCGCCCGGTCGAGGATTTCGCGTTGGCCACGGCCGAGATCCCGGCGGGCAGGGTGATCGCCTCCTGCAGCGGGATCAGGTAGACGCAGCCGCGCTCCAGCACGGCGCCCTCCGACAGGTCCATCCGGTGCATGCAGAAATCGTCCAGCCGGTCCGCGATGCGCTTGCCGCGCCCCGCCAGGAAACTGGCCCGCAGCCGCAGCGCGGTGGTCCCCAAGCGCAGGTCCAGGCTGGCGGGCTGGATCTGTTCGGGCGTGACGGGCAGGTCGGCCCGGATGGCGCCTCGGGCGATCAGGTCGCGGATCCGGTGGTCGGGCAGAACGCCGTTCATCCTGAACTCTCCAGCAGGGAAGGGGGAAAAGGGAAACGCCCATCCCCGCAAGGGAATGGGCGTTTTCGGAATGGTCGGGCCGGAGAGATTCGAACTCTCGGCCTTCCGTCCCCCAGACGGACGCGCTAACCAGGCTGCGCCACGGCCCGACGAGCCCCCTATAGTGCGATCCGGCGGACCAGCACAAGGGCTGCAAGGCGGAAATCGACACCAAATCGCAATGACCCGTCAGGCAAGCTGCAACATCGCCTGACCAAGCCGCAGCGCGACCGGCCGCACCCCCGGCCAGCGCGGATCGGCGGGCGTGATCTGCTGCAGATGCCGGGTGACCTGGGTCAGCCGCGCCAGCCAGACGGCATGCCGGTGGGCCCGGTCCAGGTCAGGGAACAGGGGGGCCGGCGCGGGATCGGCAGGCGGCAGGGGCAGGTTGTCGGACATGGGGGGCATCTCCTCGGCATGGGGCGCCGGATCGGGCAGGGGGGGCATGGCGGATGCGGCGGCGGCCAGCGCCGCCAGATGGGCCGCGCCGCGCCTGCGCACGCTCTCGCCCCGATCCTGGTCGATCAGCTTGCGCGCGCCCCGGATCGTCAGCCCGTCATCGCGCAGCAACGCGCAGATCCCGGCCGCCAGATCCAGATCGGCGGGGCGGTAATAACGCCGCCCGTCGGGTCGCTTCATCGGCTTGAGGGCGGCGAACTGCGTCTCCCAGTAGCGCAGGACATGCGGCGCGACGCCGATCAGCACCGCCGCCTCGCCGATCGACCGGAATGCCTCTGCGCCCTTGGCCATCCTGCCGCGACGCGCCTATCGCTTGTTTCCGGCCGCCACGCGATCCTTCATCAGGTGCGAGGGCCGGAAGGACAGCACGCGGCGAGGCGTGATCGGCACCTCTTCCCCGGTCTTGGGGTTGCGGCCGATCCGTTCGTTCTTGTCACGCACCGAAAACGTCCCGAAGGACGAGATCTTGACCTGCTCCCCCCGGACAAGCGCGTCCGAGATGTGGTCCAGCACGCTTTCGACCAGTTGCGCGGATTCGTGACGGGACAGGCCGACATCGCGGAAGACCGCCTCGGCAAGGTCCATTCGGGTCAAGGTCTTGTCGCCCATGGTCGATCCTTCTGAATGGGGGGAAGATGGTTCGATTTGCGTTGCCTGTCAACGAGAAGGCGGGGAAATCGTTCCCCGTCCGATACTTGTCCCGATCAAAGCGACGGCAATCCGCCCATCCGCACAACCCTGACGGGCACCCGCCCGCGCCGGACCGACAGGGTCTGCCCATTTGCATTGCAGCGCATCGTCCCCATCTTGGACCGGTGGATGACTATGACAGGAGGGCCGGATGGCAGGTGGATGGGCCCGCGACGACGCGGTGAACGACCAGATCGAGATCAGCACGGCCGAGGCCATCGCCCGGGCCCGTCAGGCGGCCGCCCGCCGCGCGGCGCAGGGCGACAGCGCGAAGCATTGCGCCGAATGCGACGAGCCGATCCCCGAGGCGCGCCGCATGGCCCAGCCCGGGGTCAAGCTCTGCGTGGCCTGCCAGTCCGGCCATGACCACAGCCGCCGCCCCGCGGGCGGCCCGAACCGGCGCGCCAGCAAGGATGCCCTGCTGAAATAGGCTTCGGCTTCATCTTGGGGAAAATATCCCGGGGGGAGTCCGACAGGACGGGGGGCAGCGCCCCCCTACCAGCGCAGGACGACCGCGCCCCAGCTCAACCCGCCGCCGATGGCCTCGGTCAGCAGCACCTGCCCTAGGGCAAAGCGCCCGGCACCGTCGGCCACCGACAGCGCCAGCGGGATCGAGGCGGCCGAGGTGTTGCCGTGATCGGCCACGGTCAGCACGACCTTGTCCAGCGGCAGCCCCATCTTCTGGGCGGTGGCCGAGATGATGCGCAGGTTGGCCTGATGCGGCACCAGCCAGTCCACATCCGCCCCCGTCAGACCGGCCCGGCCCAAGGCGGTATCTGCGGTGCTGGCCAGCTTCTCGACCGCGTGGCGGAAGACCAGATTGCCCTGCATGCGCAGCTTGCCCACGGTGCCGGTGGCCGAGACGCCGCCATCGACATAAAGCAGCTCGCGATACTTGCCGTCGCTGTTCAGGTCCGAGGCCAGGATGCCCCGGTCGTCATTGGTCCCGGCGCCGTCCTGCGCCTCCAGCACCACGGCGCCGGCACCGTCGCCGAACAGCACGCAGGTGCCCCGGTCGGTCCAGTCCATGATGCGCGAGAAGGTCTCGGCCCCGATCACCAGGATGCGGTCGGCCTGGCCCGCGCGGATCATCGCATCGGCATTGGCCAGCGCGAAGACGAAGCCCGCGCAGACGGCCTGCACGTCGAAGGCGAAGCCCCGCGACATGCCCAGGCCCGCCTGCACGATGGTGGCGGTGGCGGGAAAGGTGAAATCGGGGGTCGAGGTCGCCAGGATGATCCCGTCGATGTCGCCGATCGCCATCCCGGCGCGCTCCAGCGCGGCCCGGGCGGCCCGGATGCCCAGGTCGCTGGTCGTCTGGCCCTCGGCGGCGAAATGGCGGCGTTCGATCCCGGTGCGGGACCGGATCCATTCGTCCGAGGTCTCCAGCTTGTCCTCGAACCAGCTGTTCTCGACGATGCGCTCGGGCAGGTAGTGCCCGGTGCCCCGGATGATCGCGCGGCGCATCACGACGCCTCTCCGGCCTCGGCGGCACTGACCGAGGCGGCCACCGCCCCCTGCGCCACGCGGGCGGCCAGGCGGTCCTGGAAGCCCGACTTGGCCAGCGTGAAGGCCAGCTTGATGGCTGCCGACACGCCGGTCGCATCGGCCGAGCCGTGCGATTTCACGACCGTGCCGTTCAACCCCAGGAAGATCCCGCCGTTCACCCGGCGGGGGTCGATGCGTTTCTGGAGACGTTTCAGCGAGGTCATGGCCAGCACCGCCGCGAATTTCGACATGATCGAGTTCGAGAAGGCGTCCTTGAGAAAATCTCCGACCAGCTTGGCGGTGCCTTCGCCGGTCTTCAAGGCGACATTGCCGGTAAACCCGTCGGTCACGATCACATCCACGCGGTCGGAGGGCAGATCGCCGCCCTCGACGAAGCCCACATAGGTGAAGCTGCCGGGTGCGGCCTGCTCGATCATCTCGTGGGCCTGCTTCAGCTCGGCGCGGCCCTTGTGTTCCTCGGTGCCCACGTTCAGCAGGCCGACGCGGGGCATCTCGACCCCCAGGCCGTTGCGGGCGTAGGAGGCGCCCATCAGCGCGTATTGCAGCAGGTCATGCGCATCGGCGCGGATGTCGGCGCCCACGTCCAGCATGATGTTGAAGCCCTGCGGGCTGCGCGAGGGCCACAGGCAGGCGATGGCGGGGCGGTTCACGCCCGGCAGCTTGCGCAGGCGCAGCATCGACAGCGCCATCAGCGCCCCGGTGTTCCCGCAGGAGACCGCGACCTGCGCCTCGCCCTGCTTGACCGATTCGACGGCGGACCACATGGACGTGCCCTCGCCCTTGCGGATGATCTGGCTGGGCTTGTCGTGCATGGTGACGACGCCGCCCGCATGGCGGATGTCGCAGCGGCCGGCCAGAACCTTGCGGCGCGCGATCAGACCCGTCAGCTGCTCCTGATCGCCATGGACGATGAAGCGGATCTCGGGGTTCTTCTCGGCGCTTTCGGCCATGCCCGCGACCACGACCGAGGGGCCGCGATCACCACCCATGGCATCAACCGATATCACCACGCTGCCCCCGGTGTCAGGGGCGCGCGGTGCCGGCGTGCTCGCGGAGGAAACGGTCATCAGGACGCGCTGCGGACCAAATCAGGCCGCGTCGTCGTCCAGGTCAACCTCGGTCGCCTGCGCGATCACTTCGCGGTCGGCATAGTGGCCGCAGGACGGGCAGACGTGATGCGGGCGCTTCAGCTCGCCGCAGTTCGAGCATTCGTTCGGGTTGCCCGCGACCAGCGCGTCATGCGCACGGCGCATGTTGCGCTTGGACCGGGTTACGCGATTCTGAGGGACAGCCATGTCACCACCTGATGTAAAGGGATGCCGCGCCGCAACGCCGATGCATCCAGGATTTGAATTCGTAAATGAACCGCGCAGATACGCGATCACTTCCCGGCCCGCAAGCCCTCTAGGCCCGGCAGTTGCGCGAAATGCACCGCCTCTGGCCCTGCACCGGCACGATTTTCGGCCATGTGCGGCACGGATGCATCCCTTGCGGGGCTTTCCCCGGCCGGCGGGTGGGCCGGGCGGGGGTCAGGATTCGCGCGGCTTGTCGCCCAGCAGCTTGTCCAGGCCCGCGAAGGGGCGGCGGGTGTCGCCCGCATCCTCGGGCGGCGGGGCGGCGGCGGTCAGCGCGGCGCCCTTGGCACGGGGATATTCCGGCAGGGCCAGCGACAGCGCCTCGACCATGATCGCGCTGAGGTCGATGAAATTGCCCAGGGGCTCCAGCGTCTCGTCGGGCATCTCGACCTCGTCGCCCTCGGGCTGGCCCAGATGCGGGGTGAACTGGATGCGCACCTGATCGGTGATGTCGCTCTTCACCGGCTTCAGCGTCACCACGCAGGGCTGGGTCACGCGGGCGGTCAGCGTCCCGGTCAGCAGCCAGCCATCGGTGCCGTGCCCGCGCAGCTGGCCCGCGAAGTCCAGGCGGGACAGGGCATCCAGCCCGAGCTCTGCGGCGATGGCGGCGCGGACCTCCTCTGCCGGGCGCAGATGGAAGGGGGTGGCCGCATTGGGGTTCAGATGCGCGACGCGCAGGCGCTGCGGATGCTTGTCGGGATCGGTCATGAAGGCCTTTTGTCTGTCGGGCGCGGGGGAAGGGCAGGGGCGCGGGCCCGCGGATTGATATTCTTGAGCAGGGTGCCCGAGTTTGCTAGGCAGGGCGGGCCGCGTCAACCGCCCCAAGGAGGGAACCCGCCCATGACCGCCATCAGGACCCTGATGACACTGGCGATTCTGGCTGTCCTCGGGCTTGCCGCCTGCGCACCCATCTATCGCAACCACGGCTACGTGCCCCCCGCGCTGGATCTGGCGCAGGTGGTGCCCGGCCAGACCACCGTCGACGACCTGCCCGCGCTGATCGGACGCCCCTCGGCGCAGGGGCTGCTGACCGGATCCGGCTGGTACTATGTCGGGTCGCGCTGGCGCCGTATGGGCCCCGCCGCCTCGGAAGAGATCGACCGCAGCGTCGTGGCGATCTCGTTCGCGCCCACCGGCGTGGTCAGCAATGTCGAGACCTTCGGGCTGGAGCGGGGCCGCGTCGTGACCCTGTCGCGCCGCGTGACCGATGGCAGCGTGACCGAGATCTCGCTGATCGGGCAGCTGTTCGGAAACCTGGGCAATTTCCAGGCAGGCGACTTCATCGACTGACGACGGGGCGGCGCGGGGCCTGTCTCAGGCCGCCGCCGCCAGCCGTTCCGCCATCCGGTGCAGGTCGTCGCGATGCCCGGTCCGGCCCGAGGGCAGGTCCGGATCCGAGGTCATCGCCATGGCCAGCGCGCGCTGGCGGCGCGTCGCGGGGAAGACATAGACCATCTGCCCGCCATAGCCCCAGCCATAGCGGACCTCGCGTCCGGCCATCTGGCCCAGGAACCAGCCATAGCCATAGCCCTGCCCGCTGAAGATGCTGGAGGTGCGGCGCTGCCAGCTTTGCGCGATCCAAGGGCCGGGCACGATCTGGCGCCCGCCCGCCTGGCCGCCCCGCGCATACATCGCCCCGAAGGCCAGCAGCGACCGGGTGGTCATCGCCATCTGGTTGCCGCCCAGATAGATGCCTTGCGGATCGCGGTCCCATCCGGTGATGCGGAACCCGGGGATCGGTCCCAGCCAGTCGCCCGCCACGTCCAGAAGCGGCTGCCCGGTCACGCGGGTCAGGATCGCCGCGACCAGATGGGTCGAGGCGGTCGAATACTGCATCCGCGTGCCCGGATCCTGCGTGAACGGGGCGGCCAGCGCGCTGCGCACCCAGTTGGGGCTGTTGACCCATCGGCCATAGTTCTGGCCCGACTGACGCTCCAGCCCGGCCTGCATGGACAGCAGGTTGCCCAGGGTGACGCGGGCCAGCCGGGGATCGGGATCGGCCGGCAGGTCGGCGCGCAGCAAAGGCGCGATGGGCTGGTCCGCGCCCTCCAGCAGGCCCTGCCCGATGGCGATGCCGGTCAGCGCCGAGACCACGGATTTCGAGGCCGACTTGATGTTCGTGGGGCTGTCGGGGGTGAAGCCGTGATAGCCCTCGGCCGCCAGTTCCGACCCCTGGCCGCCATCGTCGCGCCACAGCGCGATGGCGCGCAGCGGCGCAAGCCCGCGGGCCTCGGCCAGCAGGGGCTGCAGGGAAGCCTGCGCGATGCGGGGGGCGGCCAGCAGGGGAAGGGCGGCGGCGGCGGTCAGGATCAGGGTGCGGCGTTTCATGGCCGCACTATGCGGCGCCTTGACCGGCAGGGGCAATCACGCTTGCGTGGGACGGGTGCGACCATTACGCAGGTCCGGTCCCTGCCCCGAAAGGCCCCCGACATGAGCGCGCTGGACGATCTTGCCCCGGTTCCCTTTCACGACGCCGACGCGCCGCAGCGCGCGCGGATGCTGTCGCGGCTGGCCGATACCGAACTGTCGGTGGCCCTGCTGCGCGAGCCGGTCCATGACGCGGTCGAATTGCAGATCTTCGATCTGGACGGCGCGCGCGTGGCCTTGGCCTGCGACGGCGAGGACCGGCTGGCCGATTTCTTCGGCCAGGTCGTGGCCTATGCCGCCCTGCCGGGGCGGGTGCTGGCGGGGCTGCTGAAGGCCGACGGGGCGGGGCTGCTGGTCAATCCCGGCCACCCGTCCGAGATGCTGCTGGACGCCACGATGCTGGACTGGCTGACCGGCGCCCTTCAGGCCGCCCCCGAGACGGGCGAGGCGCATCTGCGCCTGACCGCGCCCGACGCCGATGTGGCCGGGGTGCTGGGCCTGCCGCTGGCCGAACGCCTGGCCGATCTGCGCGGGCTGATCGCGGGGGCCGCGCTGGTCGGCAGCCGGGCCGCGGGCGGCGCGGATCGCGGGCATCTGCTGCTGATCGCGGGCGCGCCCGTCGACCGCCAGCCCGCCATCGCCAAGGCCCTGTCCGAGGCGCTGGCCTTCCTGCCCCCGCAGCCCGGTGGCGTCGACATCAGCTTTGCCGAGACCCCGCCGCCCCCCGGCGCGCTGCTCTTCGATCTGGCCCTGCCTCCGCCCGAGGAACCCGCGCCCCGGCCCAAGGGCCCCCCGATCCTGCGCTGAGGCGGCCAAGCGCGGTTGCAGAGCCGGGGTCAACCTGCGACAAACCGGCATGCAGTTGCGTCACAAGGCCCTTGCCGTCCATCTTCTCACCGCCACCGGGGCGGTCCTTGCCATGCTGGCCATGCTGGCCGCGGTCCAGGCCGATTGGGCGCTGATGTTCCTGTGGCTGGTCGTGGCCTTCGTCGTGGACGGCATCGACGGCCCGCTGGCGCGGCGCTACGAGGTCAAGACGAACTGGCCCGCCTATGACGGCGAGCTGATGGACCTGATCATCGACTATCTGACCTATGTGTTCATCCCGGCCTTCGCGCTGTTCCAGTCGGGGCTGCTGTCGGGCTGGACGGGCTGGTTCGCGATCATCGTCATCGTCTTCACCAGCGTGGTCTATTTCGCCGACACCCGCATGAAGACGCGCGACAACTCCTTTGCGGGCTTTCCGGGCTGCTGGAACATGGTCGTGCTGGTCCTGTTCGCGGTCGAGCCGCACTGGACGATCATCCTGCTGATCGTCACCGCGCTGAGCATCGCGATGTTCACCAACATCAAGTTCGTCCACCCCGTGCGGACCGAGCGCTGGCGCCTGATCACGCTGCCGATGGCGCTGGCCTGGGTGGTCTTCGCGGGCTGGGCGGCGCTGGTCGACTTCCACCCGCAAAGCTGGGCCAATCTGGGGCTGATCGCCACGTCGGTCTGGCTGCTCTTCGCGGGCGGCGCCCAGCAGCTGATGCCGCGACGCCGCCGCGGCTAGGCCCGCGCGGAGGCCTGCGACCGGGTGCCGCCTGCGCCGTGGCGCAGGTCGAACAGGCCGAACGCCGCCACCGCCAGGAAGCACAGGCCCGGCACGACATAGGCCAGCGCCGCGCCCTGCGCATCCATCAGCGCGCCATGGACCAGCGGCATGACCGCCCCGCCCAGGATCGCCATGACCAGCCCCGCCGCGCCGAACTTGGTGTCCTGCCCCAGCCCGTGCAGGGCGATGCCGTAGATGGTGGGAAACATCAGCGACAGGCAGGCCGAGACCGCGACCACCGCCCAGACCCCGCCCAGACCCGGCACGGCGGCGGCGTAGAAGCACAGCGCCGTGCCCAGCAGCGCCATCGTCCCCAGCAGCAGGGCGGGCCGGATCAGCACCATCAGCCCCACCATGGCAAAGCGCGCGATCAGAAAGACGATCAGGCTGGCCTGCAGGTACCAGCCCGCCTGCGCCTCGGTCCCGCCCAGGGCCACCAGCACATAGGGGATGGTGAAGGTCCAGACACAGGTCTGCGCCGCGACGTTGAAGAACTGCGCGCCCACGCCGAAGACGTAATGCCGGTTCGACATCAGGCGGCGCAGCGTCGCGCCGAACTGCAGCGGCGCCTCGGCCTCCTGCGTCCGCTCCTGCCGGGTGGTCATGGGGATCAGCGCGATGGCGACCCAGATCGCCAGCAGCACGAAGGCGAAGCTCACATAGGGGGTCATCACCGCCTGCAGCTCGGCCTGACGGACGGCGTTCAGCGCCTCGGGCGCCATGGCGGCGCGGTCGGCGGCGCTGGCGACGTTCAGCTGCGGCAGGATCAGCGTCGCGGCCAGGAAGACCCCGATGTTGGTGCCCACCGGGTTGAAGGCCTGCGCCAGGTTCAGGCGGCGGGTCCCGTTCGCCTCGGGGCCCATGGCCATCACGAAGGGATTGGCCGAGGTCTCCAGGATCGACAGCCCGCCCGCCAGCAGGAACAGCGCCAGCAGGAAGAACCCGAAGGTCATCGCCTGCGCCGCCGGATAGAACATGAACGCCCCCAGGATCGCGCAGCCCAGCCCCGTCAGGATCCCGGTGCGGTAGGAATAGCGCCGGTTGAGGAAGGCCGCGGGCAGCGCCAGCAGGAAATAGGCCCCGTAATAGGCGAACTGCACGAAGGACGCCTGCAGCGTGGTCATCGAGAAGATGCGCGAGAAGACCTGCACCAGCGGGTCGGTCATGTTCGCCGCGATCCCCCAGGCCGCGAAGCAGGTCACCAGCAGCGCGAAGGGCAGCCGCATGCCGGGATGGACGAAGGGGGGCTTGGTCATGGGATCCTCGGAAGGCTTTCAGGGGTCGGGGCGCGTCCTTCGCACGGATCAGGGCGCCGGACCACCGCGAATTCCGCCCCTTGTCATGACGGCCGCCATGAGACAGGGGCGCGGGTGCCGCAGCGCCCGCGCCCCTGTCTTTCGCCCCCGGGGGGGGACGGCCCTATTCGAACTTGCGGATCTCTCCGGTCTTCAGGCGCGAGAGATAGCGGTTCATCTCGGCCTTGACGACCGGCATCAGCAGGTACAGCGCGATGATGTTGGGCACCGCCATCGCAAAGATCATCGCATCCGAGAAGTCGATGACCGGGCCCAGATTGGCCGAGGCGCCGATGACCACGAACATGCAGAAGATGATCTTGAAGACCAGCTCCTTGGTCTGGCCCTCGCCGAACAGGAACGTCCAGGCCTTCAGCCCGTAATAGCTCCACGAGATCATGGTCGAGAAGGCGAACAGCACCACCGCCAGCACCAGGATGTAGCGGAACCAGCCGAAGGCGCTGCTGAACGCGTCCGAGGTCAGGGTGACGCCGGAATTGCCGGTCACCGTCTGGATGCCGTCGCCCGCCTCGTTCAGCAGGAAGAGGCCGGTGGTCGGATCCTGGATCAGCTGGCCGGTGATGATGATCACCAGCGCGGTCATCGTGCAGATGACGACCGTGTCGATGAACGGCTCCAGCAGGGACACGAAGCCCTCGGTCACCGGCTCCTTGGTGCGCACGGCGCTGTGGGCGATGGCGGCCGAGCCGATCCCGGCCTCGTTGGAGAAGGCCGCGCGGCGGAAGCCCTGGATCAGCGCGCCGATGGCCCCGCCCACGACGCCGTCATTGGTGAAGGCGCCCGTCAGGATCTGGCTGAACGCCGTGCCGATCATGTCGAAGTTCATGCCGATGATGATCAGCGCCGTGCCGACATAGACCGCCGCCATGAAGGGCACGATCTTCTCCGTCACGCTGGCGATGGATTTCAGGCCGCCGACGATGACCAGGAAGACCACGATGGCCATGACGAGGCCGGTGATCCAGCCGGGATAGGCGCCGGTGACATTGGCGATCTGGGCATGGGCCTGGTTGGCCTGGAACATGTTGCCGCCGCCGAAGCTGCCCAGGATGCAGAAGATCGCGAACAGCACCGCCAGGATCTTGCCGCCCGGCAGGCCGCGCTCGGCAAAGCCCTTGGTCATGTAGTACATCGGGCCGCCCGACACGGTGCCGTCGGCATATTCGTTGCGGTACTTCACCCCGAGCGTGCATTCGGTGAACTTGGACGCCATGCCCAGAAGCCCCGCGAGGATCATCCAGAAGGTGGCGCCGGGTCCGCCGATGCCGATGGCCACCGCGACGCCCGCGATGTTGCCCAGGCCCACCGTGCCCGACAGGGCCGTGGTCAGCGCCTGGAAATGGCTGACCTCGCCCGCGTCGTTGGGGTCCGAATAGTCGCCCCGGACCAGCGCGATGGCATGGCCGAAGGCGCGGACCTGGATGAGGCCGAAATAGATGGTGAAGACGCTGGCCGCGACCACCAGCCAGCCAACGATCCAGGGGAAGGTCGTGCCGGGAAAGTTGGAAAAGATCAGGCTGACGAACCAGCCGGTCGAATTCGCGAAGATCTGGTTCACCGTCTCGTCGATGCCCTGCGCGGCGGCAGGGGCGGCCGTCAGCGCGGCGAGGGCTGTGACGGCCGGCGCGATTGCTTTTTTCATGGGTGCTGTCCCTGTTGAGGCGCCGGTCATGGCACGATGACCACGGGCACGGGCGAGACCTGCGCCAGCGTGGCCGCGACCGATCCGAAGATGCGCGAGGCGAAGCCGGAATTGCCCATCCGGCCGATGAAGATCATGGCCGCGCCCTCGTCCTTGGCGATGCGGCACAGCGTTTCGGCGATATGGCCATAGCGCAGGGTGGTGGCGCAGGGGATGCCCGCAGCCTCGACGCGCTTGACCACCGGGGTCAGGATGGCGGTCTCGGCGCGCTGCAGTTCCTCCTTGCGGCGGCGGTGGCGTTCCTCGACCTCGGCGGCGGTCAGGAAGCTGTAGGGCGACCATTCCAGCACATGCGCGATCAGGATGTTGTCCCCCTGCGCCTGCGCACGGGTGATGGCGAAGTCCAGGGCGCGCATCGAGGCATCGCTGCCGTCGAAGCCCACGACGATCTTTCGTGACATCGTTCCCTCATCTGTTGGTGTCGTTTCTGGGTTGTCGTGCTGAAACGATAGGCAGGCTTGGCGGGTGGGGCCAGCCCAAATGTGTCGCTACAATGACGGCGGGCGGGGATTGTGGCCGGACTGCCTCGTCCATGGGCGATGACGATCAGGGGTTTTCAAGTCCCGCGCGGGGGGGCATATTCCCGCTCATGACCCGGATGCATCCCCCTGTCGCCGCCCCGACCGCCCGCCTTGGCGCGCGTCCGGCCGTGCCGTCCCGCGGTCTGCTGCTTCTTACGCTGCGCTGAGCGGGTCTTCCGGGCCACCGCTCAGTCAGGTCAGCGCCCGGACCCTTCCCTCGGCACCGTAAGAAAGACCCCACAGATGACCGATCAGAACCGCGTCGTGATCTTCGACACCACCCTGCGCGACGGCGAACAGTCGCCCGGCGCCACCATGTCCCATGCCGAGAAGCTGGAAATCGCCGGGATGCTGGACGAGATGGGCGTGGACATCATCGAGGCGGGCTTTCCCATCGCCTCGGAAGGCGATTTCGCCGCCGTCTCCGAGATCGCGCGGATGGCCCGGACCAGCGTGATCTGCGGCCTGGCCCGCGCCCAGATCCCCGACATCGACCGCTGCTGGGAGGCGGTGCGCCACGCGAAGCGCCCCCGCATCCACACCTTCATCGGCACCTCGCCGCTGCACCGGGCGATCCCCAATCTGGACATGGACCAGATGGCCGACCGCATCCACCAGACCGTCACCCATGCCCGCAACCTGTGCGACAACGTGCAATGGTCGCCCATGGACGCGACGCGGACCGAACACGACTATCTGTGCCGGGTGGTCGAGATCGCCATCAAGGCGGGCGCCACCACGATCAACATCCCCGACACCGTGGGCTATACCGCGCCGCGCGAATCTGCTGCCCTGATCCGCATGCTGCTGGAGCGCGTGCCGGGCGCGGACGAGATCATCTTCGCCACGCATTGCCACAACGACCTGGGCATGGCGACCGCCAACTCCCTGGCCGCGGTCGAGGCGGGCGCTCGCCAGATCGAATGCACGATCAACGGCCTTGGCGAACGCGCCGGCAACACCGCGCTGGAAGAGGTGGTGATGGCGATGCGGGTCAGGAACGACATCCTTCCCTACCGGACCGGCATCGACACGACCAAGATCATGGGCATCTCGCGCCGCGTGGCCGCGGTGTCCGGCTTTCCGGTGCAGTTCAACAAGGCGATCGTCGGCAAGAACGCCTTCCTGCATGAATCGGGCATCCATCAGGACGGCGTGCTGAAGAATGTCGAGACCTTCGAGATCATGCGCCCCGCCGATATCGGCCTGACCGAGAACAACATCGCCATGGGCAAGCATTCGGGCCGCGCCGCCCTGCGGGCCAAGCTGGCCGATCTGGGCTACGAGGTCGGGGACAACCAGCTGAAGGACATCTTCGTGCGCTTCAAGGCCTTGGCCGACCGCAAGAAGGAGGTCTATGACGACGACATCATCGCGCTGGTGCTGGACGCCGCCGCCAACACCGCCGAGGATCACCTGCAGGTCACCCATCTGCGCGTCGTCTGCGGCAGCGACGGGCAGTCCGCCGACCTGACCATGACTGTGGGCGGCGAGGAAAGGCGGGCCGAGACGACCGGCGACGGTCCCGTGGACGCCTGCTTCAACGCCGTGCGGCAGATCTTTCCGCACGAGGCACGGCTGCTGCTGTATCAGGTCCATGCCGTGACCGAGGGCACCGATGCGCAGGCCACCGTCAGCGTCCGGATGGAGGAGGAGGGCCGCATCGTCACCGGCCAGGCCGCCGACACGGACACGATCCTGGCCTCGGTCAAGGCCTATGTCGGCGCGCTGAACCGGCTGATCCTGCGCCGCGCGATGACGGGCCGGGACAGCGATGCCCGACAGATCAGCATGTACTCGCACTAAACCTGAAGGTTCTGTCCTGCGGGCGCATCACCCGCAGGACGTGCAAGAAACCGCTTTCGCGCGGCCCCGCGCGCATCGGGGCTTTCCGGGTGGGCGGCGTGGCTCTATACGGACGCTTGGACAGGCGAGCGGGGGGCAACGCCCCCCTGCGGGACATCAGAACAGGGCAGGCCGGGACAACCGGCGCGAAAGGACACGGGCATGGCATTCGGCGGTTTGTTTTCGACCGACATCGCAATCGATCTGGGGACGGCGAACACGCTGATCTATGTCAAGGGCAAGGGCATCATCCTGAACGAGCCCTCGGTCGTGGCCTATCACGTCAAGGACGGCAAGCGGGTCGTGCTGGCCGTTGGCGAGGACGCGAAGCTGATGCTGGGCCGCACGCCGGGCAGCATCGAGGCCATCCGGCCCATGCGCGAGGGCGTCATCGCCGATTTCGACAGCGCCGAGCAGATGATCAAGCATTTCATCAAGAAGGTGTTCAAGCGCACGACCTTCTCCAAGCCCAAGATCATCGTCTGCGTGCCCCATGGCGCGACCCCCGTTGAAAAGCGCGCGATCCGCCAGTCGGTCCTCTCCGCAGGCGCCCGCAAGGCCGGGCTGATCGCGGAACCGATCGCCGCGGCCATCGGCGCGGGCATGCCCATCACCGAGCCCACCGGCAGCATGGTCGTCGACATCGGCGGCGGCACGACCGAGGTGGCGGTGCTGTCCCTGGGCGACGTGGTCTATGCCCGGTCCGTCCGCATCGGCGGCGACCGCATGGACGAGGCGATCATCAACTATCTGCGCCGCAACCAGAACATGCTGATCGGCGAATCGACCGCCGAGCGCATCAAGACCAGCATCGGCACCGCCCGCATGCCCGATGACGGGCGCGGCGCCACGCTGATGATCCGGGGCCGCGACCTGCTGAACGGCATCCCCAAGGAGATCGAGATCAGCCAGGCGATGATTGCCGAGGCCCTGTCCGAACCCGTGCAGGCGATCTGCGAGGCCGTGATGGTCGCGCTGGAAGCCACGCCCCCGGACCTGGCCGCCGACATCGTCGACCGCGGCGTCATGCTGACCGGCGGCGGCGCGATGCTGGGCGAGCTGGATCTGGCGCTGCGCGAGCAGACCGGCCTGTCGATCTCCCTCGCCGACCAGCCGATGAGCTGCGTGGCACTTGGCACCGGCAAGGCGCTGGAGTTCGAGAAGCAGCTGCGTCACGTCATCGACTACGACAGCTGATCCGGCCCGCAGGCAGGGAGCGCTGAATGGCGCAGAAGGGTCCTGATTTCGCCACGCCCGTCCGGCGCGTGCTGATCGCCATCCTGGCGCTGGCCCTGCTGGGGCTGTTCCTGTTCTGGCGCATCGACAGCCCGCGCGCCGAACAGATGCGCACCGCAATGGTCGACCGGATCGTGCCGCGCTTTGAATGGGCGCTGGTGCCGGTCACGCGGCTGACCCAGATGGTCGCGGGCTTCCAGAGCTATGCCCGCCTCTACGAACAGAACCAGGAGCTGCGCCGCGAATTGCAGCGCATGTCCGCCTGGAAGGAGGCCGCCGTCCAGCTGGAGCAGGAGAACTCCAAGCTCTTGGCGCAGAACAATGTCCGCATCGATCCGGCCCTCACCAGCGTGACGGGGGTGGTGATGGTCGACAGCGGCTCGGCCTTCCGCCAGTCGGTGCTGCTGAACGTGGGCGCGCAGGACGGCATCATCGAGGGCTGGGCCACGATGGACGGGTTGGGGCTGGTGGGCCGCATCTCGGGCGTGGGGAACCGCACCAGCCGGGTGGTGCTGCTGACCGACCCGTCCTCGCGCCTGCCGGTGACGGTGCAGCCCACGGGCGAGCGCGCGCTGCTGACGGGGGACAACACGCCGCTGCCGCTGCTGGAATTCGTGGAGCAGGGCGACAATGTCCGACCGGGCGACCGGGTGGTCAGCTCGGGCGATGGCGGGGTCTTTCCGGCGGGGCTGCTGGTGGGGCAGGTGGCGCAGGGCAGCGACGGCCGCCTGCGCCTGCGCATGGCCGCCGATTACGAACGGCTGGAGTTCTTGCGCGTGCTGCGGTCCCACCCGGCCGAGGCGGTGGTCGACAGCCAGGCGGTGATCCGGGGCGGGCGCCGCGACGTCATCGGCCCCCAGTTGCCAACCTCCCCCGTGGACGCGGCGCGGGCCACCGATCCGCTGGACCCGGGCACCGCGCCGTGATCCAGATCCCCACCCGCAGCCTGGTCCTGGGGTCGCTGGTCTTTCTGGGCGCGGCCTGGGCCTTGCTGTTCATCCGCCTGCTGCCCCTGTCCGAGGGGATCATGGGCTGGCCCGGCCCCGATCTGGGGCTGGCGCTGATCCTGGCCTGGGTGCTGCGCCGCCCCGACCAGCTGGCCGCCGCGGTCATCGTGCTGGCCGTGCTGGTCGAGGATCTTCTGCTGATGCGGCCCCTGGGCCTGTGGGCCGCCGTCGTGCTGATCGGGTCGGAAGCCGCACGGTTGCGAGAGCCCCGTTGGCGCGACCAACCATTCATGGTTGAATGGCTGCGCGTCGGCATCCTCATCGGGGGCATGATGCTGGGCTATCGCCTGATGCAGATCCTGTTCCTGCTGCCGGTGGCGGCGCTCGGCCAGGTGATCCTGCAATATCTGGCGACGGTCATGGCCTATCCGCTGGTGGTCTTCGCCGCGCGCTGGCTGCTGGGTCTGCGCCGCAACGGCCACGGCGAGACGACATAGCGGCGGCCGCAAGGCAAGGCCCCCAGGACGGGGCCGGGACAGATCGGGGACGGCATGAAGAAATCCCAACGCGAGATCATCGACAGCACCCGCCAGATCACCCGGCGCGGGCTGATGCTGGCCGGCATCCAGGTGGCCACGGTCACCACGCTGGCGCTGAATATGCGGTCGATGCAGCTGGACCATGCCGAGGAATACCGCATGCTGGCGGACGGCAACTCGATCAAGATCCGCCTGCTGCCGCCCTCGCGCGGGCTGATCCTGGACCGCACCGGCATCATCATCGCCGGGAACGAGCAGAACTATCGCGTCACCCTGACCCGCGAGGAGGCGGGCGGCGATGTCGAGCAGGTCCTGCGCCGCCTGTCCCAGCTGATCCCGATCTCCGAGGCCCGCATGGCCGAGCTGGTCGACGAATTCGCCCGTCGCAGCGCGATCACCCCCATCGTGCTGGCCGACCGCCTGTCCTGGGAACAGTTCAGCGCCATCGCCGTCAACGCCCCCTCGCTGCCCGGCGTCACGCCCGAATCGGCGCTGTCGCGCGCCTATCCGCGGGCGGGGGATTTCGCGCATGTGATGGGCTATGTCGGCCCGGTCAGCGATTACGACCTGTCGCGGATCGAGGATCCCGACCCGGTCCTGCGCCTGCCCGACTTCCAGTTGGGCAAGATCGGCGTCGAGGGACGGCTGGAGACGGTCCTGCGCGGCAAGGCCGGCGCCCGCCGGGTCGAGGTGAACAGCGCGGGCCGCGAGATGCGCCAGCTGTCGCGCCAGCAGGGCGAGCAGGGCGCCACCGTCCAGCTGACCGTGGACGCTGCACTGCAGAACTATGCCGCGCAGCGGATGGGCACGGAAAGCGCCGCCGCGGTGGTGATGGACTGCCAGACGGGCGATCTGATCTCGATCTGCTCGTCCCCCAGCTTCGATCCCAACAAGTTCGTGCGCGGGATCAGCAGCCCCGAATACCGCGCCCTGATGGATCACGACCACCGCCCCCTGGCCGACAAGACCGTGCAGGGCGTCTATCCCCCGGGCTCGACCTTCAAGATGGTCACCCTGATGGCGGGGCTGGAGGCCGGGGTGATCGACGCGGGCACGCGCTTCTACTGCCCCGGCCATACCGAACTGGGGGGGCGGCGCTTCCACTGCTGGCGGCGCGGCGGGCATGGCACGGTCGATGCGATCAAGAGCCTCGAGGAAAGCTGCGACGTCTATTTCTACGAACTGGCGCAGCGCGTGGGCATCGACCGCATGGCGATCATGGCCCGCAAGCTGGGCCTGGGGGTGCGCCACGACCTGCCCATGTCGGCGGTGGCCGAGGGCATCGCGCCGGACCGCGAATGGAAGATGAACCGCCACGGCGAAACCTGGCAGATCGGCGACAGCCTGAACGCCTCGATCGGGCAGGGCTTCGTGCTGGCCTCCCCCTTGCAGCTGGCGGTGATGACCGCGCGCATCGCCTCCGGGCGGGCAATCGCGCCGCATCTGGTCCGGTCCATCGACGGGGTGCGCCAGCCTGCCCCCGAGGCCCCGCCTCTGGACATCAGCGAGGCCTCGCTGCGGGTGGCGCGGCTTGGCATGGACGCCGTGATGAACAGCGCCCGCGGCACCGCCCGCGGCGCCCGCATCTCGCGCGAGGACTGGCGCATGGCCGGCAAGACCGGCACCAGCCAGGTGCGCAACATCACCGTGGCCGAACGCGCGCGCGGCGTCATCTCGAACGACCAGCTGCCCTGGGCGCGGCGCGACCATGCGCTGTTCGTGGCCTATGCGCCCGTCGAGGCGCCGAAATACGCCATTTCCTTGGTGGTGGAACATGGCGGTGGTGGATCGACCGCCGCCGCGCCCGTCGCCCGCGACATCCTTCTGTTCGCGCTGAACGGGGGCCTGCCGCCCGCCGATGCCATCCCCTCGGACCAGCGCGCCGCGATGCAGGCCCGCCACGAGGCCATGCAGCTCTACACCCCCGAGGCCCCGCGCCCCGGCCGCAGCAGGGCCTGAGACGCATGTCCTATCTCGACTATCAGACGGCGCAGGTCCCGACCGGGTTTCGCAAGATCCTCTACATCAACTGGCCCCTGGTCCTGCTGATCACCGCGGTCAGCTGCATCGGCTTCCTGATGCTCTATTCCGTGGCGGGGGGACGGATCGACACCTGGGCCGAGCCGCAGATGATCCGCTTTGCCATCGGCATGGTCCTGATGCTGGGGCTGGCCTTCGTGCCGATGTGGTTCTGGCGCGGCATCTCGGTCGCGGCCTATGTCGCCTGCTTCCTGATGCTGATCGCGGTGGACCTGTTCGGCACGATCGGCATGGGCGCGCAGCGCTGGATCGACATCGGCCCGATCCGCATCCAGCCGTCCGAGCTGATGAAGATCGCGCTGGTCCTGCTCTTGGCCGCCTATTACGACTGGCTGCCGCTGAACCGCGTGTCCCGGCCGCTCTGGGTGCTGCTGCCCATCCTGCTGATCGTGGCGCCCACCGCGCTGGTGCTGATCCAGCCCGACCTGGGCACCTCGATCATGCTGATCGCGGGGGGCGGGATCGTGATGTTCGCGGCGGGTGTCTCGGTGTGGTATTTCGGCGCGGTTATCGGGGCCGCGGTGGGGCTGGTGGTGGCGGTGATGCGCAGCCGGGGCACCGACTGGCAACTTCTCAAGGACTATCAGTTCCGCCGCATCGACACCTTCCTCGACCCCACCGCCGACCCCCTGGGGGCGGGCTACAACATCATCCAGAGCCAGATCGCGCTCGGCTCGGGCGGGCTGTCGGGGCGCGGCTTCATGCAGGGCACGCAGTCGCGGCTGAACTTCCTGCCCGAGAAGCACACCGACTTCATCTTCACCGTCCTGTCCGAGGAGTTCGGCTTCATCGGGGCCTCGTCGCTTCTGGTGCTCTACATGCTGATCCTGGGCTTCTGCCTCTATTCGGCGCTGACCAACCGCGACCGCTTCGCCAGCCTGATCACCATCGGCATCTCGGGGACGTTCTTTCTGTACTTCGCGATCAACATGGCGACGGTGATGGGGCTTCTGCCCGCCAAGGGCTCGCCGCTGCCGCTGGTCAGCTACGGGGGCACCTCGCTGATGATCCTGATGCTGGGCTTCGGCCTGGTGCAATCCGCCCATGTCCACAGACCGAGGTGACGCCATGAAGGTCCGCTTTTCCGCCCGCGACTCTGCCTGGGCCGAATGGGCCCCGGCCCTGCGGACCGCCCTGCCCGAGATGGAGCTGGCGCGCGAGGGCGATCCGGCCGCCTTTGACGCGATCATCTACGCGCCCGGCGGCGACATCGACGACTTCACCCCCTATCGCCGCGTGAAGCTGGTCCAGAGCCTCTGGGCCGGGGTCGAGCGGATCGTCACCAACCCGACCCTGACCCAGCCCCTGGCGCGGATGGTCGATCCGGGGCTGGCGCGGGGCATGGCCGAATACTGCACGGGCTGGGCCCTGCGCGCGCATCTGGGCATGGACGGCTATGCCCAGGACGGCCGCTGGCGCAACGGCGCCGTCCCGCCCTTGGCCCCCGAGCGCCCCGTCACCATCCTGGGGATGGGAGAACTGGGGCGCGCCACCGCCGCCATGCTGGGGGGGATCGGCTTTCCCCTGACCGGGATCAGCGCCTCGGGCCACCCTGTCCCGGGCGTCACCGTCCACCCCGTCGCGGCGCTGGATGCGGTCTTGGCCGAGGCGCAGATCCTCATCTGCCTGCTGCCCGCCACCCCCGCCACCCGCGACCTGCTGGACGCCCGCCGCCTGTCGCTGCTGCCCGAAGGGGCCTGGCTCATCAATCCCGGCCGCGGCACGCTGATCGACGACGCGGCCCTTCTGGCCGGGCTGGACCAAGGCCGCCCCGCCCATGCGGTGCTGGACGTCTTCCGGACCGAACCGCTGCCCGCCGACCATCCCTTCTGGTCCCACCCCGCCGTCACCGTCACGCCCCATATCGCCGCCGAGACCCGCCCCGCCACCGCCGCCCCGGTCGCCGCCCGGAACCTGCGCCGCGCCCTGTCAGGGCAGCCCGTCCTCAATCTCGTGGACCGTGCCAAGGGCTACTGACCCCCCTCTGCGGCGGTCTTCAGATATCCCGGGGGGAGTCCGCAGGACGGGGGGCAGCGCCCCCCTCGGCCTCGGCCGCCCGCGCGACGGCCAGCTCCGCCGCCCGCGTCGAGGCCCGGGCGATCCGCTCGGCCATCTTCTTCTCGCGGCGCCGCTGATAGGCGCGAAAGACCGGCACGGTCAGGTAATGCGTGCCGGTCGAGACGGCCAGGCCCAGGATGCTGCCGCCCACCACATAGGGCCAGAAGATCTGGAAGAAGAAATCCCCTAGGTTGTTCCAATGCGCGATCTCGTCCCCGAAGAGGGACCGAAGATTGTGCCACAATTCGCCCGCCGCGCGCGAGAACTCGCCGAAGATGAACTGGGGCGACAGATCGCCGTCCAGCCCCAGGATCTTGCGTCCCAGCCCGACCGAGACCAGCGCGATGAAGGGCAGCGTGACCGGGTTGCCCACGAAGGTCGCCAGAAGGGCGGCCAGCACGTTGCCCCGGATGATCCAGGCCACCGCCGCCGCCGACAGGAAGTGGAACCCGAACAGCGGGGTGAAGGACACGAAGACCCCCGCCGCCACGCCGCGCGCGATCCGGTGGGGCTGGTCGGGCAGGCGGCTCAGCCGGTGGGCCACATAGGTGCCGGCCCGCCGCCAGCCGCCCCGGGGATAGATCAGCTCGCTGGCCATCTGGCCATAGCTGCGCGGCTTGCGGCGTTTGAACACGAAGACCACCCGTTGCGTCTGCGGCAGCGGGCCTGGCCCGCCAACCTCAGGGTTTCAGAGCCGGGTCCCGCACCCGCGAGACCTGCGCCACGTCGCTTTCCGCCTCGAGGGCGGTCAGCAGGTTGTGCAGATGCTCATGGTCGCGCAGCTCGACCTCGACCTCGATGCGGTAGAAGTCGGGCTTGCGCGCGATGAACTCGAGGTTCGAGATATTCGCCCCCTGCGCCCCGATCAAGGTGCAGATGCGCCCCAGCACGCCGGCATCGTGCCGGATCGTCAGATTGAGCACAGTGGAATAGGCCGCCGGGTGGCGCCCCTCCTGCCATTGCAGGTCCACCCACCGGTCGGGCGCGTCCTCGAATTCGGCCAGCACGGGGCAGTCGATGGCATGGATGACCACGCCCGCACCGCGATAGGTGATGCCGATGATCCGCTCGCCCGGCAGCGGGTTGCAGCAGGGCGCGCGCTTGAAGTTCGCATCGGCCTCCAGCCCCGCGAAGGGGCGCTGGCCGTCGATCTCGTCATGGCGGTCGGCCAGTTCGGGATAGAGGACGCCCAGCACCTCCTTGGCCGAGTTCTCGGCGCTGCCGATCCGGGCCAGCAGCTCCTCGGCCGAGGGGATGCCCATCTGCCTGGCGGCGGTGCGCAGCGCCTTGTCGGTGACCTTGCGGCCCACATGCTCGAAGCTGACCCGCACCAGTTCGCGCCCCAAGCGCATGAAGCGGTCGCGGTCCTCCTCGCGCAAGGACCGCCGGATCGCGGCCTTGGCGCGGCCCGTCACCACGATGTCCAGCCAGGTGGCCTGCGGGCGCTGGCCCGAGGCCGCGATGATCTCGACCGACTGGCCGTTCTTCAACCGTGTCCACAGGGGCACGCGGATGCCGTCGATCTTGGCGCCCACGCAGGAATTGCCCAACCGTGTGTGGATCGCATAGGCGAAGTCGATGGGCGTCGCGCCGCGCGGCATCTGCATCACGTCGCCCTTGGGGGTGAAGCAGAAGACCTGGTCCTGGTACATCTCCATCTTGACGTGCTCGAGGAACTCGTTGTGGTCCTCGGTGTCGAAACGGTCGGTCAGCTGCGCGATCCATTCGGCGGGATCGACGGCGAAGGGGTTCCGCGTCCGCACTCCGTCGCGATAGGCCCAGTGCGCGGCCACGCCCGCCTCGGCCACCTCGTGCATCTGGCGGGTGCGGATCTGCACTTCGACCAGCTTGCCGTCGCGCCCGGACACGGTGGTATGGATCGACCGGTAGCCGTTCGATTTCGGCTGGCTGATGTAATCCTTGAACCGCCCCGGCACGGCGCGCCAGCGGTGATGGATCACGCCGAGCGCGCGATAGCAGTCCATTTCGGACCGGGTGATGATGCGGAACCCGTAGATGTCGGAGAGGCGCGAGAAGGCCAGCTGCTTTTCCTGCATCTTGCGCCAGACGCTGAAGGGCTTCTTCGCGCGGCCGAAGACGTCGGCCTCGATCCCCTCCTTCTCCAGCACGGTGCGGATGTCGGCGGTGATCTTGCCGATGATGTCGCCGCTGTCCTTCTGCAGGCTGACGAAGCGGCGGATGATGGAACTGCGGGCCTCGGGATTGATGACCTTGAAGGCCAGATCCTCCAGCTCCTCGCGCATCCACTGCATGCCCATCCGCCCCGCCAGGGGGGCATAGATGTCCATCGTCTCGCGCGCCTTCCGGACCTGCTTGTCGGGGCGCATGGACCGGATGGTGCGCATGTTGTGCAGCCGGTCGGCCAGCTTGACCAGGATCACCCGCATGTCGCGCGACATGGCCATGAACAGCTTGCGGAAGTTCTCGGCCTGCTTGGACTGGGTGCTGGACAGTTCCAGGTTGGTCAGCTTGGTGACCCCGTCGACCAGCTCGGCGATCTCGGCCGAGAACATCGCCGTGACCTCGTCCTTGGTCGAGCGCGTGTCCTCGATCGTGTCGTGCAGAAGGGCGGTGACGATGGTCGCGTCGTCCAGCCGCATCTCGGTCAGGATGGCGGCGACGGCGATGGGATGGGTGAAGTAGGGCTCGCCCGAATGGCGGAACTGGCCCTCGTGCATGCGCATGCCGTATTCGTAGGCATCGCGGATGAGGGCGCAGTTGCTGCGGGGGTTGTAGTTCCGGACCAGTGCCAGAAGGTCTTCGACGTCAATCATGATGCTGCCGAAGACCTTTTGTCGTGCATGTCGGGACCGTATCAGCCGCGCTGGTTGGCTTCCAGCATCATGCGCAGCATGCGTTCCTCGGATTCCTCGTCGGCGGGCTTGGGACGGTCCACCTCGGCGCCCAGCAGCAGGGCCATGGCGTCCTCCTCGGGCTCGTCGACCTCGATCTGGGTCTGGGTCGATTCGATCATCCGCTCGCGCAGGTCGTCGACGGGCTGCGTTTCCTCGGCGATCTCGCGCAGGGCGACCACCGGGTTCTTGTCGTTGTCGCGGTCCACGGTGGGCGCGGAGCCTGCCGTGATCTCGCGGGCGCGATGCGAGGCGAGCATCACCAGGTCAAAGCGGTTGGGAACTTTGTCGACGCAGTCTTCAACCGTTACGCGGGCCATGAATCTACCTGTGCAGTTGCGAATCGGACATTCGGGGCGAAAAAGGACACCTGAACGGCATCGGCGCCCGTGTCAAGCCAAACCGGGCAGGTGGGCCCCGCCCATCGGGGTCATCCCGTCCAGCGCCCGCGGTCCCAAGGCGTCCAGCATCTGCGCCACGCTGCGCCCGGTCAGCGGGTGGCACCAGCCCGGCGCGACCTCGGCCAGGGGCGCCAGCACGAAGGCGCGGTCCTGCAGGCGGGGATGGGGCAGGAGCAGCCGGTCGGGCGTGTCGGTCTGCTGGCGGTCGGCGGGCAGGTCGATCCAGGCCCGCAGATGGTCCGCATCGGGCAGGATCAGATCGTCCAGCGCGATCAGGTCCAGATCCAGCGCCCGGGCCGACCAGCGCCCACCGCTGCGGTCGCGGCCGTGCCGGGCCTCGATCCCGTGCAGCGCGGCCAGCAGGTCCGGCGCCGTCAGTCCGGTCTGGATCAGCGCCACCGCATTGGCATAGTCCGGCCCCGATCCGGCGGGCATCGCGGGCGTGCGCCAGATCCGGCTGATCGCGGCGATTGAAATCTGCGGCACGTCCTGCAACATGGTCAGTGCCTTGCGCAGGGTCGTCACCGGATCCTGCGCGGGCAGGGGAAGATTTGCGCCCAGGGCGACGATACCAAAAGACAGGTCGGCCACGCATTTCTCTTTTTTCCCGGCAGGTCCATATTGCGGGCCGATCGCGTCGGGCCGCAGGCCCTGATTCGATTCATGCCTTGACCGTATTCCCGAACCGAAGGCAACAGGATGTTTTACAAAGACGATCGATTGGCACTCTTCATCGACGGCGCGAACCTTTATGCTGCCGGAAAATCCCTTGGCTTCGACATCGACTACAAGCTGCTGCGCCAGGAATTCGACCGGCGGGGCAAGCTGACGCGCGCCTACTATTACACGGCGCTGGTCGAGGGCGAGGAGTATTCGCCCATCCGGCCGCTGGTCGACTGGCTGCATTACAACGGCTATTGCGTCGTCACCAAGCCGGCGCGCGAATACACGGACGCCCAGGGCCGCCGCAAGGTCAAGGGCAACATGGACATCGAGCTGACCGTGGATGCGATGGAACTGTCCCCGCATCTGGACCACGCCGTGCTGTTCTCGGGCGACGGCGATTTTCGTCCTCTGGTTGCGGCGCTGCAGCGGCGCGGCGTGCGCGTCTCGGTCGTGTCGACCATCCGCAGCCAGCCGCCGATGATCGCCGACGACCTGCGGCGCCAGGCGGACAATTTCATCGAGCTGGACGCCCTGCGCGACATCATCGGCCGTCCCCCGCGCGAGCCGCAGCAGGTCGAGACCTGACACCCCCGGCCCCCGGCCGCTGGAGGGCGCTGGCGCTGATCTGCGCCGGCGTCATCGGCGCGATGGCCTGCTGGTTCTCGACCACCGCCATCGGCCCCGACCTGGTCGCCCATTGGGCCCTGTCCGGGGGGCAGGCGGCTTGGCTGACCAATGCGGTGCAGATCGGCTTCGTGCTGGGGGCGCTGGCGGCCTCGGCGGTGAACCTTCCCGACATCCTGCGCATGACGCGGCTGATCACCGTCGCGGCGCTGCTGGCGGCGCTGGCCAATGCGGCGGTGCTGCTGCAACCCGGCTTCGGCGGTCTTCTGGCCGCGCGCCTGGCCACCGGCATCGCGCTGGCCGGGGTCTATCCCCCCGCGCTGAAGCTGATGGCCACCTGGTTCGTGGCGGGCCGGGGGCTGGCCATGGGGCTGCTGGTGGGCGCGCTGACGCTCGGCTCGGCGCTGCCGCATCTGCTGCGCGGCCTGGGCGAGGGTCTGGACTGGCGATGGGTGGTCGCGGGGGCGAGCGTGGGGGCGCTGGTCTCGGCCGCGATCTTCGGGCTGGCGGTGCGCGAGGGGCCGCACGGCTTCGCCCGCGCCCGCTTCGATCCGCGCCAGACGCTGCGCGTGCTGCGCGACCGGCCCCTGCGGCTGGCGACCCTGGGCTATCTGGGCCACATGTGGGAGCTGTATGCCATGTGGGCGTGGTTTCTGGCCTATGCGCTGGCGGCCCCTGCGGCGGGCGGGCTGCCGGAGGGCGGGGCGTCGCTGCTGACCTTCGCGGTGATCGCCGCCGGCGTCCTGGGCTGCGCGCTTGGCGGCTGGCTGTCGGACCGGATCGGGCGCTGCCTGACCACTGCGGGGATGATGGCGGTGTCGGGCGGCTGCGCGGCGCTGATCGGATGGGCCTGGGGCGGGCCGCCCTGGCTGCTGGCGCTGATCGCGCTGGTCTGGGGGATCAGCATCGTCGGCGACAGCGCGCAATTCTCGGCCGCCGTGTCCGAACTGGCCGATCCCCGGCTGGTCGGCACCGCCCTGACGCTGCAGTTGGCCCTGGGCTTTGCCCTGACGGTCGTGGCGATCTGGCTGCTGCCGCTGCTGGCGACGGCCTTGGACGGCTGGCGGTGGGTGTTCCTGGCGCTGGTGCCGGGGCCCGCGGTGGGGGTCTGGGCGATGCTGCTGCTGCGCGCCCTGCCGCAGGCGCGCGCGCTGGCCGGGGGCCGGCGCTGAGGATGATGGTGCGGACGGCGGGACTTGAACCCGCACTTCCGAAGAAAACAGATTTTCGTACCACTTCGACTTTCGCCGCCGGGACGCAGGCGCCCCGTTCGTGGTCTGGACTATCCCTTCGCCGTGACCCCGGAAGGTTTTAGGCGCCGCCCGTCTAGTCTCTACACCTTCCCCCGCAGGCGGGGGCTTGGCTCGGGATTGGCAGGGGCGAACCCGTCAGCTTTCCCCGAATTTGAGCGGTTCTGCACCGGCGGTTTCCCACCGGGCACTCCAAAACGTCAAAGTCTGCTGCGTCTACCGATTTCGCCACGTCCGCATCATCATCTTCCGTCATATCGCAGGACCGGGCGCATTGGGCAAGCCGTCCGAGGGCCATGGGGTCGCACCGGCGGAACCGGCCCCCGGCGGGGCTTGTTATCCACCCAACGCGACAGCAACAGGAGGGCACATGGCCCATATCAGCGAGACCCGCGGCAACGGGGGCGAGATCCACCAGACGGGTGGCGAGCCCCTGACCACCAATCACGGCGTCCCCATCTCGGACAACCAGAACAGCCTGAGGGCCGGAGCCCGCGGCCCGACGCTGCTGGAAGATTTCGTCCTGCGCGAAAAGATCTTTCATTTCGACCATGAGCGGATCCCGGAGCGGATCGTCCACGCCCGCGGTTCGGGCGCGCACGGCTATTTCGAATGCACCGATCCCATTCCCGAACTGACCCGCGCGGGCGTCTTGGCAAAGCCCGGCCGCACTCCGGTCTTCACGCGCTTTTCCACGGTGGCCGGCGGCGCGGGAAGCGTCGACACGCCCCGCGACGTGCGCGGCTTCGCGGTCAAGTTCTACACGGACGAGGGCAACTGGGATCTGGTCGGCAACGACATCCCGGTCTTCTTCATCCAGGATGCGATCAAGTTTCCCGACCTGATCCACTCGGTCAAGATGGAGGCCGACAAGGGCTATCCGCAGGCCGGCAGCGCGCATGACACCTTCTGGGATTTCGTGTCGCTGATGCCCGAATCGATGCACATGGTCATGTGGGCCATGTCCGACCGGGGCATCCCGCGCAGCCTGCGCATGATGGAGGGCTTCGGCGTCCACACCTTCCGGCTGGTCAATGCCGAGGGCAAGTCGACCTTCGTCAAGTTCCACTGGAAGCCGCGTCTTGGCCTGCAGAGCCAGGTCTGGAACGAGGCCGTCAAGACAGCGGGCGCCAACCAAGACTATCACCGCCAAGACCTGTGGGAGGCCATCGAGCAGGGCGACTTCCCTGAATGGGATCTGGGCATCCAGACCTTCGACGCCGAATGGGCGGCCAAGCAGCCCTATGACGTGCTGGACGCGACCAAGCTGATCCCCGAGGAGGACATTCCCGTCCGCATCGTGGGCAAGCTGGTTCTGGACCGGAACCCCGACAACTTCTTTGCCGAGACCGAGCAGGTGGCCTTCCTGCCGACCAATGTCGTGCCCGGGATCGACTTCACCGACGACCCGCTGCTGCAGGGCCGGCTGTTCAGCTATCTGGACACGCAGAAGTCGCGCTTGGGGACGACCAACTTCCACCAGATCCCCATCAACGCGCCCAAATGCCCCATGCACAACTTCCAGCGCGACGGGATGATGCAGATGGCCGTGCCCAAGGGCCGCGCCAATTACGAGCCGAACAGCCTGCACGAGGCGGGCGAGGATCCCGGTCCCCGCGCCAGCGATCAGGGCTTTGCGACCGTCAAGTCGATGACCGACTTGGGCAACCAGCCGGACGAGAAGCTGCGCGTCCGAGCCGAGCTGTTCGGCGACCATTACAGCCAAGCGCGGCTGTTCTATCGCAGCCAGACCGAGACCGAGCAGACCCATATCTCGGATGCGATCACCTTCGAGCTGTCCAAGGTGGGCCTGGGCCATGTGATCCAGCGCGTGCTGGGACATCTGCGGGTGATCGACGAGGATCTGGCCGAGACCGTGGCCGAGGGCCTGGCCGAGGATCTGCCCGAGGCCGCGACTCCGATGCGGGCGCCGATCGACATGGCACCCTCGGATGCGTTGTCGATCATGAAGAGCGCCAAGCACATCCTGAAGGGCCGCAAGGTCGGCATCCTGATCGGGGATGGCGGCGACATGGCCAAGGTCGAGGCGCTGCGCACGGCCGTCGAGGCCGAGGGCGGCAGCGTCGTGCTGATCGCCAAGGAGCGCGGCAAGGCCGAGGCGCAGCTGGCGGGCTCGCCCTCGGTGCTGTTCGACGCGGTGGCGCTGGTGCTGGATGCCGAGGATGCGGCGAAGATGGCCAAGTTCAAGCCGGCGGTCGATTTCGTCTCGGACGCCTTCGCGCATCTGAAGGCGATCGGGGCGGACGATGCCTCGGCCAAGCTGCTGGCAGCGGCGGGCGTGGTGCCCGATGCGGGCGTGACCAAGCTGGATCCGGAGGCCTTCGTGACGGCCGCGGGGCAGCGGTTCTACGACCGGGAAGCCAAGATCTGGTGACCTGGACCGGGGGGCTTTCCGCCCCCGGACCCCCCGGAGGATATTTCTGCCAAGATGAAAGGGGCGGGCCGGCGGGTCCGCCCTTATCCGTAGCTGCGGGTGGGGCGGTCGAAGACCTTGCGGCCCATCAGGCTGCCGACCAGATCGACCATCAGTCTGGCGGTGCGGCCCCGTTCGTCGAGGAAGGGGTTCAGCTCGACCAGTTCGAGCGAGGTCACGAGGCCGGATTCGTGCAGCAGTTCCATGACCAGATGCGCCTCGCGGAAGGTCGCGCCGCCCGGGACGGTGGTGCCCACGGCGGGGGCGATCGAGGGGTCGAGGAAATCCACGTCCAGGCTGACATGCAGCAGGCCGTCGGCGGCGCGCACCCGGTCGAGGAAGGCGCGCAGCGGGGCCACGATGCCCTGTTCGTCCAGCACGCGCATGTCGTTCACGGTGATCTCGGTCGGCTGCATCAGTGCCAGTTCGGCCGGATCGACGCTGCGGATGCCGAACATGCAGATGTTCTCTCCGGGGATCGGGGCGGGGAAGGGCGGGAAGGGATCGAAGCCCGGCAGCCCGCTGGCATAGGCCATGGGCGTGCCGTGCAGGTTGCCCGAGGTCGTGCTGGCGACGGTATGGAAGTCGCTGTGCGCGTCCAGCCAGATGACGAACTGCGCCCGGCCTTGGCTGGCCGCATGGGCGGCGACCCCCGACACGGTGCCCAGGGCCAGCGAGTGGTCGCCCCCCAGCACGATGGGCAGGCCATGGGGCAGGGCCGTCTGCATCGCCTCGCGCAGGGCATGGGTCCAGGCGATGATCTGGGGCAGGTGGTGGACGGCGGGGTTGTCGCAGGTCTCGCCGCCCTCGGGCGCGGGGGCGACGTCGCCGCGATCCTCGACGCTGTGGCCCAGGGCGGTCAGCGTGCCCGCCAGTCCGGCGGTGCGATAGGCGGCGGGGCCCATCAGGCAGCCGGGGCGGCGCTGGCCCTCGTCCACGGGGGCTCCGATCAGGATGCAATGGGTCATGGCGCCTTCCGGTTTGTTGGCCTTGGCCCATTTGGGGGGCTGGGGGCGGCAATGTCCACGGGGGCGCGAGAGGAATGGGCCGCCCCGGTGCGGGGGGCGGCCCTTCGGTGTCAGAAGCGGGTGGTCAGGCCCAGCTTGAACAGCCGACCATCCTCGCGATAGTCGACCTCCGAGTCGGGCTGGCGGTCGAAGAGGTTGTCGATGCCCAGGTTCAGCGTCGTGGTGTCGGTCATGTCGATGGCGGCGGCCACGTCGACCAGCGCATAGGCGTCGCTGTTCTGGCCCGCCGGGACCGAGGCCTGCTCGCCGTCGCCCACGACCAGCCCGTCCTCGACCACGTAGCCCGCCTGCTTGCCCACATAGGTGACCTGCCCCGACAGGGTCAGCCGCGCGCTGGCCTGCCAGGCAAGGCCGGTGGTCACGTTCCATTCCGGCGTGGTGGCCATCGGATAGGTCGTGTCGAAGCCGCCATAGCGGAACTCCGACCTGGCGATATGGGTGGCCGAGGTGGTCCAGGTCAGATCGTCGGTCAGGGCGGTGTCGAACCCGGCCTCGACCCCCGCCGTCTTGCCATAGTCGAAATTGTCGCGCTGGAAGATCGGCGTGCCGTCGGGGGTGGTCAGGTCGGTGCGCCGCGCGCTGAGCATGTTCTCGACATCGGTGTAGAAGGCCGTGACCTCCCAGCTGGTGCGGGCGCCCTGATAGTTCAGGCCCAGTTCGAAATTGTCCGAGGTCTCGGGCTGCAGGTCGGGATTGCCGATGATGGTGCAGGGCCCCTGATAGGGTTTGCAGCCGTTGCCGCGCGAGCCCATCTGATAGTTCGGGTTCAGGTTGCGCAGGTCGGGCGCCACGAAGGCCTGCGAATAGCCCGCCTTCAGCATCAGCGCGTCGGTCAGCCGGTAGTTGGCATAAAGGCGTGGCGTGACATGGGTGCCGAAATCCTCGTGGTGATCCAGCCGCAGCCCGCCGGTGACGGTCAGGTCGGGGGTCATCTCGAACCGCCCCTCGGCATAGAGCGCGGCGGTGGTGGCCGAGCCTTCGATCACGCGGCCTTCGGTGGTGTCGGGATCGTCCAGGCTGGCATGGGACACCAGCCCGCCCAGGGTATAGTCCAGCGCGCGCGCGCCCAGCACGACCCGGTCGGTGAAGCGCGATTCCAGCGTCGTCGTGTCATAGGCGATCGCCGGGTTCCAGCCGAGCGTCTCGGCGTTGCGGCTGCGGTTCTCCGACATCTCGTGGCGCAGATAGCTGGACAGCTGCCCGGTGCCCAGCTGCCATTCGTTCGTCAGGGCGAGGCTGTCCTTGGTCACCTCGTTCTCGTCGGGGCCGGTGTCGGCGGCCAGGTAGTCGTCGACCGAGACCTGACCCTCGATCCCCCATTCCACCGTGTCGTCGGGCGCCCAGGTCAGCCGGGTGCCCAGGGTCTGCGTGCGGATCCCGTTCGAGGCGTATTGCGGCGTGGGCACCCCGCGGATGTCGGAGATGTCATAGGGGTCGTCGGGCGATTCGGTCTCGGCCAGCTTGGCCCAGGCCGACAGGCTGACCCCGCGCCCGAGCGGCCCCGAGACATAGCCCGAGATCGCCCGGCTGTCGGCGGTGGTCCCGGCATCGGCCAGCCCGAAATCGGTGGTGATCGAGCCGCTCCAGGTCTTGGCCGAGGGCTTGGTGATGATGTTGATGACGCCGCCCATCGCGTCCGAGCCATACAGCGTCGACATCGGGCCGCGCACGACCTCGATCCGCTCGATCGCGTCCAGCGGCACGACCTGCAGGTCGCCCTGATAGTGGCGGGCGAAGGTGTTGCCGGTGCTGATGCGCTTGCCGTCGATCAGGGTCAGGGTGCGGCTGCTGGACAGGCCCCGGAACGAGACGTTCGAATTGCCGTCATTGCTGCGGGTCAGGTTCAGGCCCGGCACGGTGCGCAGCACGTCGGCCAGATCGCGCCCGCCGCTGGCCTGGATCGCCTGCTGGTCGATCACCGTGATCGAGGCCGGGGCGTCCTGGATCGTCGTCGCGATCGACGAGGCCGAGGTGACCAGCACGATCTCGTCCAGCAGGATGGGCTGGGGCGCGTCCTGCGCCACGGCCGGGCCGGTCAGGGCGGAGATCAGCAGAAGCGCCCGGACGGGACGGCGCAGGGTGCGGGACGCGGGCAGGGGAAGGGTCGGCATGGCAGGCTCCGGGGCAGGGAAAGGGATCTGCCTGGGGGCCCGGCCAGAGGGAGAAGCCGTTTACCTGGGTATTTTTGTCGGAATAGAGGCGCCAGTCCGGACGGGCAAGGCCGCCGCCTGCCTGGGACGCCTCTGTTGCCGATCTGCCACGATCAGGCGCGGACGCCCTGGAACCGCTCTTCCCATTCGGCGCGGCTGTCGTCCGAGATCTTGGCGAACATGACCTCGGGCACGGTGAAGGCATGGCCGGCGGGCAGCGCCTGCAGGGCCTGGGCCGCGTCCTCGGGCCATCCGGCGTCCGGGGCGTTCATCGCGGCCAGCATGCCCTGGGTGGCGAAGGGGATGAAGGGCTGGGACAGGACCGCGTAGAAGCGGATCAGGTTCAGACCCATCCGCACCTGCATGGCGGCGCGGTCGGGATCGGTCTTGAAGACCGACCAGGGGGCGGCGGATTGCAGGTATTCGTTGCCCAGCACCCAGATGGCGCGCAGTTCGGACGCGGCCTTGCGGACCTCCATCGCGGCCATGTGGCCCTCGTAGGCGCGCAGGCGGGTGGTCAGGGCCTCGGTCAGGGCCTGTTCCTCGGGGCCATAGGCGGGGCCGTCGGGGACCGCCTCGCCGAACTTGGACCGGCAGAACTTGGTGATGCGGCTGACGAAGTTGCCCAGCACGTCGGCCAGATCCTTGTTCACGGATTGCTGGAAGTTCTCCCAGGTGAACTCGCTGTCGCCGGATTCGGGGGCGTGGGACAGCAGCCACCAGCGCCAGTAATCGGCGGGCAGGATCTCCAGCGCGTGGTCCATGAAGACACCGCGCCCCTGCGAGGTCGAGAACTGCCCGCCCTGATAGGTGAGGTAGTTGAACGACTTGATGTAGTCGACCATCTTCCACGGCTCGCCCGATCCGATCAGCGTGGCCGGAAAGCTAAGCGTATGAAACGGAACGTTATCCTTGCCCATGAACTGGGTGTAGGTGACGTCCTCGGCGCCTTGGTCCAGCCGCCACCAGCGGCGCCAGGCGGCGTCGTCGCGGCCGGTCGCATCGGCCCATTCCGCCGTTGCGCCGATATATTCGATGGGCGCGTCGAACCAGACGTAGAAGACCTTGCCCTCCATCCCCGGCCATTCGGCATCGCCGCGCTTCACCGGCACACCCCAGTCCAGGTCGCGGGTGATGCCACGGTCCTGCAGGCCCTCGCCGTCGTTCAGCCACTTGCGGGCGATCGAGGTGGTGAGGATCGGCCAGTCGGCCTTGGCGTCGATCCAGGCGGCGATCTGGTCCTTGAGCGCGGACTGGCGCAGGTAGAGGTGGCGCGTCTCGCGCACCTCGAGGTCGGTCGAGCCCGAGATCGCGCTGCGCGGATCGATCAGATCGGTGGGGTCCAGCTGCTTGGTGCAGTTCTCGCACTGGTCGCCGCGCGCCTTGTCATAGCCGCAATTGGGACAGGTCCCCTCGATGTAGCGGTCGGGCAGGAAGCGGCCGTCGGCATGGGAATAGACCTGCTTTTCAGAGACTTCGCGGATATAGCCCCGATCGGCCAGGCGGCCCGCGAAATGCTGGGTCAGGCCCTTGTTGCGGGCGCTGGAGGACCGGCCGTAATGGTCGAAGCTGAGGCCGAAGCCCTGCGCCAGGTCGGATTGCAGCCCGTGCATGCGGGCGCAGTAATCGTCCACCGCCTCGCCGGTCTTGGCCGCCGCCAGCTCGGCCGGGGTGCCGTGTTCGTCGGTGGCGCAGATGAACATCACCTCATGGCCCCGCGCCCGCAGGTACCGGGCATAGAGGTCGGCGGGCAGCTGCGAGCCGACGAGATTGCCCAGATGCTTGATGCCGTTGATGTAGGGCAGGGCGGAGGTGATGAGGTGGCGGGCCATGGCATGCGTCCTTTCGGGATGGCCGCATCTCTAGCCCTGTTGCGCCGGGTTGGAAAGTCTGCGCGCGTTGCACGGGCGGTGCGCGCAACGGCCCGTGCGCACCGAAGGGCGGATCGCCAGCAAATGCTGGGCCGGGGCGCGCACCGGACGGGCACGGCGGCGGCACCGGGGCGGCACAGGGCGTACACGGCTTGCGGGCGTTGCGCGGGCCTCGAGCGCCCGTGACGTCGGGGCGGCGGGCGGGGGCATGCCTTGACATGTGGCCCCCCAGTCCACAGGTCCGACTGTCACCGAACTGTCACGAGAGCCCGATGCCCGATCAGACCGACGACCGCCGCCGCGATCCCCTGCTGCTGTTTGCCTTGTCCTGCGCGCTGGCGCTGGGCTGGCTGATGGTGGGGATGGTGACGGCCGAGACGGTCACCGACATCTTCGCCGAATCGGGGCCGATCGAGCAGACCTCGGCGCTGTTCCTGCTGCTGTCGGCGCTGGCGCTGGGGGTGGAGATGGTCCGGCGCCGCGACTGGGGGCGCTGGCATCTTGCGGTGCTGGTGCTGGCGGCGGGCCTGCGCGAGCTGGACTGGGACAAGGCCTTCACTGGCAGCGGCATCCTGCAATTGCGGCTCTATTCCGGCGACGGGCCGCTGGCCCACAAGATCGCGGGCGCGGCGGTCGTGATCCTGCTGGTCTGGGCCGGGCTGCGGCTGCTGCGGCGCAACCTGCCCGACTGGCTGCGGGCGCTGCGCGGCCGCGATGTCTGGGCCTGGCTGATGCTGGCGGCGCTGGCGCTCTACGGGGTGGCCAAGTCGCTGGACGGTCTGGGCCGCAAGCTGGCCCCCTGGGGCATCGAGATCTCGGACTGGGCCAACCGCACGGCGGGGCGCAGCGAGGAGGCGATGGAGCTGTTCGGCGCCATCCTGATCCTGCAGGTGGTGGGGCTGAGCCTGATCCGCCGCGCCGCGACCCCCAAGCTTCGGACCCCGGAACCCCGGACCATCAAGCCCCGGCCCCCCGAGCCCCGGAGCGCGGCGCCCTCCGGCGCGGCGACGGAGGGGGCGCGCCGGCGGGGGCGCCAGACCTGATCAGGCCCCCCTGGCCCCCTGATCCCCCATGACAAAGGCCGCCCCAAGGGGCGGCCTTTTTGCATCGATCGGGGCGCGGGCCGTCAGCGGCGACGGTCGCGGCGCGAGCTCATCGGCTGGAAGGCGACGCCGACATGGGCCTCGCAATAGGGCTTGCCTGCCACCGAGGGCAGGCCGCAGAACCAGAACTTGTCCGTGGCCGGATCGCCGATGGGCCATTTGCAGGTCCGTTCGGTCAGCTCCATCAGGGTCAGCTTCTTGGCGCGCTTCTCGACCTCGCGGACCGAAGCCAGCGCCTCGGGGCTGATCTCGTTGGCCGAGGGCTGGGGCGGCAGGGGCTGGCCCGCCGGCACGATGGGACGGCGCGGGACCGGCACGAAGGCGGGCTGGGTCGAGGGCTCGGGCGTGGTGCTGGCCGCGACCACCGGCTCGGGCGCGGGGGCTGCGGCGACGGGCTCGGGGCGCGGTGCCGCGGCGGGCGCGGGCTGCGGGGCGGGCTTGGCGGGCTTCTTCTCCGGCGCGGCGGCGACCACCGGCTCGGGCGCCGGGGCGGGCGCGGCCTCGGGCTCCTCGTTGCGGTTCGACAGACCTAGGCGATGGACCTTGCCGATCACCGCGTTGCGGGTGACGCCCCCCAGTTCCTTGGCAATGGCGCTGGCCGACTGACCCTCGGACCACATGCGCTTCAGCGTCTCGACACGTTCATCCGTCCAGGACATGGCTGCCTTTCCGGGCGGGCTTCTCGTGCCGCCCCATCTTGTAACCTGCGATTGGCCCCGTCACAAACGGGATGCCGAGATCTAGCCGCGCAAGCGCAGAAATTCAAGGACCGCCAGATGAACGCCCCCCAAATGCCTGCCATGCCCCCCCGTGCCGACGACCCCGCCATGGGCGTGCGCCGCTTCGGCCGGGTCAACTGGCTGGGCCTGCGCACCCTGGCGCGGCGCGAGGTCATGCGCTTCATGGCGGTCTGGCAGCAGACGATCTTCGCCCCGCTGATGACGGCGGGGCTGTTCGTGGTGGTCTTTGCGCTGGCCCTGGGCCAGGGGCGGGGCGAGGTGATGGGGCTGCCCTATCTGGTCTTTCTGGGGCCGGGCATCCTGATGATGACGGTGATCCAGAACGCCTTCGCCAATACCTCGAGTTCCATCACGGCGGCCAAGGTGCAGGGCAACATCGTCGACACGCTGATGCCGCCCCTGTCGGCGGGCGAGCTGCTGGCGGGCTATCTGGCGGGGTCGGTGGTGCGCGGCCTGCTGGTGGCGACCGTGATCGGCACGGGCATGGTGCTGGTCACCGGGCGGGGCATCGCGCATCCGGTCTGGACGCTGGTCTTCGTGCTGCTGGCGGCGCTGATGCTGGGAGGGCTGGGGATCCTGGCCGGGATCATGGCGCAGAAGTTCGACCAGATGGCGGCGATCACCAATTTCGTCATCACGCCGCTGAGCTTCCTGTCGGGCACCTTCTATTCGGTGCAGGCGCTGCCGCAGCCCTTCAACATGCTGTCGCACTGGAACCCGATCTTCTACCTGATCGACGGGGCGCGTTTTGGCGTCACCGGGGTCAGCGACGCCCCGGTCTGGCGCGGCGCGCTGATCTGCGCGGCCGTGGTGGCGGGGGTGCTGTACCTGGCGTGGCGCTGGCTGCGCTCGGGCTATCGGATGAAGCCCTGATTTGCGCTTGCCTTGCGGGGCAAAGCTGCGCATCCTTCGCGCCATGACGAAACGACGCCCCCTTCGCACCCGACGCTGATGCCGGCCCCTCGCGGGCCCGCGTCCCTGTCGTCGTTTCCGCCATTCCCCCATCCATCGCCGGAGCCTGCCCATGATCCCGCACGTCCTGCCGACCTATAACCGCGCCCCCCTGGCCTTCGAGCGGGGGGAAGGGGCCTGGGCGATCACCGCCGACGGCACCCGCTATCTGGATCTGGGCGCGGGCATCGCGGTCAATGTGCTGGGCCATGCGCATCCCGACCTGGTCGCGGCGCTGACCGAGCAGGCGGGCCGCATCTGGCACGTCTCGAACCTGTACCAGATCCCCGAGCAGGAGCGTCTGGCCGACCTGCTGGTCGAGGCGACCTTTGCCGACACGGTCTTCTTCACCAATTCCGGGACCGAGGCCGCGGAGCTGGCCATCAAGATGGTCCGCAAGCACTGGGATCACGCGGGCGATCCCGACCGCATCGAGATCCTGACCTTCGAGGGGGCCTTCCACGGCCGCTCGACCGGGGCCATCGCCGCCGCCGGGTCGGAAAAGATGGTCAAGGGCTTCGGCCCGCTGATGCCGGGCTTCCGCACGCTGCCTTGGGGCGATCACGAGGCGCTGAACGCCGCCGTCACCGACCGCACCGCCGCGATCCTGGTCGAGCCCGTGCAGGGCGAGGGCGGCATCCGCCCGCTGCCCGATGCCTGCCTGAAGGGGCTGCGCGAGATCTGCGACCGGACCGGCGCGCTGCTGGTCCTGGACGAGGTGCAATGCGGCATGGGCCGGACGGGGCGTCTGTTCGCGCATGAATATGCGGGGATCGCGCCCGACATCATGATGGTCGCCAAGGGCATCGGCGGCGGCTTCCCCCTGGGCGCGGTGCTGGCCACCGAACATGCCGCGGCCGGCATGGTGGCGGGCAGCCACGGGTCCACCTACGGCGGCAACCCCCTGGCCTGCGCGGTGGGCGCCCGCGTCATGCAGATCGTCGCCGACGACGCCTTCCTGGCCGAGGTGAACCGCAAGGCCGCCCTGTTCCGCCAGAAGCTGGAGGGGCTGATCGCCGCCCATCCCGCCGTCTTCGAGGGCGTGCGCGGGCAGGGGCTGATGCTGGGGCTGAAATGCCGCGTGGCGCCCGCGGATGTGGTGCGCGCAGGCTATGACCAGCAGATCCTGACGGTGCCCGCCGCCGACAACATGCTGCGCCTGCTGCCGCCCCTGAACATCTCGGATGCCGAGATCGCCGAGGCCACCGCGCGCCTGGACCGCGCCGCGGCCAGCCTGGCGGCCTGACGCCCGTCCTTGCCCTCCCCCCTCCGGGCGTGTCTTCTTCACGAAAATATCCCGGGGGGCCGCGCGGGCATCGCGCGGCGGGGGCAGCGCCCCCCACGCGAACCTTCGCCCCCTTGACCTTGGCCGGGCAAGCGGGCTTCCATGGCGGAAATCGCCGAAAGACCTGACGCAGATGACCCATTTCCTGGATATCCACACGACCGACCGGGCCGCGCTGCGGTCCATCATCGACACCGCCCGCGCGATGAAGACCGCCCGCAACAGCCGCCCCAAGGGCACGCCCGACGACGACCAGCCGCTGGCGGGCCGCATGGTCGCGCTGATCTTCGAGAAGCCCTCGACCCGCACCCGCGTCAGCTTCGACGTGGGCGTGCGCCAGATGGGCGGCCAGACGATGATCCTGTCGGGATCCGAGATGCAGCTGGGCCATGGCGAGACGATCGCCGACACCGCCCGCGTGCTGTCGCGCTATGTCGACCTGATCATGATCCGCACTTTTGAGGAGGCCACCCTGCTGGAGATGGCGGAATACGCCACCGTGCCGGTCATCAACGGGCTGACGAACCGCACCCATCCCTGCCAGATCATGGCCGACGTGATGACCTTCGAGGAACATCGCGGCAATATCGCGGGCAAGAAGGTGGTCTGGTCGGGCGACGGCAACAACGTCTTCGCCAGCTTCGCCCATGCGGCGGGGCAGTTCGGGTTCGACCTGATCTTCACCGGTCCGCCGCCGCTGGACCCGGAACGCGCCTGCTTGGACTATGCGGCGGCGCAGGGCCATCCGGTCACCATCGAGCGCGACCCGGCCCGCGCGGTGGTCGGCGCCGATCTGGTCGTGACCGACACCTGGGTCAGCATGCATGATCCGCAATCCGCCAAGGAGCGCCGCCACAACCAGCTGCGCGGATACCAGATCAACCAGGCGCTGATGGACCAGGCCCGCCCCGACGCGCTGTTCATGCACTGCCTGCCGGCGCATCGCGAGGACGAGGTGACCAGCGCGGTCATGGACGGCCCGGCCTCGGTCATCTGGGACGAGGCCGAGAACCGCCTGCACGCGCAGAAGGCCATCATGCGGCACTGCCTGGGCCTGTGACCGTGCGGACGGGTGGCCCATCGCCACCCGGCGACAAGAGGTCCGGTCGCGCGGATCGCGCGGCCGGACCGGGCGTCGCGCCGCACCCTTGCCCGGCCATGCCGCCTGGGCGCGTCTGACAGTCACGGAGGGGCCTTGATGCGCGGTTTCGATTTCAGTTCCTGGCAGGGCATCCTGACCACCGTCCTGGGGCTGGCGCTCTTCGCCTTCATCGGCGTGGGCATCCGCGTGCTGGTCATGCTGACCATCCAGCAGCGCCAGCAGCGCATGAACCGGCAGATCAACGAGCGGCTGCGGACGCTGATCGCCGCCTACCGGACCCTGGGCGGGTCCTTCACCGGAGAGCTGACCGTCAACCCGGCCCATCTGCGCGACCTGCGCAAGGCCGAGGCGGCGCCCCTGGACGCCGAGATGGCGCCGCTGGAGGGCGAGCCCGCCTCGGACCGGCCCCGCCGCATCCGCGACGCGGTCGAGGCGGCGCTGGCCGACATCCTGCTGCTGGGCACGGACGAGCATGTGCGGCTGGCCGGGCAGGCGGCGGGCGACATGGCGGCAGGGCGACCGATCCGCACGGCGGAACTGGTCATCGCGCTGCGCGACTTCATCCGCCGCGCGCTGGATCTGGAGCCGATCCCGGCCTCGGTCGCCATTCCGCTGCAGGGTCCGACCCGGCCCCAGGGCGGGGGCGGCGGTCGCGGTGGCAAGGCCGAGGGCGGGCGCGACCGGGCTGGCGGTGGTGGTGGTGGTGGTGGCGGAGCAGCGGGCGGCGGCGGCATGGGCCCGATAGGGATGCGCCGCGACGATCCCGCCCCGCCCGGCTGAGGCCTGGTCACAGGGTCATGCGGAATGGCAGTGGCCAAGGAGGGACGCGCTTCTGATCCAGGCTCTCGGCCCCGTCCGGCGGAGGCCCCAAATGCCCGTCCGGCGGAGGCCGGAACGCAAGACCCCCGCCTTTCGTGGGGCGGGGGCTTGGAGATCGGCAGGCGGGGGCGGTCAGCCGATGGCGGCGGCGCGGACCTCGTCGTCGATGCCGTCCAGGTACTGGGCGAAGTTGTCCGAGAACATCTGCACCAGCTTCCTCGCCTGCGCGTAATAGGCGGCGGGCTCGGCCCAGGTCTGGCGGGGATCCAGCAGCACCTCGGAGACGCCGGGGACGCTGACGGGGACCTCGAAGCCGAAGTTCGGGTCCTTTCGGAACTCGACCTCGTTCAGGCTGCCGTCCAGCGCCGCGGCCAGCAGGGCCCGGGTCGCGGCGATGGGCATGCGCTTGCCGGTGCCGAAGGCGCCGCCGGTCCAGCCGGTGTTGACCAGCCAGCAACTGGCGCCGTGCTGGGCGATCTTGTCGGCCAGCAGCTTGCCATAGACCTCGGGGCGGCGCGGCATGAAGGGGGCGCCGAAGCAGGTCGAGAAGGTGGGCAGCGGTTCGACCACCCCGACCTCGGTGCCCGGGGTCTTGGAGGTGAAGCCCGACAGGAAGTGATACATGGCCTGCGCCGGCGTCAGCCGCGCGATGGGCGGCAGCACGCCATAGGCGTCGCAGGTCAGCATGATGATGTTCTTGGGATGCCCGCCCAGGCTGGTCGGCGAGGCGTTCGAGATCGCGTCAAGCGGATAGGCGCAGCGCATGTTGTCGGTGATCGAGTTGTCCTCGAAATCCAGCTCCAGGCTGTCGGCGTCGAAGACCATGTTCTCGATCACGGTGCCGAAGCGGGTGGTGGTGGCGTGGATCTCGGGCTCGGCCTTGGCCGAGAGGTTGATCGTCTTGGCGTAGCAGCCGCCCTCGAAGTTGAAGATGCCGGTGTCGGACCAGCCATGTTCGTCGTCGCCGATCAGCACGCGCGAGGGATCGGCCGACAGCGTCGTCTTGCCGGTGCCCGAGAGGCCGAAGAACACCGCCGCGTCGTCGGGATCGCCCGGCGCGTGGTTGGCGCTGCAATGCATGGGCATGATGCCCTTTTCGGGCAGCAGGTAGTTCAGCAGCGTGAAGACGGATTTCTTGTTCTCGCCGGCATAGGCGGTGTTGGCGATCAGGATCAGTTTCTTCTCGAAGTTCATCGCGATCACGGTCTGGGACCGGCAGCCGTGGCGGGCCGGGTCGGCCTGGAAGCCCGGGCAGTTGATGATCGTGAATTCGGGGGTGAAGCTCGCCAGTTCGTCCGCCTCGGGGCGGCGCAGCAGGTGGCGGATGAACAGGCCGTGCCACGCCATCTCGGTCACGACGCGCACGTCGAGGCGGTTGTCGGCATCGGCGCCCGCGAACAGGTCCTGCACGAAGTAGTCGCGGCCCTTCATGTGCGCCAGCATGTCGGCATGCAGCAGGTCGAAGGCCTCGGGGGCCATCGGCTTGTTGTTCTCCCACCAGATCTGGTCCTCGACCGCGGCCGTGCGGACGACGAACTTGTCCTTGGGCGAGCGGCCGGTATGGGCGCCGGTCGAGACGAGAAAGGTGCCGCCCAGGCCCAGCTGGCCTTCACCGCGCGCGACGGCCTGGGTCATCAGGGCGGGTTCCAGCAGGTTGTAATGGACCTGGCCCAGCCCCGCGATGCCCTGATCTTCCAGCCTGCATGTGGGGTTTACGCGCGTCGTCATGTCGGGGGCTCCGTGGGGTTCTGGGGTCGGGTGCCCGATGCGGGCGGCTGTCCGGGCTATAGCACGGCGGATTCGCGGCGGAACAAGGCAGCGCTAACGGTTAGCGGAAACAGTAAATGTTATCGCCAACAGTCGGGGTCCGCCCCCGGATTGCGCGGATGACGGGCGGGTGACGGGTGGGTGACGGGGCGAAATGAACCGGCTTAGGTCGGGATCGGACAGCAAGGTGATTCGGAATGATGCAGCTGCATGCGACGACCGTGGCGCTGGAGGGGCGGGGGCTGGTGATCCTGGGCCCCTCGGGGTCGGGCAAGTCCGGCCTGGCGCTGGAGCTGATGGCCGTGGGGGCCGTGCTGGTCGCAGACGACCGCACCGACCTGCGGTTGCAGCAGGGTCGGCTGATCGCGCAGGCGCCCCCCGCGCTGTCGGGCCGGATCGAGGCGCGGGGGTGGGGATCCTGTGGGCGCATCCCTCGCCGCCGGTGCCGGTCGGGCTGGCCTGCGACCTGGGGCGCCGGGAAGAGGATCGCCTGCCACAGATGCACCACCAAGATTGGCTGGGGGTCCGGGTTTCGCTTGTGCTGGGGCCCTATCGACCGCATCTTTGCGCTGCACTGCGGCAGCTGATGCTGGGACGGCGTCTGGCGTGATCGCCCTCCGGCCAGCGAAAGGATTCCGGATGGTTCAGGACGCTTTCGAGGAACAGGCCGCCCTGCGGGTGCAGCGGCTGGTCTTGGTCACCGGACCCTCGGGCGCGGGGCGGTCCACCGCCATCAACGTGCTGGAGGATCTGGGATTCGAGGCGATCGACAACCTGCCTTTGTCGCTGATCCCCCGCCTGCTGGACGGCCCGGCGCGGCCCGTGCCGCTGGCCTTGGGGCTGGACGTCCGGAACCGCGACTTCTCGGCCTTCAACGTGATCGAGCTGATCGACCGGCTGACCCGGCGCCCCGACTACGCGCCCGAGGTCCTGTATCTGGATTGCGACGCCGACGTGCTGGTGCGCCGCTACAACGAGACGCGCCGCCGCCACCCGCTGGCCCCCGACGAGGCGCCGCTGGCGGGCGTGCTGGCCGAGATCGACCTGCTGGCGCCGATCCTGGCGCGGGCCGACGTGCTGGTCGACACGACCGAGCTGTCGCCCCACGACCTCAAGGCCGAGCTGACGCGCTGGTTCGACCTGCGGCCCGACCGGCGGCTGAGCGTGTCGCTGCATTCCTTCAGCTTCAAGCGCGGCGTGCCGCGCGGGCTGGACCTGATGTTCGACTGCCGCTTCTTGGCCAACCCGCATTGGGAGCCGGGCCTGCGGCCGCTGGACGGGCGCGACGGGCGCGTGCAGGGCCATGTCGCGGCCGATCCGCGATTCGCGGAATTCTTCGACCGGACGCGCGGGCTGATCCAGTTCCTGCTGCCCGCCCATATGGACGAGGGCAAATCGCATCTGGCGGTGGGCTTCGGCTGTACCGGCGGGCAACACCGTTCCGTCACTTTGGTGGAAAAAATGGCGCTGGCGCTTGCAGAGGCAGGCTGGCCGGTGTCAATAAGACACAGGGAACTTGAGCGGCGGATCATGGTGCCGCCGTCCGGCACGGACACCCTGCCCACAAGCGGGGCAAAACCGCTGCAAGGGCACGCATCATGACGGCTTTGACCCAAGGGTTTGGTGGGACGCGTTGATCGGAATTGTCATCGTAGCGCATGGCGGTCTGGCGCGGGAATATCTTTCCGCGGTGGAACATGTCGTGGGCCCGCAGACGGGCATTGCCGCGGTCGCGATCGAGGACGATCACGACCGCGCGGCCAAGACTGCGGAAATCAAGGCGGCGGCGGATGCCGTCGATCTGGGCGACGGGGTCGTGCTGGTGACGGACCTGTTCGGCGGCTCGCCCTCGAACCTGTCGCTGCCGGCCTGCGCGGTCGAGGACCGGGCGATCCTGTACGGGGCGAACCTGCCGATGCTGGTCAAGCTGGCCAAGTCGCGCCACCTGTCGGTGCCCATCGCCGTGGGCTTCGCCAAGGAGGCCGGGCGCAAGTACATCAACAGCTACAACGTCCCGCCCGAGGCGGCATCGGGCGGCGGGCGGTTCGCCCGATGACCGGCCCCGTCACGCGCGATCTGTCGATCATCAACGTCAAGGGCCTGCACGCGCGGGCCAGCGCCAAGTTCGTGGACGTGGTCGAGCGCTTCGACGCGCAGGCGCAGGTCGAGAAGGACGGGATGAGCGTCTCGGGCGATTCGATCATGGGCCTGCTGATGCTGACCGCGCCGCGTGGCAGCCAGATCCGGGTGACGACCACCGGGCCGCAGGCCTCCGATCTGGCCGACGCGCTGGAGGCCCTTGTCGGGGACTTCTTCGGCGAAGGCATGTAGTGCCCGATCCGACCTCCCGCGACCGCAAGACCTATCACCACGGCAACCTGCGCCAGGCGCTGGTCGAGGCCAGCGCCACCCTGGTCGAGGAGCAGGGCCCGCAGGCCTTCACCCTGACCGAGGCCGCGCGCCGGGCGGGCGTGTCCGCCGCCGCGCCCTATCGCCACTTCAAGGGCCGCGACGACCTGCTGGAGGAGCTGGCGCGGCAGGGTTTCCTGGAATTCGCCGACAAGTTGCAGCTGGCCTTCGACGACGGCCGCCCGCGCCCGCTGAGCGCCTTCCTGCGGATGGGGCAGGCCTATCTGGATTTCGCCGCCGAACGGCCCGGGCATTACATGGCGATGTTCGAATCCGGCATCTCGATCGCCGGGAATGCCGATCTGGCCGCCGCCTCGGGGCGGGCGCAGGGGGTGCTGATCTCGGCCGCCGAGGCGCTGGCCGCGCGCCTGCCCGAGGGCAGCCGCCCCCCGTCGCGTATGGTCGCCAGCCATATCTGGGCGCTGAGCCATGGCGTGGTCGAGCTGTTCGGGCGCGGCAAGCCCGGCAGCCGCAGCCCCGTCGAGCCGTCCGAGATGCTGGAAAGCGGCGCGATCATCTATCTGCGCGGGCTGGGCCTGATCCAGGACTGAAGATTTTTCGCAACATATGTCTTGACGGGCGGCCCGGTCTTCCCATTTATGTAAATGTAATTCACATTAACATAGGGAGACACCACCGATGACCACCGCAACCCCCGTGCTCCGCCCGATCTCGACCGGGCAGCGCCTCGGCGATGTGCTGATGCGCGCCCGCGACTGGCTGGACGCGCGCGGCCGCCCCGCCTGGATCGTCGCGATGATCCTGGGCTTCATCGCCTTCTGGCCCCTGGGCCTGGCCCTTCTGACCTACATGATCTGGAGCAAGCGCATGTTCGGATGCAGCAAACGCGGCACGTTCACCCCCCATGTCGCCCAATCGACGGGCAACACCGCCTTCGACGCCTATCGCGCCGAGACGCTGAAGCGCCTCGAAGACGAGCATCGCGAGTTCATGGATTTCCTGGCCAAGCTGCGCGAGGCCAAGGACAAGTCGGAATTCGACCAGTTCATGGACAAGCGCACCGCCAAGGCCGACGCGTAAGAGTAAAAGGCCCCGGGCTCAGGACAGCAGACGGGGCCAGGATGACCGGCCCCGTTCACTATTCTCCGCGCGGGAAGCGTCGGGTCTCTTCCAGGTCGTTCAGGTCCATGTGGTTGCGCATGTACTGCTCGGACGCGCGCTGCAGGGGCTGGTGGTCCCAGGGGTAGTAGGCGCCGTTGCGCAGCGCCTCGTAGACGATCCAGCGGCGGGCCTGGGACTGGCGCACCTCGGCGTCATAGGCGTCCAGATCCCATCGTTGCGCGGCCATTTCGCGGAAGCGCGCCAGCGTCGCGGCATGGGCGGGGTCCGGGGCCAGGTTGGTGCGTTCCCCGGGATCGGCCTGCAGGTCGAACAGCTGTTCGGGATCGGCGCGGCAGGCGGTGTATTTCCAGCGCCCGTCGCGTAGGGCCACCAGGGGGGTGATGCTGCCCTCGGCCGCGTATTCCATCGGCACGGGGCCGCGATCCCCGCCGCCCGCCAGCGAGACGCCATCGGTCCAAGGCGCGATCCCGTCCATTGGCAGCCCGGCCAGATCGCCGAGCGTGGGCAGCACGTCCAGCGTGCTGACCGGCTGATCGACGCGCGCCGGCGCCATGCCCGGCGCCGCGATCATCAGTGGCACGCGGGCCGAGCCCTCGAAGAAGTTCATCTTGAACCACAACCCCCGCTCGCCCAGCATCTCGCCATGATCAGACAGGAACAGGATGATCGTGTCCTGCTGGCCGGTGGCGTCCAGCACGTCGAGGATCTGGCCGATCTTGTCGTCGACATAGCTGATATTGGCGAAATAGCCTTGGCGCGCGCGGCGGATCTGGTCGTCCGTGATGTCGAAGGCCTGCGCGTCGCAGGCATCCATCAGGCGCTGCGCATGGGGGTCCATGTCCGCGTAGGGGATGAGCGCGGGCGGCTCCAGTTCGGGCACGCCCTCGTAGAGGTCCCAGTAGCGGCGGCGCGCCACGAAGGGGTCGTGGGGATGGGTGAAGCTGGCCGTCAGGCACCAGGGCCGGTCGTCGCCGCTGCGGGCCAGATCATAGAGCTTGCGGCAGGCCTGATGGGCCACGTCGTCGTCGTAATCCAGCTGGTTGGTGATCTCAGCCACGCCGGCGCCGGTGACCGAGCCCAGGTTGTGATACCACCAGTCGATCCGTTCCCCGGGCTTGCGATAATCCGGGGTCCAGCCGAAATCGGCGGGATAGATGTCGGTGGTCAGCCGCTCCTCGAAGCCGTGCAGCTGGTCGGGGCCGACGAAATGCATCTTGCCCGACAGGCAGGTGCGATAGCCCGCCCGGCGCAGGTGATGGGCATAGGTCGGGATGTCGGAAGCGAACTCGGCCGCGTTGTCGTAGACCCGCGTGCGGCGGGGCAGCTGGCCCGACATGAAGCTGGCCCGCCCCGGCGCGCAGAGAGGGCTGGCGGTGTAGGCGTTGGCGTAGCGGGCGGACCGCAGGGCCAGCCGCCGCAGGTTGGGGGTGTGCAGGAACGGGGCGGGGCCGTCGGGGAACAGGACCCCCGACAGCTGGTCCGCCATGAGGATCAGGATATTGGGCTGCACGGGTCCTATCCGGCCACCGCCGCCTGCACCGCGTCAAGTCCCGGCTGGCCGTCCAGCGTGGTCACGCCGTCCAGCCACGGGGCCAGCGCGTCGGTGTTGTCGGCCATCCAGTCGCGCGCGGCCTCCTGCGGATCGGCGCCGTCGTCCAGGATCGCGCCCATCAGCTGGTTTTCCATCGTCACGTCGAAGACCAGCTGCGTGAAGAGTCGCGCGGCATTGGGGCAGCTCTCGGCCCATTCGGCGCGGGCCAGCGTGTGGACGGTGGCGCCGCCGAAATCGGGCCCGAACTGCGCGTCGCCGCCCGACAGATAGGTGATCTCGATCGCCTCGTTCATCGGGTGGGGCGCCCAAGCCAGGAAGACCGTCGGGGTGTCGTCGTTGCGGGTCACCTGCGCCAGCATCGCCTGTTCGCCGGACTCGACCAGCTCCCAATCGCCCAGGCCGAAGGTGTCGGCGTCGATCATGCCCTGGATGTTCTGGTTGGCCGGCGCGCCGGGCTCGATGCCGTAGATCTTGCCCTCGAACGCGTCGCGATGGGCGTCCAGATCGGCGAAATGGGCCACGCCGAGGGCCACAGCCGCCGGGTTGACGGCCAGCGTGAACTTGGCGCCCTCGAGGTTCTGCACCAGTTCGGTAACGCCGCCATCGGCGTCCAGATCGGCGCGGAAGCTGGCCTGCGCGGGCATCCAGTTGCCCAGGAACACGTCGGTCTGCGCGCCCTTGAGGGCCTCGTAGCCCACCGGCACCGACAGGGTGGCGATGTCGGGCGTGTAGCCGAGCGCCTCCAGCAGCGCCGCCGCCACGCCGTTGGTGGCGGTGATGTCCGTCCAGCCGGGATCGGACAGGCGCACCGTCGCGCAGCTGTCGGCATCCTGGGCCCATGCGGGCAGAGCCGTGAGGGCGGTCAGCGCCATGGCGGCGAGGATCGGTCGGGTCATGGGTCTCTCCTGTCGGGTTTGTTGATTATCCGCTCAGTCAAGAGCGGAGTCCCGGGGCGCGACCGTCTGAAAGCGACACTCAGCGGGTCGGAACGGGCGTCTCGCCCCGATAGTCGTAAAAACCCCGGCCGGTCTTGCGGCCCAGCCACCCGGCCTCGACATACTTGGTCAGAAGCGGGCAGGGGCGGTATTTCGTGTCCGCCAGCCCGTCATGGAGCACGTTCATGATCGCGAGGCAGGTGTCCAGGCCGATGAAATCGGCCAGTTCCAGCGGGCCCATCGGGTGGTTGGTGCCCAGCTTCATCGCGCTGTCGATCGAGCTGACCGAGCCCACGCCCTCGTAGAGCGTGTAGACCGCCTCGTTGATCATCGGCATCAGGATGCGGTTGACGATGAAGGCGGGGAAATCCTCGGCGGTGGCCGAGGTCTTGCCCAGCTTCTCGACCACGGCATGCAGCGCCTTGTAGGTCGGCTCGTCTGTGGCGATGCCGCGGATCAGCTCGACCAGCTGCATGACCGGCACGGGGTTCATGAAGTGGAAGCCCATGAACTTCTCGGGGCGGTCGGTGCGCGAGGCGAGGCGTGTGATCGAGATCGAGGAGGTGTTCGAGGTCAGGATCGTCTCGGGCTTCAGATGCGGGACCAGATCCTCGAAGATCGCCTGCTTGACGGTCTCGCGTTCGGTGGCGGCCTCGATCACCAGGTCGCACTGGCCCAGATCGGAGAGCTTGAGCGTGGTGCGGATATGGCCCATGGCAGTGGCCTTCACCTCGGCGGTGATCTTGTCGCGGCTGACCTGGCGTTCCAGGTTGCGGTCGATCAGCGCGATGGCCTTGTCCAGCGCGTCGCGGCTGATGTCGGTCAAGAGAACGTCGTAACCGGCCACGGCGAAGACATGGGCGATGCCGTTGCCCATCTGACCCGCGCCGATCACGCCCACCGTTTGAACCGTCATGCCGGACTCCTGCTTGTTCGGGCGGACGATAGGGCGGGGCGGGGCATGCTGCAATGCAAAACCGCCCCCTTTGGGAGGGGGCGGTCTGCTGAGGACTGCGGGGGGAGGGGGGCGCTGCCCCCCGTCGCGTGACGCGACTCCCCCCGGGATATTTGGGACCAAGATGAAGGGGTCAGAGTTTCTCGGTCAGTTCGGGGACGAGGGTGAAGAGATCGCCCACGAGGCCGTAATCGGCGACCTGGAAGATCGGGGCTTCCTCGTCCTTGTTGATGGCCACGATCACCTTGCTGTCCTTCATGCCAGCGAGGTGCTGGATGGCGCCCGAGATGCCGACCGCGACATAGAGGTCGGGGGCGACGACCTTGCCGGTCTGGCCGACCTGCCAGTCGTTGGGGGCATAGCCCGAATCGACGGCAGCGCGGCTGGCGCCGACGGCGGCGCCCAGCTTGTCGGCCAGCTGCTCGATCATCACGAACTGCTCCTTGGAGCCCAAGGCGCGGCCGCCCGAGACGACGCGGCCCGCCGAGGTCAGGTCGGGGCGGTCGCTTTCGGCGGTCTCGTCGGAGAGCCAGCTGGACAGGGCCGGGTCGGCGCCCGGGGTCGCGTCCGCGACGGGGGCGGCGGGGCCCTCGCCCGCGGCGTCGAAGCTGGCGATGCGGATGGTCATGACCTTGGTGGCGTCCGAGGACGTGACCGTCTGGATCGCGTTGCCCGCATAGACCGGGCGTTCGAACGTGTCCGCGTCGATGGCCGCCGAAACCTCGGAGATGACCATCACGTCCAGAAGCGCCGCAACGCGGGGCATGATGTTCTTGGCGTCCGTCGTGGCGGGGGCGACGATGTGGCTGTAGTCGCCCGCCAGCGACACCAGAAGCGCCGCGGTCGGTTCGGCCAGGCGGTGACCGTAGAGCGGCGCCTCGGCCACCAGGACGCGGGCGACCCCGGCGATGGTCGCGGCGGCATCGGCGGCGGCGCGGGCCTGGGCCCCGGCGCAGAGCACGGTGACCTCGCCCAAAGCTGTCACGGCGCTGACGGCCTTGGCGGTGGCGTCGCGGTTCAGCTCGCCGCCGGTGACTTCGGCCAGAAGAAGGACAGCCATCACACGACCCCCGTTTCTTTGAGTTTGGAAACCAGCTCGTCCACCGAGCCGACCTTGATGCCGGCCTTGCGGCCCTCGGGCTCGCGGGTGGCGGTGATCGTCAGGCGCGGGGTGACGTCGACGCCGTAATCGGCGGGTGTCTTCTCCTCCAGCGGCTTCTTCTTGGCCTTCATGATGTTGGGAAGGCTGGCATAGCGCGGCTCGTTCAGGCGCAGGTCGGCGGTGACGATGGCGGGCAGCTTGACCTCGATCGTCTGCAACCCGCCATCGACCTCGCGGGTGACGCGGGCCAGATCGCCCTCGACCTCCAGCTTGCTGGCGAAGGTGGCCTGGGACCAGCCCAGAAGCGCCGACAGCATCTGGCCGGTGGCGTTCATGTCGTTGTCGATGGCCTGCTTGCCGGCGATGACCAGCTGCGGCTGTTCCTGGTCCACGATGGCCTTGAGGATCTTGGCGACGGCCAGGGGTTCGATGTCCTGGTGCACGTCATCGGCGGCGATGACCAGGATGGCGCGGTCGGCGCCCATGGCCAGCGCGGTGCGCAGGGTCTCGGCCGCCTGCTTGACGCCGATGGACACGGCGACGATCTCGGTGGCGACGCCTTTTTCGCGCAGGCGGATCGCCTCTTCGACGGCGATCTCGTCGAAGGGGTTCATCGACATCTTCACGTTGGCCAGATCGACTCCGGATCCGTCCGCCTTCACGCGGGCCTTCACGTTGTAGTCGATCACGCGCTTGACTGGCACGAGGACTTTCATGAGCCTCTCTCCCTTGATTGAGCGTCATCTGTCGGGGGGATTGTTAGACAGGGACGCCCGGCAATGACAGGGCAAAAACGTCGCGGGACGCAGCGTTTGCGCCCCCCGCGACGGGGTCGGGACCTAGCGGCTGGCGCCCGGGACCCAGAGCACGTCGGCCGCGCCGTTGTCGTTGACCACGCGGCCCGCGACGAACAGCCAGTCCGACAACCGGTTCAGATAGCGGATTGCCGCGCCGTTCACGTCGCCGCCCGCCAGCAGCTCGGTCGCGCGGCGCTCGGCCCGGCGGGCCACCGTGCGCGACAGGTGCAGATGCGACGCCAGAGGCGTGCCGCCGGGCAGGATGAAGCTGCGCAGCGGCGTCAGATCGGCGTTCATCGCGTCGATCTCGGCCTCCAGCCGGTCGACCTGCGCGTCGATGATGCGCAGGACCGGATAGCCCGCCGCGCCATCAGCGGCCATGTTCGGGCGCGACAGGTCGGCACCCAGATCGAACAGGTCGTTCTGAATCACGGCGATGCGCGCGGCCATGTCGCCTGACGCATGCAGGCGGCAGAGGCCGAGCGTGGCGTTCAGCTCGTCCACCGTGCCATAGGCCTCGACCCGGGGATCGCTTTTCGCGACGCGGGTGCCGTCGGACAGGGCGGTGTCGCCCTTGTCGCCGGTGCGGGTGTAGATGCGGTTCAGGACGACCATCACGCGCCCCTCAGCCAGAGGAACAGCATCAGCACGACCAGCGCGCCGGCCTGGGCATAGAGGCGCCAGCGCATCATGCGGTTGCCGTGCTTGCGGTTGAACTCGCCGCCTTTGGCAAATCCGCCGATGCCGGTCATCAGGATCGCGAAGACGACACCGACGGCCAGCAGGGTCACCAGGAAGAGGGATTGATCGGGCATGGGGGCACCGCCTTTCGGGACCCAACCTAAGTGCGCCGCGCAAACCAGTCCAGAGCGCGGGTCGGCAGAACCCGCCGTGCCACCCCGGAAATGCGCGTGGGCGCCGTGACATAGTAGCGCGGGGCGGGGTTCGGGACCGTCAGCGCGGTCAGAATGCGGGTGCTGACGGCGCGCGGGGGCAGCTCTAACCGGTCCTTGCCCGAGGGTTCGTAGAGGCGTTTCAGCAGCGTCGCGCGGTACTGGTCGGCGCGCGGGCTGGCCTGCCAGTCCACCCACCGTTCGAAATGCGGGATGGCGTTCTCGCGGATGCGGCTGGTGATCGGGCCGGGCTCGATCAGCACGACCTTGACGCCGGTGCCGTGCATCTCCAGCCGCAGCACGTCGGTCAGCCCCTCCAGCGCGAATTTCGTGGCCACATAGGAGCCGCGCCACGGGATGCCGACCAGCCCCAGGACCGAGCTGATGGTGACGATGCGCCCCGCGCCTTGGGCGCGGAACTGCGGGATCAGGCGGGTGGTCAGGTCATGGGTGCCCAGAAGGTTCACCTCGAAGATCGCGCGCAGGGCGCCGCGCGGCATGTCCTCGACCGCGCCGGGCAGGGCGAAGGCCGCGTTGTTGACCAGCGCATCAAGGGGGCCGCCGGCCAGCGCGGCCTCGGTGCAGTCCGCCACGCTGGCCTCGTCGGACAGGTCCAGATGCAGGCACTCCATCCCCTCGGCCCGGCGGGCGGCGATGTCCTCGGGGCGGCGGCAGGTGGCCACGACCTGCCAGCCACTGGCCTGCAGGTGACGCGCCGCGTCCAGGCCGATGCCTGACGAGCAGCCGGTGATCAGGACGCGCCTCACGGCGCCTGCGTCGACAGGAACTGGCCCGAGACGAAGCCCTCCTGCCCCGAGGGGGTGCGGATCTGGACCCACTCCGCGTCAGGGGGACCCAAGGCCTCGACGGCCGTGCCGCCATCGAGCCCGGTGACGACCGGATTGCCGGTGCCGGGGCCCGAGCGCATGTTCACCCGGTCGGCGGTGACATAGAGGGTGGCGCCCGCCGCGCCCGGGGGCAGATCGGGCGCTGGGGTTCCAGCGGCGAATTCGGGCGAGGGTTCCAGCGGCGGGCCGGGAAAGCGCGGCGCCTGCTCGGGCGTCTGGCGGGCGGCGGGCACGATCCCCGAGGGCGCCTCGGACGCCAGGGGGGCCGCGGGCTCCGGGGGCTGGGGGGTGGCGGGCGCGCTGGCCGTGGGGGCCGCGGCGGGGACGCGGTCGGGCGCGGCGCCGTCGCCCAGCTGCCACAGGACGACGACCAGCCCGGCCAAGGTGGCCAGTATCAGCAGTCCCAGCCTGATCATGTCGCGCCGTCCCCCGTCGCCCGGACCCGTTCGGTCGGTTCCCGCGGTCAACGCCCCCCCGCCCGCAGGCGTTCCCGGGCGGCGCTTTTCGATCTGGACCCCTCGGGCAGGGCGGCCTATCCAAGACCCATGTCCGATGATCTCATTCCCGACCCCGAAAAGGGCACCGTCAGCGAACCTCTCAGCCGCGCGATCGGCGAGCGTTACCTGACCTATGCGCTGTCCACGATCATGCACCGCGCGCTGCCCGATGCCCGCGACGGGCTCAAGCCCGTGCATCGCCGCATCCTGTATGCCATGCGCGAATTGCGTCTGGCGCCGAACGGGCCGTTCCGGAAATCGGCCAAGATCACCGGCGACGTGATGGGCAACTATCACCCGCATGGCGACGCGGCGATCTATGACGCGATGGCCCGGCTGGCCCAGGATTTCGCCATGCGCTATCCGCTGGTCGACGGGCAGGGCAATTTCGGCAATATCGACGGCGACAACCCGGCCGCCGCCCGCTACACCGAGGCGCGCCTGGCCGCGACCTCCGAGACGCTGATGGACGGGCTGACCGAGGATTCGGTCGATTTCCGCCCCAATTACGACGGCACCCTGTCCGAGCCGATCGTGCTGCCCGCCGCCTTCCCGAACCTGCTGGCAAACGGCGCCTCGGGGATCGCTGTGGGGATGGCCACGAACATCCCGCCGCATAACCTGCACGAGGTCGTGGATGCCTGCTTGCATCTGATCAAGATGCCCGATGCGCGCGACGACACCTTGGCCACGCTGATCAAGGGCCCCGATTTCCCGACCGGCGGCGTGCTGGTCGAAAGTGCCGAGAGCATCGCCGAGACCTATCGCACCGGCCGCGGCGCCTTCCGCGTCCGGGCCCGGTGGGCGCAGGAGGATCTGGGCCGCGGGCTGTGGCAGATCGTCGTGACCGAGATCCCCTATCAGGTGCAGAAATCCAAGCTGATCGAGCGTCTGGCCGAACTGATCCAGACCCGCAAGATCCCGATCTTCGCCGATGTGCGCGACGAATCCGCCGAGGACATCCGCATCGTGCTGGAGCCCAAGGCCCGCACCGTCGATCCCGAGCAGCTGATGGGCGCGCTGTTCCGCAACAGTGACCTGGAGCTGCGCTTCAACCTGAACATGAACGTGCTGATCGACGGGCGCGTGCCCAAGGTCTGCTCGCTGAAGGAGGTGCTGCGCGCCTTCCTGGACCACCGCCGCGAGGTGCTGGTCCGCCGCGCCGCCTATCGGCTGGAGAAGATCGCCGCCCGGCTGGAGGTGCTGGAAGGCTATCTGGTCGCCTATCTGAACCTCGACCGAGTGATCGAGATCATCCGCACCGAGGACGAGCCCAAGGCCGTGATGATGGCCGAGTTCGGGCTGAACGACGTGCAGGTCGAGGCGATCCTGAACATGCGCCTGCGCGCGCTGCGCAAGCTGGAGGAGATCGAGCTGCGCGCCGAGCGCGACGCGCTGCTGTCCGAACGCGAGGGGCTGCAGGCGATGCTGGACAGCGAGGATGCGCAATGGGCGCAGATCGCCGACCAGCTGAAGCAGGTCCGCAACCTCTTCGGCAAGTCGCGTCCCGAGGGCCAGCGCCGCACCACCATCGGCGAGGCGACCGAGCTGCCCGCCATCGACCTTGATTCGATGATCGACCGCGAGCCGGTGACGGTGATCCTGTCGAAGATGGGCTGGATCCGCAGCATGAAGGGCCACCAGCCGCTGGAGGCCGAGCTGAAGTTCAAGGACGGCGACGGCCCCGGGCAGGCGCTGCATGCCGAGACGACCGACAAGCTGATGATCTTCGCCTCGAACGGCCGGTTCTACACGCTGCCCGCCAACACCCTGCCCGGCGGGCGCGGCATGGGCGAGCCGCTGCGCCTGATGGTCGATCTGCCCAACGAGGCGCAGATCATCGCGCTGTTCCCGTGGCGCGCGGGGGCCAAGTACCTGGTCGCCTCGAAGGACGCGAACGGCTTCGTCGTGAATTCGGCCGACATCCTGGCGCAGACCCGCAGCGGCAAGCAGGTTCTGAACGGCGAGGCGCTGCTGTGCAAGCCCGTGCAGGGCGACCATGTCGCGGTCGTCGCCGGCACCCGGCGGATGCTGGTCTTCCCGCTGGCCGAGCTGCCCGAGATGTCGCGCGGCAAGGGCGTGCGGCTGATGAAGCTGAACCCGGGCGGGCTGTTCAAGGACGAGGTGCTGACGGATGCCGAGACGCTGACCCTGGCGCAGGGCCTGTCCTGGCCCATGGGCGGCGGAAAGACCCGGACCGAGCCCGACCTGTCGGACTGGCTGGGCAAGCGCGCCTCGGCCGGCCGCATGGCCCCGCGCGGATTCCCCCGCAACAACCGCTTCGCCTGAGCGGCAGGCGGGGCGCCGCAAGAGGGGCTCCGCCCCGCCCGCCGCTGCGCGGCGGCCCCCCGGGATATTTGCGCCAAGATGACGGGGCGGGGTGCTGACATGACGGCGCCCTGCCGTGACGGCCCCGGGGAGGGCGGCCCGGCAGGGCGCTTTCACCTTGGGCGGTCATCGGCGTCCCCGCCTGTACCGCTCTGTCATCCTCGCGCGACGACCTTTCATCTTGGTTAAAATATCCCCGCCGGAGGCTCTTTCTTTTCGGCAAGGACGCTAGAGACCGCCGCCGCCGACCGAGCCAAAATACTCGCCGGTGATGTAGCTGGCCTCGTCCGAGGCCAGCAGCACGTAGATCGGCGCGATCTCGACCGGCTGGCCCGGGCGGCCCAGGGGCTGGCTGGCGCCGTGTTCCTGTGCCTTGTCGGTGGGCTGGCCGCCGCTGATCTGCAGTGCGGTCCAGTAGGGGCCCGGGCAGACGGCGTTCACGCGGATGCCGCGCGGGGCCAGCTGCTTGGCCAGGGATTGGGCGAAGGCGACGTTGGCGGCCTTGCTCTGCGCATAGTCGAAGAGATGCGCCGATCCCGAGAAGGCCTGCACCGAGGAGGTGATGATGATCGAGCCGCCGGCCTCCATATGGGGCAGGGCGGCCCGGGTCACCCAGAAGGGCGCGTAGACGTTGGTCTTCATCGTCGCGTCGAAATCCTCGGTCGTCAGGTCTTCCAACCGGTTGCAGAATTGCTGGCGGCCGGCATTGTTGACCAGGATGTCCAGCCCGCCCAGCTGCGAGGCGGCGCTTTCGACCATCTCTTTGCAAAACCCCTCGTCGCGCAGATCGCCGGGGATGGCGACGGCGGTGCGGCCCTCGGCCTCGATGGCGGCGACGACGCGGTCGGCGTCGGGCTGCTCGTCGGGCAGGTAGGTGATCGCCACGTCGGCGCCCTCGCGGGCATAGGCGATGGCGGCGGCGGCGCCGATGCCGCTGTCGCCGCCGGTGATCAGGGCGCGCTTGCCCTTCAGCCGGCCGCTGCCGCGATAGCTGGTCTCGCCGTGGTCGGGCAGGGGGTCCATCTTCTGGGCGAGGCCCGGGAAGGCCTGCTCCTGCGCGGGAAAGTCGGGGATCGGCAGGCTGGGATCGGAGATGGCGCCGCTGCGGAAGGGGGGACGGGCGGGGGTGTCGGACATGGGAGCCTCTTGTGCTTGGCGTTCGCGGGGCAACTGCGCGGGCTGGCGAATGTTCCAAGAGGTCCGGGGGGCCGGGCCTTGCGGCCCGGGGGGAGGGGGCGTCGAAACCGAGCCCCCCGCACGCCGAAGGGGCCGCCCTTTCGGACGGCCCTTGTCGTGGGTTCATGTGGCCCTGCCCTTTCGGGCGGGGATCACTTGATGATCTTGGAGACCACGCCGGCGCCGACGGTGCGGCCGCCCTCGCGGATGGCGAAGCGCAGCTTCTCTTCCATGGCGATCGGGGCGATCAGCTCGACCTCGAACTTCAGGTTGTCGCCGGGCATGACCATCTCGGTGCCCTCGGGCAGCTTGACGGTGCCGGTCACGTCCGTCGTGCGGAAGTAGAACTGCGGGCGGTAGTTGGCGAAGAACGGCGTGTGACGGCCACCCTCTTCCTTGGTCAGGATGTAGGCCTCGGCCTCGAAGACGGTGTGCGGGTTCACCGACTTGGGCTTGCACAGCACCTGGCCGCGCTCGACGCCCTCGCGGTCGATGCCGCGCAGCAGCACGCCCACATTGTCGCCGGCCTCACCGCGGTCCAGCAGCTTGCGGAACATCTCGACGCCCGTGCAGGTGGTCTTGCGGGTGTCGCGGATGCCCACGATCTCCAGTTCGTCGCCGACGTTGACGGCGCCGCGCTCGATCCGGCCGGTGACGACCGTGCCGCGGCCCGAGATCGAGAACACGTCCTCGATCGGCAGCAGGAACGGCTGGTCGATGGCGCGCTCGGGGGTCGGGATGTACTCGTCCACGGCCGCGATCAGGGCGCGGATCGAGTTCTCGCCGATCTCCGCGTCGCGGCCTTCCATGGCGGCCAGGGCCGAGCCCTTGATGATCGGGATGTCGTCGCCCGGATAGTCGTAGGAGGTCAGCAGCTCGCGGACTTCCATCTCGACCAGCTCCAGCAGCTCCTCGTCATCCACCTGGTCGACCTTGTTGAGGTAGACGACCATGAAGGGGATGCCGACCTGGCGGCCCAGCAGGATGTGCTCGCGCGTCTGCGGCATCGGGCCGTCGGCGGCGTTCACGACCAGGATCGCGCCGTCCATCTGGGCGGCACCGGTGATCATGTTCTTGACGTAGTCGGCGTGGCCCGGGCAATCCACATGCGCATAGTGGCGCGCCTCGGATTCGTATTCCACGTGGGCGGTCGAGATCGTGATCCCGCGGGCCTTCTCTTCGGGCGCGCCGTCGATCTGGTCATAGGCGCGGAATTCGCCGAAATACTTGGTGATCGCCGCCGTCAGCGTCGTCTTGCCGTGGTCGACATGGCCGATCGTGCCGATGTTGACGTGCGGTTTGTTCCGTTCAAACTTTGCCTTGCCCATGTAGGCCTCCTGGATACCGCGGGGCATGGCTGAGACGGCCCCGAATTGACGTGCGCCGCGATCTATAGGCCGGGCGGGGAGAAATCAAGGGCTGCCGGGCGTGGGGCGGCCGCAATCGTCGGAACGCGGGCGTAGCGCGCGCGCCGGGCAAAGTTCCGCGAGGTCGCGGGCGTCGCAGGAACCAGTGCGCGGCATCGTCGTTTTCCCCGCGACAAGGCGGGCAGCAGGCCCGCCGCGCATCCAGGAGGATACGGACATGAGCCTGATGAAAAGCCTGACCAAGGTCGCCGCCGGCGTGATGCTGGCCAAGGGGATCGGCAGCATGATGAACAACCAGCAGCAGGGCGGCGCGCGGGCGCGCAGCGGCGGCGGCGGTCTGATGGACAGCCTGCTGGGCAACAATGCCGGCGGCGCGGGAACGGGCATCGGCTCGGGCGCCGGCGGATCCGGCGGGGGCTTGGGCCAGATGCTGGGCCGCGCGCTTGGCGGCGGCAGCGGGGCCTCGGGGCGCGGATCGCTTGGCGGGCTGCTGGACAGCCTGGGCGGTCGCGGTGGCGTGGGACGGGTGTCGCAGGGCAGCTCGGGCGGCGGGCTGGGGCAGATGCTGGGCGGATTGCTGGGCGGCGCGGCCGCGGGCGGTGCGGCGGGCCATCTGGCGCAGAAGGATTCGCAGCCCTCCAACCAGGCCAGCTTCGGCGCGCTCTTCGACGATGCGCTGGCCCATGACGGCGAGCCGCAGGTGGCGCCCACGCCCGAGCAGAACGAGATGGCCGGGCTGATGCTGCGTGCGATGATCCAGGCGGCGAAATCCGACGGGACCATCGACGAGGCCGAGCGCAAGCGCCTGATGGGGCATCTGGGCGACGATCTGGACGAGGAGGAGCGGCAGTTCATCCGCGACCAGATGGCGGCGCCGGTCGACGCGGCCGGGCTGGCCCGCGACATTCCTGAGGGGATGGAGCGTCAGGTCTATCTGATGTCGCTGCTGGCCATCGATTTCGACAGCGAGGCCGAGGCGCGCTATCTGAACGATCTGGCGGGCGCGATGAAGCTGGACCGGGCGGCGGTGAACGAGATCCATGCCGAGGCCGGGGTCATGCCGCTCTATAACGCCTGAACGGGGCAGGGGGGCGCTGCCCCCCATCGCCTGACGGCGATCCCCCCGGGATATTTCGGCCAAGATGAAAGCGGGGCCCTTGGCGCCGGGCATGTCCGGAACGGGGCGTCGCGGCTGTTGACCCGGGCCGGGGAAGCCGTTAAGGCAGCGCAATCGTCATCGAAGCGGCCGTCCCGGGCGCGAATCGGTGACCTTGGATCGGGCCGCCACCCACCGGGGCGGCCTGCTGTCATTTTTTACGGTCCGATGCTGGCCCCGCGTGGTGCGTCGTCAGCCTCTCGACTGGAACTCCCCGCAAGAGGGATGTCTTCCATATGCAAAGCCAGAATATCCGGATCCGGCTGAAGGCGTTTGACTATCGTGTGCTGGATGCCAGCACCCAAGAGATCGTCAACACCGCCAAGCGCACCGGCGCGACCGTTCGCGGCCCCATTCCGCTGCCGAACAAGATCGAGAAATTCACCGTCCTTCGCGGTCCGCACATCGACAAGAAGTCGCGCGACCAGTGGGAGATCCGCACGCACAAGCGTCTGCTGGACATCGTCAACCCGACGCCGCAGACCGTGGACGCCCTCATGAAGCTCGACCTCGCCGCCGGCGTGGATGTCGAGATCAAGGTCTGAGGAGCGAAATCATGTTGCGTACTGGTATCATCGCCAAGAAGCTGGGCATGACGCGTCTGTTCCTCGAGGATGGCCGTCAGGTTCCCGTCACCGTGCTGCAGATGGACGGCCTTCAGGTCATCGCTCAGCGCACCGCCGCGACCGACGGCTACACCGCCGTCCAGCTGGGCGCCGGCACGGCCAAGGTCAAGCGGACCACCGCCGCCATGCGCGGTCACTTCGCGAAAGCCTCGGTCGCGCCCAAGCGCAAGATCGTGGAATTCCGCGTCGCCGAAGAGAACCTGATCAATGTCGGTGAGGAAATCACCGCGGATCACTACTTTGCAGGTCAGTTCGTGGACATCGCGGGCATCTCGATCGGCAAGGGCTTTGCGGGCGCCATGAAGCGCCACAACTTCGGCGGTCTTCGCGCCTCGCACGGCGTGTCGGTCAGCCACCGCTCGCACGGTTCGACCGGCCAGTGCCAGGACCCCGGCAAGGTGTTCAAGGGCAAGAAGATGGCCGGCCATCTGGGCGCCGTCCGCGTGACCACGCAGAACCTGCAGGTCGTGCGCACCGACAGCGACCGGGGCCTGATCATGGTCAAGGGCTCGGTTCCCGGGTCCAAGGGTGGCTGGGTCACGATCAAGGACGCGGTCAAGAAGGCCACGCCCGAGAACCTGATCTATCCCGCCGCTTTGCGCTCTGCCGCGAACGAGGCCAAGCGTCTGGCTGAAGAGGCCGCCGCCGCCGCCGCCGCCGAGGAAGAAGCCGCCCGCGAGGAGGCCGCCCGTCTGGCCGCCGAGCAGGAGGCCGCCGCCCTGGCCGAGGCCGAAGAGTCGATCAAGTCGGACAAGGAAGCCGCCGATCCGAATGCGGATCCGGTCGCCGAAGACGACGCCGCGCCGGAAGGAGACAAGCAATGAAACTTGATGTGATCAAGCTGGACTCCGGCGCTGCCGGGTCGATCGACCTGTCGGACGACGTGTTTGGGCTGGAGCCGCGCGGCGACATCCTGCAGCGCGTCGTGCGCTGGCAGCATGCCAAGGCGCAGGCCGGCACCCACTCGGTGCTGGGCCGGTCCGAGGTCAGCTACTCGACCAAGAAGATCTATCGCCAGAAGGGCACCGGCGGCGCACGCCACGGGTCCCGCAAGGCGCCGATCTTCCGCAAGGGTGGCGTCTACAAGGGCCCGACCCCGCGCTCGCACGCCTTCGATCTGCCCAAGAAGGTCCGTGCCCTGGGTCTGCGTCATGCCCTGTCGGCGAAAGCCACGGCGGGCGAACTGGTGATCATCGAGGATCTGAACCTCGCCGACGCCAAGACCGCCGCCGTCGCCAAGGCCGTTCGCGAGAACGGCTGGAAGCGCGTGCTGGTCATCGACGGTGCCGAAGTGAACGAGAACTTTGCCCGTGCCGCGCGCAACATCGAAGGCGTGGACATCCTGCCGTCGATGGGCGCCAACGTCTATGACATCCTCAAGCGTGACACCCTGGTCATCACGCGCGCCGGTGTCGAAGCTCTGGAGGCTCGTCTGAAATGAGCGCGAAAGCTGAACATTACGACGTGATCGTCAAGCCGATCATCACCGAAAAAGCCACCATGACCTCGGCCAACAACGGCGTCGTGTTCCAGGTGGCCAAGGACAGCAACAAGCCGCAGATCAAGCAGGCCGTCGAGGCCCTGTTCGGCGTCAAGGTGAAGGCGGTCAACACCACCATCACCAAGGGCAAGACCAAGCGCTTCCGCGGCCAGCCCGGCCGTCGCAGCGACGTCAAGAAGGCCTATGTGACGCTGGAAGCCGGCAGCACCATCGACGTCTCGACCGGTCTGTAAGCACCGGCCGCGATCTGGCAGCCCCGGCCCGTCCGGGGCTGCCGCATGTGACTGAAACGGACCACCTCGGTCCAAAGCAACGGAAGACAGAAAGATGGCATTGAAGTCGTATAAACCGACGACGCCTGGCCAGCGCGGGCTGGTTCTGATCGACCGTTCGGAGCTTTGGAAAGGACGCCCCGTCAAGACCCTCACCGAGGGCCTGACCAAGAAGGGCGGCCGGAACAATACCGGACGGATCACCATGCGCCGCAAGGGCGGTGGGGCGAAGCGCCTGTATCGCATCGTCGATTTCAAGCGCACCAAGTTCGACATGGCGGCGGTCGTCGAGCGGATCGAGTACGATCCCAACCGCACCGCCTTCATCGCGCTGGTGAAATACGAAGACGGCGAGCAGGCCTATATCCTGGCGCCGCAGCGACTGGCGATTGGCGACAAGATCATCGCCGGCGCCAAGGTCGACGTGAAGCCGGGCAACGCCATGCCCTTCAGCGGCATGCCGATCGGCACGATCGTGCACAATGTCGAGCTGAAGGCCGGCAAGGGCGGCCAGATCGCCCGTTCGGCGGGCACCTATGCCCAGTTCGTCGGTCGCGACGGCGGCTATGCCCAGATCCGCCTGTCCTCGGGCGAGCTGCGTCTGGTCCGTCAGGAATGCATGGCCACCATCGGTGCCGTGTCGAATGCCGACCATTCGAACCAGAACCTCGGCAAGGCCGGCCGCAACCGCCACAAGGGCATCCGCCCGAGCGTCCGCGGCGTCGCCATGAACCCGATCGACCACCCGCATGGTGGTGGTGAGGGTCGCACGTCGGGTGGCCGCACGCCGGTCACGCCCTGGGGTAAAGACACCAAGGGCAAGAAGACCCGCAGCAACAAGGCGACCGACAAGTATATCTTGCGTTCGCGCCACGCGAAAAAGAAGGGGCGTTGATCCATGGCACGTTCTGTTTGGAAAGGCCCCTTTGTTGACGCCTATGTGCTCAAGAAGGCGGAAAAGGTCAAAGAATCCGGCAAGTCCGAGGTCATCAAGATCTGGTCGCGCCGTTCCACGATCCTGCCGCAATTCGTGGGCCTCACCTTTGCCGTCTACAACGGGCACAAGCATATCCCGGTGAATGTCAGCGAAGAGATGATCGGTCAGAAATTCGGTGAATATTCGCCCACGCGGACCTATTACGGTCACGCGGCCGACAAGAAAGCGAAGAGGAAGTAATCGCCATGGGTAAGGAAAACAATCCGCGCCGCGTGGCGGAGAACGAGGCCTTCGCCAAGACGAAGATGCTTCGCACCTCGCCGCAGAAACTGAACCTGGTCGCACAGCTGATCCGGGGCAAGAAGGTCGACAAGGCGCTGTCCGACCTGACCTTCTCGCACAAGCGGATCGCCGGTGACGTGAAGAAGTGCCTGCAGTCGGCCATCGCGAATGCCGAGAACAACCACGGTCTGGACGTCGACAATCTGGTCGTCGCCGAGGCCTGGGTCGGCAAGAACCTGGTGATGAAGCGTGGCCGTCCGCGGGCACGTGGCCGCTTCGGCAAGATCATGAAGCCGTTTTCGGAAATCACCATCAAGGTGCGCCAAGTCGAGGAGCAAGCGTAATGGGTCAGAAGGTCAATCCGATCGGCATGCGCCTCCAGGTCAACCGCACCTGGGACAGCCGCTGGTACGCCGACGACAAGGACTATGGCAATCTGCTGCTTGAAGACCTGAAGATCCGGGGCTTCATCCATACGGAGGCCAAGCAGGCCGGCATCAGCCGCGTCATCATCGAGCGTCCCCACAAGAAGTGCCGCGTGACCATTCACGCCGCACGCCCCGGTGTCATCATCGGCAAGAAGGGCGCGGATATCGAAACCCTGCGCAAGAAGCTGGCGAACTTCACCGACAGCGAGCTGCACCTGAACATCGTCGAAGTGCGCAAGCCCGACGTCGATGCGCAGCTGGTCGCCGAGTCGATCGCCCAGCAGCTGGAGCGTCGGGTCTCGTTCCGCCGCGCCATGAAGCGCTCGGTCCAGAACGCGATGCGCATGGGGGCCCTGGGCATCCGTGTGAACGTCGCCGGCCGTCTCGGCGGTGCCGAGATCGCACGGACCGAATGGTATCGCGAAGGTCGTGTGCCGCTGCACACGCTGCGCGCCGATATCGATTATGCACTGTCCGAAGCCACGACCCCGTACGGGATCATCGGTGTGAAGGTGTGGATCTTCAAGGGCGAGATCATGGAACATGATCCCCAGGCCCATGATCGCCGCACTGCCGAGGCTCAGGAAGGCCCCGCGCCCCGTGGCCCGCGCCGCGACGCCCGGTAAGGAGTAGAAAACATGCTGCAACCGAAACGGACGAAGTTCCGCAAACAGCACAAGGGCCGGATCCATGGCGAGGCAAAGGGCGGGTTCGACCTGAACTTCGGCTCGTTCGCCCTGAAGGCCACCGAGCCCGAGCGTGTGACCGCGCGGCAGATCGAGGCGGCCCGCCGCGCGATCACCCGCCACATGAAGCGTCAGGGCCGGGTCTGGATCCGGATCTTCCCGGACGTCCCGGTCTCGTCAAAGCCCACCGAAGTGCGGATGGGCAAGGGGAAGGGCTCGGTCGACTTCTGGGCGGCCCGGGTCCATCCCGGCCGGATCATGTTCGAAATCGACGGCGTCAATGACGTCATCGCCCGCGAGGCCCTGCGCCTCGGCGCGATGAAGCTGCCGGTCCTGACCCGGATCGTGGCGCGCGAAGACTGGTGAGGGGTCGGGTGGGGGTGAACCCCACCCTGCGACCGCCGAACAAAGGCTCCGCCGGGCGACCGGCGGGGCCTCCTTTTTTCCGGCTCCGGGGAAAAGGGTTGCAATCGGGGTGCTGCGCCTGTATGCGCAGGCCTTCATCACGAAACTCCACCGGAATCAGGGTGGCCCTGGCGACAGGGGCTCTCCGGTGATGTTGAAAGGAAGACGCGTCATGGACGCCAAAGAATTGCTGACGAAGACGCCCGACCAGCTGAAGGATCAGCTGGTTGCGCTGAAGAAAGAGGCCTTCAACCTGCGTTTCCAGCAGGCGACCGGCCAGCTTGAAAGCACCGCCCGCATGCGTGTCGTCCGTCGCGACGTTGCCCGTGTGAAGACGATTCTGAACCAGAAAGCGGCAGACGCCGCGGCCTCGAACTAAGGAGCCCCGGTCATGCCCAAACGCATTCTGCAAGGCCGCGTCACCAGCGACAAGAACGAACAGACGATCACCGTCTCTGTCGAGCGCCGCTTCAAGCATCCCGTGCTGCACAAGATCGTGCGCTCGTCGAAGAAATACCGCGCGCATGACGCGCAGAACCAGTTCAAGATCGGGGACCTCGTTCGCATCGTCGAATGCGCCCCGATCTCGAAGACGAAACGCTGGACTGTCCTGACGGACGAAGCGGCTTCGGCCTAAAAGTCCATCATCACAGATCAGAAATGATCGAAACCCTGGGGCGCCATGTGGCGGTCCCCAAAGGTCGGGAGAAACCAAATGATCCAGATGCAGACCAATCTGGATGTTGCTGATAACTCGGGCGCTCGCCGGGTTCAGTGCATCAAGGTCCTGGGTGGTTCGCACCGTC